>DASRUI010000064.1:0-8629 GCA_035655515.1 Thermodesulfobacteriota bacterium
GGCCATTACGGCCTTCTCTACGACCTCCTCGTCTTCGCCGCCCAGATGATACGGCACTTTGAGTTCGGCGAGGCTTTCGCCGTGCCTGAATCTCAACGAACCGGTGTCCAGCGTTAAAAACAGTCCCGAAACAAGCCCTTCCCCGTTCTTCACGAGCTGGTTTAAAAGGGCGATTCTTTCTTTTCTGAATAAAATACTCATGAACTTAGAATATACCAAAAAAAGCCGCTAAAGCAAGCCATTAAAAGGAGTAGGGCAGGGCTTTAGCCCTGCTGTAAAGAAGCCATAAAGACGCAGACCCCCGCTTAATATTGCGGGGGCAGGCTCTAAAGGTCTGCCCTACGAAAACAAGACATAAAGAACCGCTTCCCCTTTATTTATGACACAAAATAATTGACGCTGCCAAAAGGAGCTCCCTTTGCTTACATGCAGCACCTATGCTAATATCCGCGTATGGACGTCATAACCACGCACACGAACGCCGACTTCGACACCCTCTCCTCGATGGTTGCCGCCAAGATGCTTTATCCGGACGCCGTGCTTTCATTCCCCGGCTCCCTTGAAAAAGAGCTCAAGTCCGCGCTCGACGGCATGAATCTCCCCTTTTCGTTCGTTCCTCCCGAAGACATAGACATGGACTCGATAAAACGCCTGATACTGGTGGACATAAAAACCCCCTCCCGCATCGGGAGATTCTCTCTGGCCGCGAAAAAAAAGGGCGTGGAGGTGCACGTTTACGACCATCACCCTGTAACCGAAGGCGACATCCGCGGGACAATCGAGGTAATAAAGCCGTACGGCTCGACGACAACCATCCTGACCCTCATACTTAAAGAGAAAGACATCCGCCCCGCGCCCCGCGAGGCAACCGTGCTTCTTTCCGGAATCTACGAAGACACCGGGAACCTCACCTTCACGTCAACTACGCCGGAAGACTTCGAGGCGGCCGGGTTTCTGCGCTCATGCGGCGCCGACCTTAAAACAATAAAAAGGCTTCTCGCGAAAGAACTCTCCCCCGCCGAAGTGTCGGCCTTGGACGAACTCATAAAATCGCAGGCCTCTTACACGATCGGCGGGTCGGAGGTAATCATAGCGGCCATAAGCCTGGAACAAGGCATAAGTGACGTATCCATCCTCGCCCACAGGCTCATTGACATAGAAAAGATGGACTGCCTCGTGCTCCTCGCGGAAACCGAAAACCGCGTCCACGCGGTGATAAGGAGCTCGAATCCGCGGATACACGCCGGTGAAGTCGCCTCGGAGTTAGGAGGAGGAGGGCATCCTCAGGCGGCAAGCGCCACCATGAAAAACGTAACCCTTATCGAGGCGAAAGAAGCGGCAATAAGAGCGCTCAGAAAAAGGGCCGTTCCGCAAAAGACCGCCTCTCACATAATGAGCGCCCCGGCCATAACCATAATGCCCGGCAAAACCCTCGCTGACGCGGCGGAGACCATGAGGAGATACAACGTCAACGCGCTTCCGGTCGCGGCAAAAAAGGCGCCCTCCGGCATCATAACGCGGCAGGTCGTGGATAAGGCCGTATTCCACGGCTTGGGCAACGAACGCGTCGAAAGCTACATGACGATTGACATAGAAAGCGTCGAGGCGGAAACCTCGATTGACGAGGTGCGGGACAAAGTGCTGCTCCGGGGTCAGAGGCTTCTTCCCGTCATAAAAGACGGCGCGATTACCGGAGTCGTGACAAGGACCGACCTCCTGAAACTCCTCCACGAAGAACTCTCGCAAACGCCTTCGATGAAGACGCATAAAAGAATTCTCACTTCGCTCATGAGAGAGAAACTTCCGCCGTGGGCCTTTACGTTTCTCAAAGAATCGGGCGAGGCCGCGGAAAAACTCGGCTTCCGCGCCTACGCGGTCGGCGGCTTCGTAAGGGACTTGCTGCTCAGGAGAACGAACCTCGACATGGACATCGTCGTCGAAGGCGACGGGCTTAAGTTCGCGAACCATCTCGCGAAGGCAAAGGGGCTCAAGGCAAGCCCTCACGAAAGATTCCGCACCGCTGTTTTAAGTTTTCCGGACGGAAGAAAAGTGGACGTGGCTACCGCGCGCATAGAGTATTACGAAAGGCCGGGCGCGCTCCCTACAATCGAGGAGAGCTCTCTCAAGCTCGACCTGTACAGGAGGGACTTTACAATCAATACCCTCGCCGTGGCCTTGAACCCCGGCCGCTTCGGGGAATTGATAGATTTTTTCGGAGCCGAAAGAGACATAAAGGAAAAAACCGTCCGCGTTCTGCATAACCTGAGCTTCGTCGAAGACCCGACGAGGCTCATACGGGCCATGAGGTTCGCCGAGAGGTTCGACTTCAAGATATCGAAGCACACCCTGCATCTCTTGAAAAACTCCGTAAAACTCGGCATCCTGAAACAGACGTCCATGGCGAGGGTCATGGACGAGATAAAAAACACCGTCGAAGAGGAACGGTCGGTCGGCACGCTCAAAAGGCTTTTTGAACTCGGAATCCTGAGTCTAATCCACAAAAAACTAAAGTGGAACGGGGCCGAAGAAGCGCTCTTCGGGCGGGCAAAAGCGGCGCTCGCGTGGTTTAACCTCCTCTACACGCAGGAAAAAATCGAAGGATGGCTTACCCTGTACCTCGCCCTTACGGATAACCTCACGAACGAAGAACTCCTGAGCCTCACGAAAAGCCTTTCTCTTCCCGGAAAAAAAAGGCTCCGCGTGGTGCAGGAAAGGGCAAGAGGGCTCAAGGCGTTAAACCTCATCTCGTCGGGCAAGGTTAAATCAAGGAGCGGCCTCTTTGAGCTTTTGAACCCTCTGCCCCTCGAACTCTCGCTCTACCTCGTCGCCAAAGCGCCAAAAGAAGACGCGAGAAAAGCCGTTACCCTTCACATAACGAAACTCCGCGACGTTAAAAATATCCTCACCGGCAACGACCTCCTGAGGCTCGGCGTGAAGCAAGACCCGTCCATGGGGCGAATCCTCAACATGCTCCGCAAAAGAAGACTCGACGAAAAGATTAATTCAAGGGAGGACGAAGAGGCCTTCGTCAAATGGACGATTAAAAAGAAATAGGGTTCGTTTCTTTTTCCGCGAGTTTTTTCGGGACAAACCCGCGGTAGCGGGATTCGACCCCGCGATAACATCCGGGCATGTTACTCGTCGAGAATTATCTTCTTTCTAATCGTGTCTATGCCGCAACACTCCTTCACCGCGAGGGCTACCCGCGTCATATCCCCTTCCAGCTGATACCTCTCGCCGCCGGGAGACATGTCCTTACCCTCTATGCGCATCACATAAACCTTGTCTTCCTCTACAATCTCCAACCTCAGTTGAATGTCCATGTTCATGGAAGTGTCCTTCTTTATAAAGACGGCGATTTTCTTTTCATAGTCCAGACGCTCGGACACGTAGCCGAGCAACATGGCCCTCACGTGCGCCTCCCTCAACGCGTCCCTTAAAAATTCTTCTTTTAACTTGACCTTAAGCGGCGGTATGCCGGCGCATGAGGTGATCAGAAAGAGAAATAAAACAGACATCAGGCTCATTCTTTTCATAATGCCTCCGTGTTTGACGGTTTTCACGAGATTATATACGCGGCCGGCGTGTCTGTCAATTCTTCCTCACGAGCCGTGGCATTTCTTGTATTTCTTGCCGCTTTTGCAAAAACACGGATCGTTTCTTCCGAGGGCTTTGTCCTGAACCCTGACAACTTGAGAATCCTTCTTGTTCCGTATCTCCTTCATAACGTCTTCCACCGCCTCGTCAAGCGTAGGGAAGCATTCTTTATAATGACTTTCACTCGCGCTTTTCTCAATTCCTATGGCGGACATGATTGCCTTTTCGTCGCCAGGATTTTTTATCGTCGCCTCGATTACGCGGCAATAACCCTTTTCTCCGGCTCTTGCCCCCGGCTCTCCGAGTTCCGCGCAATGAGGAGGCCGTATGTCTTTTCCCGATATAGAGGGATGGATGGAGCAGGTCTTGCCGGGCGAAAGATAAAGGCATTTGAAGGCGAACATGGCGCGAAGAGACAGAACCGAAACGCCTCTTTCCCGCCTCATGCCTTGGAGTTTGACTCCGTACCTTTCGGGGTTTTTGAAAAGAGAGCGCGGAGGATTTTCATTGGTAACGTAGTTTGTCTTTATCCTCTCGACGCGAAGTTTCAGGCTTTCGGTGATTTCTTTTTTAAGGTCGTCGGGGCACCCGCGCAAAGCGCGGGTCGCGCCTTCGTTTTTAATGGAATAAAAGATAATCCCCCACCAAGGGTCGCAACAAGCGCCCTTGCAAAGAGTAACGCAGATATGGGAGAGGTTATTTGTTCCGGACGTTGTCATGAAAATAATTTATCATAATGCGGGGCTTATGTCATCGGGGGGTTCTTTTCTCCTCTCCTTTATAAGGGGCTGGGCTCCACGACCCACGCCGCTTGGCGTGAGTACCCCGGCACGAAGCGCCGACCCACCCTTCGGGTGGGTACCCCGACGGGAAGTGGTGGGGTAGAAGTCGGATTGAAGAAAACCTCCCCCTGCCCCTCCTTGGTAAGGAGGGGAGAAAAGAGGCGCGACTTTTACTATTGCGGCTTTTGGGATATTTGCGAGAGTTTGGCCCTCATGGATTCTTCCCAGTGATTATACTTGGGGAAGTAAATGACAAAGGCAATGAACGACATGGCGGCGAAGATATAGTAATCCGTTGTGTTACCGGAGAGGATAAACAATACGAAGCCGTAAAGAGAGATGGCCTCGCAAAGAAAAAGAGTTATGAAGGAGGCGGCCATGAACTTCGGCAGTTCGAACCAGAATCTTTTTTCCGGCGGCAGGGTCTCGGCCTTCGGGTTGGTGGCGGCAAGCACCTGATTGCGGATTATCTTTATGAGAAAAAACTCCGTTACGGTTATGCCCAGAAGCACGTACCTCAGAAGCGAAACCTCATCCTCCGGCATGCCGGATAACCTTACGCCCTTCGCGTTCATGACCTCCGCGACGATAGCGAGGACAACGACCAACGCGGCCATGACTAACCCGATTATGTTCATCTTGTTGTGGGTCTTTTTCAATTCTTCGAAGAATTTCGGGTCCATGTCGCCTGTCTTCCCTGATTCTTATAATCTTTACGATGCGTCTTTTTACCATATTTTACCGGCTATCACAAGCACAGGCCGCACTCAATTAATGACTTTTCTCTGTTTCTTTGTTAATCTCTTATCTGCTCGACTTAACCGCGTTGCGGTTTTTTTCCCCCTCACCCCTTCGACTTCGCTCAGGGCAGGCTCTACCCTCTCCCGTCCGCCTCAGGCGGAGGAGAGGGGGAAATAGGAGGCAGGATATTGTATATTGCCCTTTTCTCAATAAGCATGATAATAGGATTCCTCGTATTCTTCGGCATAGCCGACGCGTTCGTGGACAAACTTCCGCCAAATGTTCTTAAGCCGATAAGCGCGATTTCCGCCGTCGTTTTCGCCATAGCGGTCGTTCTCTACCTGTCGGACGAAGAAAGACACGTGGAATTTTTGTTCCTCGGGTTTATCGGCGCAATCTCATATTCCCTGATATTCGCGAGAAAGTGGAGGGAGAAGAGGAAGCCCGGCAACCAAGCGTAAGGCGCGCGAACAGACTCGGGTTTTAAAACAAAACGCCGGTCATTTTTCAATGACCGGCGTTTTAATCTTTTAACGCGGCCGCTAACAAAGACCGCTTCCGCAAAGGGCAAGCCTGTTTTCCCCCTATTTCAACTTATTGGGATTTTGATATATCATGAGGTGCGCGTAAGGCGTGCCCTCGAACATGACGTAAGTCCCGAACTTTTCCGGACGGGAAGGCAACCCGCTCGCCTTGGGGTCGAAAGGCCATAATATCATCCAGTGGGGCGGCTCGCCGACCCTTTTAGCCCCTTTCTCGTTCTTATCCATTACGATCTTGCCGTCTTTTTCCCAGTGCCACCCGCCCCTTGCCATATAGGCTATGCCCGGCGCGGTATTAGTGGGTTTCGGCTTATTGGCCATGAGGTCCATAACCCATTGGTACGCCGCTTGGTCCAGGCAGACCGGGTCGGGAACCTCCTGCCCGTCTATGTCAGGCAGGCAAACAAAGCCGTTTGTCCCTTTCTTGGCCTCCATAAGATTTCCGTCTTCGCCCGCAATCATGACTGTGGCGTCCCTCGATACGCCCAAGGGCGCCGCGCTTTGCGCGAGTTTTATCTGCTTTTCAACGCTCATTCCCTTTATTCCCTTTTCTTTTCCGCCTGCCATGGCCTGTGAAACTGAAAATACGGCTATCGCCAGCGCGAGTATCCTGGCTTTTTTCATTGTCATTCTCCTTTTTTTCGGGATTGGTCTTTATAAAGACTCTTGCACGGAATCTTCGCGTGTCAAGGTCTCGCCCTTTCTTATTCCCGTGGAAGAGTTAGTTACCTATGCCCGAAAGGTCGCGCCAAAACCTTAAAAAAAACAAAAAACCCGTGCTTTTGGACAGGCGTCGCAAGATTGATTGACAAAAAAAACTTGCAAGATATAATATTCAATATAAACCATTGCGTAAAGGAGGCGTCCCATGAGAAAACCTTTTTACTTAAAAATCATCCTGTGTTTCGTCTTATTTATCTGCGTACTCCCCCTTGCCCGGGCCGGGGCGGAAGACCGGAATCCGAACCTGCTGATGGCAAAGATTAGCCAAGGAACAACTGTATCGGCGGAACGCGGCGCGCTTGACAGGGACAACACTGGGATTCAGGCGGCGATCGCGGCACAGGGCCGCCACACCCGCTCGCTTATGTCCGCAGCGGATGTCGTGGGCACGGCAGTGGGGTTAACATGGGACGGAAGGCCGGCCGTTATTGTGCTTACAAAAAAAGAGCCCGGCTACGGGACAATACCCGGGAGTCTTGACGGCATCCCCGTTGTTACGCTTACTACGGGAGAGTTCCTCGCGATGGCGAGATCGAAACCCGGCGTCAATACGACCGCAAGATTCGACAGGCCTGTTCCCATAGGCATTTCAACCGGCAACGAAGGAGAATGCTCGGCCGGGACCATAGGCGCGAGGGTTAAAAAAGGCGCGGACGTCTATGCCCTCAGCAACAACCACGTTTACGCCCTCGAAAACAACGCCGCTATCGGAAGCAATGTCCTGCAACCGGGCCGCTATGACACCGGTTGCGCGTACAATGCCGCTAACATAATCGGCACACTGGCTGATTTCGAGCCTATCGTCTTTTCTACGGAAGCTTCGAACAAAATAGACGCCGCGATAGCCCTCTCCTCCGCAAGCCTTCTTGGAAACTCCACGCCGTCCGGCGGGTACGGCGCGCCGAAATCCGCCGCCGTAACCGAGGCGGTGGGGCTTTCCGTGCAAAAATACGGACGCACCACAAAGTTGACGAAAGGGACGATTGTCGGGATAAACGCCGTCATAAACATAGGATACGATTCAGGGGTGGCGAGGTTTGTTGACCAGATAATCATCAACTCCGGCAAGCCGTTCGTAAAGGCCGGAGATTCAGGCTCTCTTATCGTGACGGACGACCATAGCCCGGTAGGTCTTCTCTTTGCCGGAAATAGCTCCGGCAGATACGGGATAGCAAACCCCATTCGCCATGTGCTGGAAAGATTTTCCGCGACCGTGGACGGCAAATAAACCAAGGTGATAAAGCCCGTGGCATGTTTTATTGCCGTAGCCTTAAGCGCGGCCGGGTGCGCCGGGGAAAACCCCCGCCATGACTATAAAAAGGATAAAATGCCCGGAAAAACAATCCAAGAGGTTCAAAAAGAACATACGAATGAGTTGATGGCAGTGCCCGGGGTGGTGGGCACGGCCATAGGCGCGTGCGACGAAAAGCCGTGCATAAAAGTATATGTCGTGAAAAAAACCCCGGAACTTGACCGGAAAATCCCTGACACGCTCGAGGGTTATCCCGTAATGACAGAGGAGACAGGGGAGTTCCGACGGCTTCCCGAAAAGTGAGGCCGTCTTTGGCCAAAAACAAAAAGCCCTCCGACGTTACGTCGGAGGGCTTTAAAATTTAATCCCGCGGCGACCTACTCTCCCATGCAGTCGCCCATATAGTACCATCGGCCATTAAGGCGTTCTATTTTTTAAGAATCCTCGCTAAATCGTCCTTTGTCATTTCAACATCCCTCAATATCTTCGATAAAAGCCCCGGACCGATTGTTTCTCCGGAATGAACAGGAATTACCGTCGCCCTTCCGTCGCCGTGCTTTAGAAAAACATGGCTGCCTCTCTGCCTTTCGGCAAAAAACCCGGCTTTCTTTAAAATAGAAATCAATTCTTTTCCGCTTAACGCGGGAAGTTTCCTCATACCGCGACTTTCTGCACGCCCACAAGACGTATTTTCGGATATTCTTTCCCCTGAGTCTCCAGACAAAGGCGGATAGATTCCTTGACCCTTTCCATCAAGTCATCGAGGGATTTGGCCTGGGTATGACAACCCTTAAGCTCGGGAACCTCCGCGATGAACCAGTCTTCCTCGTCCTGCTCTATGATTACCGTAAATTCTTTTGCCATTTTGTCTCCCCCTCTTTACTCATTGATTGCATTATATATCGGCATGAAGATTTTTTCTACGAAAACAAAAAGCCCTCCGACGTTACGTCGGAGGGCTTTAAAATTTAATCCCGCGGCGACCTACTCTC
>DASRUI010000065.1:0-24966 GCA_035655515.1 Thermodesulfobacteriota bacterium
AGGCGACCCCGACCATTACATGGAGCAATCCTGCCGACATTACATACGGAACGGCACTGGATGGGACGCAGTTGAACGCGACCGCTTCAGTGGCAGGCTCGTTCGTTTACACTCCGGCGGCCGGAACAATCTTGAACGCAGGCAGCGGTCAGACTCTTTCGGCGGACTTCACGCCGACGGATACTGCTAACTATAACACTGCTTCGGCAAGTGTATTGATTAACGTAACAGCGCGCCCAATCACGGTGACTGCGGACGCCCAAGCAAAAGTTTACGGAGATTCCGACCCGGCTCTCACCTACTCAGTCACAAGCGGCTCGCTTGTGAGCGGCGACAGCTTTAGCGGCGCATTAAGCCGCGTCGCCGGCGAGGACGTTGGCACGTATGCAATCATTCAAGACACACTCGCATTGAGCAGTAACTACGACCTTACCTATGTCGGGGCTGACCTGACCATAACAGCGCGTCCAATCACGGTGACTGCGGACGCAAAGAGCAAGACCTTCGGAGATGCCGACCCCACGCTGACCTTTACGGTGGGTGGCAGCGGACTGGCAGCCGGAGATACAATTGCGAGTGTGTTCAGCGGCGCGCTTACGCGCGTTCCGGGTGAGTCAGTGGCCGGCAGCCCGTATGCGATTACCCAAGGAACGCTTGCGGCCAACAGCAACTACAATATCACCGGTTTTACCGGGGCTGACTTGACAATCACTCCCGCGCCGACCGTATCCACGGTTACCGTAACGCCAAATCCGCGGCAATACAGCGACAAAGTGACTTTCACCGCCACCCTGTCGCCAATCAGCATTAGCGGGTTGTCTCCCGCAACCACGGTTACCTTCAAGGTCGGCACGCAGATTATGGGCAGTTGCGCTTTAGCGCCAAGCGGCGGCGTCCTCACCTGTCAGTTGACGGATGTCCCGCTTCTCGAACCGATTCCGTTCGGAACGTCGCCGACAGGGCAGATGGCTCCCGGAAGCCGCACGGTAACCGCGGTATTCGGCGGAGTGGACCCCAATTTTACGGTTAATGACGCGACGACGACGCTGACCATAAACAAGGAGGACGCGAGGGCCTACTACACCGGAGCGACCTTCGCCTCGACTTCTTGCGCTACCTGCAATACTGCGACCGTAACGCTGGCCGTAACCGTTCAGGACATCACTGCCACGCCTGACGCCGCGGGAGACGCGGACTTCGGCGACATCCGGAACGCAACGGTCACATTCGTGAACCGGGACGCAAGCGACGCCGTACTCTGCACGGCGCCCGGCGTAGGTCTCGTTACCGCAAGCGACACCAAGACCGGCACCGCGACCTGCTCATGGACCGCGAATATAGGTTCCGGCGACTCGCAGTCTTACACAATCGGAATCATTGTGAACAATTATTACGCGCGTAACAGTTCCGACGACAACACGGTGGTCACTGTTTCAAAACCGCTCAATAACTTCATCACGGGCGGCGGCTACCTTGTCCTGTCAAACTCGGCCGGGTTGACGCCCGGAGCGCCCGGCACAAAGAACAACTTCGGATTTAATGTCAAATACAATAAGAGCAAGACCAACCTTCAGGGCAACATCAATACCATCGTGCGCAGCACGACATGGTCCGGCGCATGCCCTGTTCAACCGGGAGGTGTTTACGTCTATCAGGTAAAGGGCAACGCCATGACATCGCTCTCCGTCAATACCTCAACGGGTAAGGCCATCTTTAACGGCAAGGCCAATATCCGGGACATCACGAACCCGTTAAGTCCGTGCTCGGTTGACGGGAACGCGACTCTTCAGGTGACCATGGATGACAACGGAGAGCCCGGGAAAAACGATACTATCGGCATTACCGTCTGGAGGAAGTCCGGCGGCCTCTGGTTCTCGAGCAACTGGACCGGCACCACAACCGTGGAGCAACTCCTCGGCGGCGGGAATCTGGTAACGCGATAGGCTGTTGGTTAATTAAAGAATAAAAAGAAAGAAACCCGGACTCCGGGGGCTCCCCGACTCCGGGCACGGCGAAATAAAAAACTAAAGGGGTTTGCCCTTACCGGCAAACCCCTTTTTCATTTGCAAATCCGCATGAGATTGCTTCACGGAGCCTGCCCTGAGCGAAGCTCGACCGCTACGTCATATCGATAGTCGGACTCGAGGATAAGAAACCGTGACGCGTGAAAAACGAGTAGGGGCACGATGCATCGTGCCCCTACAATCTTCGTCTTTGCCACGTAAACCCCGTCCCAGTAGGGGCACGATGCATCGTGCCCCTACAATCTCGCAATGACATTTCTTTTCGCATCACGCCCACGCATCACGGCTCTTCCTACTTCGTCTTTGCCACGTAAACCCCGTCCCAGTCCGGAGGCGGCGGGGTTTCAATGTATTCGTCGCACCGTCCGATATAAACCGCCGAAGGCCCGTCATCAGGATGCTTCGAGAGTATATCCTCGAAGGCGGCTTTCGCGGCCTTGAAATTGCCTTTCCTGTAATTTACGAGGGCGTCTTTAAAGAGGCCGGCCAGCGCGGCTTTATCCTCCTCGCCTTTAAAGCCCATGAGGTGAAATACGCCGGAAGCCTCGGCCTTGCCTTTCACCTTGATATAGTCGATGTCCCTGAAGATAAAAGAATCCTTGCACGCCCCGTAAGTATGCTCGCTCACCAGGACGTCCACGCCATACGTCTTTGTCTGCCCCTCAAGCCTTGAAGCGAGGTTCACGGCGTCTCCTATGGCGGTATAATCGAATCTCAACTCCGCTCCCATGTTCCCGACCACCGCTTCCCCGGTATTAAGCCCTACCCCTATCACAAGGGAAGGCCTTCCCGTCTTAGACCACTTCTTATTGAGTTCCGGCACCTTCCTCACCATATTAAGCGCGACGGTGCAGGCCCTTACCGGATGATCCTTGAGTTCCAGCGGCGCGTTGAATATCGCCATTATGGCGTCGCCTATATACTTGTCGAGGGTGCCCTTTTCCTTAAACACAATCTCGGTCATTGGCGTGAGGTATTCGTTAAGCATGGATACGAGCTCATCCGGAGGCATCCTTTCCGAAAGGCCGGTAAAACCCCTTATGTCGGAAAAAAGAACGGTTATAGTCCTTTTCTCCCCGCCGAGCTTGAGCCGCGCCGGGTCCTTTATAATCTCGGCGACAAGTTGCGGCGGCACGTACGTGGAAAACGCCTTCCTGTAGAACTTGCTTTTTCTCTCGACCACGAGATTCCTGTAAGCCTCTATCGAAAGATAAGCGAGGGAAATCGCGAGGAGCGGATAGATAACGCTTAAAACCAGGCCAAAGAACGAAAAAAGAAAAAAGTCCATGCCGGCGGCGAAGAGCGCGAACAACAAAAAAACCAAAAGGCTTACGAACGTGTGTCTCATGCGGTAAAGTAAAAACGATAAAATAAGGGGAAGCAGGATGACGAACAGAAGCTCGAGAGCCTGAGTTCTTACGTCGCGTATCAAATACCGGGCTTGAAGGATGTTGGCGACAAGCGTCGGGTGCACCTCCGCGCCCGGATAGAGCGAATCAACGGGAGTAACCCTTATATCGTAGACGGCCTTCTCCGTAACGCCTATGAAGACTATTTTATCCTTGAAAACG
This sequence comes from Thermodesulfobacteriota bacterium, assembly GCA_035655515.1. Classification (GTDB taxonomy): domain Bacteria; phylum Desulfobacterota; class GWC2-55-46; order GWC2-55-46; family DRQE01; genus JBBTLC01. The sequence continues at coordinate 3,596 of DASRUI010000065.1, forward strand.
CCCTTTGGAATCCTCTTCTTTATGACGTCAACCGCCGAATGGGTGGTGAACGTGCCGCCCGGCCCGTAAAAATTTACGGTAAGCCCGCCGGTCTCGTCAAGGGGCACTGTCTTATCCCCTATGTTCATGCTGTCCACCATGCCATAAGGACCGACGTTAAGCATGACGTCCGAACCGGTGTATCGCCTTACCGCCTCCACGGAAAGCGCCGGGAAAATATCGTCCTTGTAACGGTACGCGAGTTTCGCGGCCCTGTACGTGCCGTCCACGTCCTGAATGATGTTGAAGAGCGCGTAACCCGCGGCGCCCGCGCCGATATCCGCGATATTAGGCTCGACGCTCGGAAACGACACCATATTTATCCTGTCAAGACTCGAAAAATCGCCGCTGTCGAGATACCTTATCGCGTTTATCTTTGACTTCCGTATCTGCGCCAGTTCCGGGGCCTTGGGCACGACTTGACTGTCGTCCCTCAGAAAATATCCGAGGATTACGTTACCCGTCTCCTTAATCGCGTCCCTCAAATCCGCGTCGTCTTTAGCGTCCGTGTGTTCGGAAAAAACCATGTCAAAGGCAACGACCTTGGCCGCCCCGAGCCCCCTTACGAGAGAGGCCATCTCGCTCCTCTTCCACGGCCAGCGTCCGAGTTCGTTCACGCTCTTCTCGTCAATCGCCACAAGAACTACGTTTTCAGGGGGTTTCGTTACGGGCCTTTTCTCGAACATGGCGTCCGCGGCCTTCAAGTCAAGCACGGTGAGGAAATCCGGACTCGCGATATAAAGGACTATCGTCAAAAAAGCGGAAATCAGCCCCAGCGCGACAAACACCATCATCGCGCCGAAGCCGAACTTTCCGCTTAAACGCTTGGATAAGGACATCTGCCCCGCCTTCTCACCCGGCGCCGCTTCCGTTACCAACGCAAGTTATATGAAAAAACCTTCGTGCCGGAAGCGATGCCGGGCTCAATCCTTTTCAAGAAGAATCCACTTGAGTACCCCGGCGCCCTTGATGCCCGTTACGGCAAGGGTGAGGTATTCGCTGTCCGCGCCGCCCACGGGGTGGTCCACGTCTGCGCCGTACTTGGGAAACCTTACGGAATAAACATAACTCCAATAGTCTATGAACGGATAAAACTCCCTGTAAAGAGGGTCTTTCGCGTCCAGCCTCTTGATCTCGAGCGGCTCCAACCGAACTCCGCTTTTATCGGAAAGATACATCCTCCACGTGGGTTCCTTATCGTCGAAGTCGTTCCACTCGTCCAGCGGGGTATAGGCGGAAATCAAGAACTCGTTATACTTTTCGCCGGATTCGAGTTCGAACTTCAAGAGGACTTCCCTTAGTTCATCGCTTAAGGCGTAACGGCTCGCGTACTCGTCGATATAGGCCCTTCTGAAGGTTTCGCTTTTATAAACGGCGTAGATATGCAGCCTCGCGTCGAGGCCTTCGTAAATCCGGCCGCGCCTTGTCAAACGTTCGAGTTCGTCGTTATATGAAGAGGGTTTCTTTACGCCGCCGCCGGCGCAAGAATACGCGAAAAGCGCGGCAAGACAAAAAAGGCAGAACGCGAACCGTCCCGGAAACCGCCCTAAGCGAAACCGAAGGGCCTTTATCCGGGCGTCCGCCTGAGGCGGAAAGAACCGCATCTTAAATCCTCCTTACGCGCGAAGAATCATTTGAAAAGCGCGAGTTGCGGCACGGGAGCCGCTTCTTCGATTTCCACCGGATATTTTCCGGTGAAACACGCGTCGCAAAAACTTCCCCCCGCCTCTTTCACTGCGTTGTATAAACCCTCGACGCTTAAATAACCGAGCGTGTCGGCCGTAACGAACTTCGTTATTTCTTCGACGCTGTGATTGGCCGCTATGAGTTCGTCCCTGTTGGGAGTGTCTATGCCGTAGAAACAAGGCAATACGGTCGGCGGGGAACTTATCCGGAGATGCACCTCTTTGGCTCCCGCCTGCCGTATCATGCGCATAATCTTACGGCTCGTGGTGCCGCGGACTATGGAGTCGTCCACCACTATAACCCTCTTCCCCTTGAGTATGTCTCTCGAGGCGTTCAGTTTTATCTTGACCCCGAAGTGCCTTATGCTGTCCTTCGGCTCTATGAAAGTCCTTCCGACGTAATGGTTCCTCACGAGCCCGAACTCGAACGGTATGCCGGACTCTTCCGCGTAACCTATCGCCGCCGGAACGCCGGAATCAGGCACCGGGATTACGATGTCGGCGAGGACCGGATGTTCCCTCGCGAGTTGCGCTCCGAGGTTCTTCCTGACCTTATAGACGTTCGCGCCGAATATGAAACTGTCGGGCCGGGCGAAGTAGATGAATTCGAATATGCACGGAGTGTGCGCCGCTTCTTTAAAAGGCTTGTGCGAAGTAATCCCCTTTTCGGTTATCTCCACTATCTCGCCCGGCTCTATCTCCCTTATGAACTCGGCCTCTATAAGGTCGAACGCGCAGGTCTCGGACGCGACGACATACCCGTCCCTTAAGCGCCCCAACGCGAGCGGCCTGAATCCGTGCGGGTCCCTCGCGGCTATGAGGCGGTCTTCTTTCAATATGACGAGCGAATACGAGCCCCTTACCCTGCCGAGCGCGTGCGTGAGCCTGTCGATCAAAGAATTCTCCTTTGACGACGCTATCATGTGAACTATGACCTCGGTATCCATGCTCGACTGGAATATCGAGCCATACGCCTCAAGCTCGTCCTTCAGAACCTTGGCATTAACGAGGTTGCCGTTATGGGCTATGGCTATGGGACCCCTCGAATAATCAACGACAAAGGGTTGCGCGTTTTTTATGTGGGAGCCGCCAGTGGTGGAATACCTGACGTGCCCGATGGCGTGTCTTCCGGGAAGCGTTGCTATGACTTCTTTGCTGAATATGTCGGCCACAAGGCCCATGGCCTTGTGCGAATGGAGCGTCACCGAATCCGACGACGCTATGCCAGCGCTCTCCTGCCCCCTGTGCTGAAGCGCGTAGAGGCAAAGATAGGCCATGTTGGAGGCCTCGGGGTGGTTATATATTCCTACTACGCCGCATTCGTCGTTATATTTGTCGAACATAGGCTAACCCGCCATCGCCTCTCAGGGCTAAAGCCCTGTAAATCAGCCCTTTAGAGCCTGCCCCCGCAATATTAAGCGCCCCGATGCCTTTGGATACGGGGCGCTCCGATGCCTTTGGATACGGGGCGCTCCGTATTGAAACATCGGAGTGGGGGGCTGATACAAAAGAAAATATATATTTATATCAGGGCTAAAGCCCCGAGCTACGAATATACCTCTTGAACGAGCCTTTCCACGCCTCAAAAATTTTTTCAAGCGGCGCGTCAATAAGGCCGTTTATCTTTAAAACCCTTCCTCCGACCTTGCCTATGACCTCGAACGGAGCGCCGTGCTTGTCGCAAATCCGCTTCACTTCTTCAAGGTCTTTGCCCGCGAAACTTATTATGACCCTTGACTGGCTTTCGCCGAAAAGAAGGCTGTCCGGCCTTGATACGTCCTTTACTTCGACGACCGCGCCGATAAGCCCCTCGGGCGAGAAACACGACTCCGAAAGCGCTATTGCCAACCCTCCTTCGGATAAATCATGGGCGGATTTTATTATACCACTCCTGACGGCCTCTCTACAAGCATCCTCTACCTTTTTTTCGAGTTCCATGTCAATCGCGGGAGGCATTCCCCTGTCCATGTTGTGAACGATTTTAAGGTATTCGCTCCCGCCGAGTTCGTCCGTGGTTACGCCCAAAAACCCTATGATGTCTCCCTCGTCCTTAAAATGTTGGGTGGCGCGTTTTTCAACGTCATCCAAAAGCCCGACCATGCCGATTGTCGGAGTCGGATAAACCGAGACGCCCGAGGTTTCATTGTAAAAACTCACGTTTCCGCTTATGACCGGAATGCCGAGTTTAAGGCAGGCCTCGCGAATTCCCTTGACCGCGTTCTCGAACTGCCACATGACCTCAGGCCTTTCCGGGCTTCCGAAGTTAAGGCAATCGGTAAGGGCAAGGGGCATCGCGCCCGTTACGCTTAAGTTCCGCGCCGCCTCTGCCACGGCTATCATTCCTCCCGTAAAGGGGTCGAGGTAGCAATAGCGGGAATTGCAATCAACCGTCATTGCCAAACCCTTTTGGGTTCCCTTTATCCTTATTACCGCGCTGTCGGAACCGGGCAGGATTACCGTATCAGTCCTCACCATGTGGTCGTACTGGCGGTATATCCACTCCTTATCCGCTATATTGAGGGACGAGAGGAGTTTCAAGAGCGCGTCGTTCAAATCCTTTGGCGCAAGGATTTTATCCGTGTCGAGCCTTGTTATTTCGTCCTGAGTCGAAGGCCTCTTAGAGGGCCTTTTATACACCGGAGCCTCGTCCGTCAAAGCGGCTATGGGAAGTTCGGCGACCAAGACTCCCGCGTCAAAGAGCCTTATTGTTTTGGTGTCAATCACCTTGCCTATTACGCAGGCCTCCAGATCCCACTTCCCGAATATCTCTTTTATCGCGGCTTCGGAGCCCTTCCTCGCCACAAGGAGCATCCTCTCCTGCGATTCGGAAAGCATGACCTCGTATGGCGTCATGCCGGCTTCGCGCCTCGGGACGAGGCTTACGTTGAGCTCTATTCCTGTCCCCGCCCTGCCGCCCATCTCTATGCTCGATGAGGTAAGGCCTGCCGCTCCCATGTCCTGTATGCCGACCACGTGGTCTGTCTTGAATACTTCGAGGCAGGCCTCGAGAAGAAGTTTTTCGGTAAAAGGGTCTCCGACCTGAACCGTGGGACGCCTTTCCTCGCCTCCCTCGCCGAACACGTCGCTCGCCATGGTGGCGCCGTGTATGCCGTCCCTGCCTGTGCGCGAGCCCACGTACATGACCGGGTTCCCGACGCCCGAAGCAAAGCCCTTGAAGATTTTATCTTTTTTGGCTATGCCGACGGTCATGGCGTTCACGAGGCAGTTGCCGTTATAGGATTCGTGAAAATACGCCTCTCCTCCGACTGTCGGAATGCCCATGCAATTGCCGTAACCTGCGATGCCGGCGACCACTCCTTCGAGGAGATACTTTGTCTTTTGGTTTTCCGGCGCGCCGAACCGAAGAGAATTCAAGAGCGCGACCGGCCTCGCGCCCATGGTAAAGACGTCCCTCAATATTCCTCCCACGCCGGTTGCCGCGCCCTGATAAGGCTCTATGAAAGAAGGGTGGTTATGGCTCTCTATCTTGAATATCGCGGCAAGACCGTCGCCTATGTCAACGGCTCCGGCGTTTTCGCCCGGGCCTTGAAGCACGGCCGGGCCCTTTGTCGGAAGATTCCTAAGATGCGTTCTCGATGACTTATAAGAGCAGTGCTCGCTCCACATGACGGAAAAGATGCCGAGTTCGAGGAGATTCGGCTCCCTGTCGAGGATGTCGAGTATCCTGCGATACTCCTCTTCGGAAATGCCGTGTTCTTCTATGATTGTCGGGGTGATTTGCATGTTTGGGTTATCCGATAAAACGTGGGAACTATCTTTTATAAACATCTCCTCTGCCTCTGATTGATTTCACTTCAACAATCCTGCTTTTGATATTAACCTCATAGACAATCCTGAAATTGCCCATTTCATAACGGTATTTCCCTTCAAATTCTCCATGCAGTCTTTTGATGTGCGGACCGAAAAGCGGCTCTATGCCAAGATTATCAATAGACTTGTTCAATCTTCGCCTGGCATCCTTATCCTGCTTCTTGTAGTATTTTTCAGCCTCGCGAGAAATAAGAACTTCATACATCTTCTCTGACCTCAGACCATTTTTTAAACCGCCCTGCCTTGAAATCCTCGTCGCCCTTCATAATGCTGTTTAAAAAGTCCTTGTCCATGATGATTTCCTTTGTTGCTTCAATCTCCTCTTTTGCCTTGAGGTAAGATATGAAATCAGCCGCCTCTTTTTTACATCTTCTTGAGAGTTTTTCAAAGTCGGCAAAAATCTTTTCCTCATTGATAGTTACTGCTGTTTTACCCATGTTTTTCCCCTTCTTCAATAGCGTCCGAATCATCGATTAGGATTGGCATTTTAACCTGTTTCGGTTCAGACTGCAAACCTTAACCGGCAAAATTGTCAAGCCATGTTAAAAAATTTCTTCGAGGGTTTTAGCTTTTTCCAAACGCGCTTTTGATGTATCGCGTCGCCCCTGTATTCCACTGCCTTTGCCATTTCTGCCGCGCCCTATAGGGCCAATTTTTATTGCGGATTTCGCGAAATTCAAAACATATTTACCATTAGGCCATGGCTCAATTGACGCCACCTCGGCAATATGAGTTATGGCCTTAACTTCTTTACGATAAACGGCTATCCACTTTATTTCCGGAATCCTCTTCCGGGCAATTGATATTGAATGCCAGCGATTTTCGGCAAAAAATAATTTTTTAAAATTATCTTCGCTTGCGGCCACAACTGCAGTATCGTCCATACGGGCACCTCCATTTGTCATTTTAACCACAGAATATGAAGGCGGTCAAGCAACGTTTTGCAAAAATAGCCACCTCTTCCGGGAACATTCCTCTTTCGGGTGGCTTTAACGACCTTTCGCCGTCAACAATCTGTCTCCCCTTTTGTAGATCAAGGTTTTAACCTTGACAACGTTCTTTTATTACCTCCCTCGCCTTTTCGAGTATCTCCCTCTCGTCCTTATACGCTACTGCGCGTATCGCTTCCTCAATCGGAAACCATTTACAGTCAACGACTTCTTTGTCGTGGTTTACGACGTCGCCCCCCGAATACTCCATGAGAAAAAAATACACAATCTTGAAAAACCTTTTCGTGCCCTCGGCGTTCTTTTCCGAATAAAAATAATGTATGTCGTCTATCTTGCCGACTATCCTGCCGTCGAGTCCGGTCTCTTCCCTCACTTCCCTGTGCGCGGTTCTGGCGAGGTTTTCACCTTCCTCTTTAAGCCCCTTGGGAAGGCTCCAGACTTTTCCCTTTGAACTCTCGACCTCGATTAAGGCTACCTCTACCGCCTCGTTGCTTCTCCTGAATACTACTCCTCCGGAAGAAATCCGGCGCTCTGTCTTAATTGCCTTGTCTTTTGTCTTAGCCTTCATTCGGTTATACCGGCGAACCTCCAAAGCCCCTCTTCTTTGGCAATGACAAAAGCCCCGGCTAATTCTTCTTCAGTCACGCGCCTGTCGAGCGGAGAATGTTCCGACGCGCTGTGGCACGGCCTGTACTGACCCATCACGTTCACGTAAGTATCCTTTGAGATCTCTTTGGCTATGAACCTCATGACCTCTCTTGTGCCGGCAAGCCCCCCGGGAAGCACAAGATGCCTTATTATAAGCCCCTTCTCGGCAATGCCGTTTTTATCCAAAACAAGGTCTCCGGCCTGACGATGCATCTCCTTTATCGACTCTTTGGCGCGCTCCACGTAATCCCTCGCGCCGGAATATTTCATGGCCGCCTCGTCGTCGCCGTATTTAAAGTCCGGCATATAGATATCGAATATTCCGTCGAGGAGTTTTATGGTCTCGACCGATTCGTAGCCGCCGCAATTATAAACAAGCGGCACGCTCAGGCCGTTTTCTATTGCATTCGGAAGACTTTCGACTATCTGGGCTATCTGGTGCGTGGGGGTGACGAAGTTTATGTTATGGCAACCCTGCCTCTGGAGCATGACCATCATCTTCGACAATTCTTCGATTGAGACCTCCAAACCAGCCCCGAAATGGCTTATGTCGTAGTTCTGGCAGAAGACGCATTTCAGATTACAGTAAGAAAGGAATATCGTGCCGCTTCCGCCGTAACCCGTAAGAGGAGGCTCTTCGCCGAAGTGGGGACTGAAGCTCGCGACCATGGCGCTCCGGCCCACGCGGCATACGCCGAGCGCGCCGGAGGTCCTGTCAACGCGGCAATTCCACGGGCATATGACGCACTCCCTAAGGAGTCCGGTCAAAGCCGCGGCGCGTCTTTCGAGTTCGCCGGTATCGTAAAGAGTTATATAGGAAGGAGTAAACGGCATACGCCACCGTGATTTTACCTGCGAAGCGATTGTATGTTTTCGCGTAGGCAGGCTCCGCGCCGATCCGCCAAAGGCGGACGAAGGGACGGCCTGACCGCTACCGCTCCTTTTCAGACTGGCACGCCGCGCAAAGCACGGCATAGGGCATGACGGAAAGTCTTTTTGCGCCAATGGCCTTGCCGCATGCGCCGCAAAACCCGTACGAGCCGTCCTCGCACCTTTCTATGGCCCCGTCTATACTCATAAGTTCAACGACCCGAACGTCTTCTATCTTAAGACCCACGTCTTCGATGAGGTCAACGACGGCCAAGTCTTGCGCGTCGAGCGGCGAATCGAACTGCTCGTTATAGTCCTTGCCGAGCTTCCTGAAATACTCGGAGCGCGCCTCTGCCCACAACTTCCTTTTTTTAGCGATGAATTCCTCTTTGAGTTTCTTCAGGCGGGAAACGTTCTTTTGCGGCATGGCGACCTCCCCGGTTTTCACTCACCGCTTAGACAGAAAATGTCAACAGACAGGGTATTTGCCCGTTATGAGCTCGTCGGTGAAACTTCCGATATCGGAAAGAAACCCGTTCACAATGGCCTCGGCCTTTTGTTTTATTATAGCATACCTGAGGGGTTTCGCGGGTATAATCTGAATTGCCGCGGCCTTGGGTTTATTCACGGGAGAGCCTATCTCGCTTAATAACCACACGCAGACCTCCTCTATGCCGTCCACCTCCGCGTATATCGCCTCCGCCATGCTGTGGGCGAGGATGGTGTAAATCTTTCCGACGTGGCTTACGGGATTTTTACCCGCCGCGGCCTCGGTGCCCATGGGGCGGTTAAGGGATATGACTCCGTTCACCCTGTTGCCCCTTCCGACCTGCCCCGAATCCGCGTCCTCCGCGGACGTGCCGAGGAGCGTAAGATAGAGGCCGTTCACGCCCCTTCCGCGACTGTCGAGAGTGTTATAATTTATCGTAACGTCCTTAAACGAGAAATCTCCCTCGCGCTTTATAAATTCCCTCAACGCGGCCTTCACGTCTTTTTTCCTGGAAAAGTAATCCTTCTCGCTCCTTATGTATCTTGAAAAAAGCGGCATGGCGATTGTGAGGTCCAAAGAACGGCCTCTTCTTAAACCCATAACCTTGACGTCCTCGCCCGTTTCGGGAAAAGAAGTCTTAAACGAAGTTCCGTTCAAAAACCTCTCGCACTCATAAACCGCCTTCTCGGTTTTTGTAAACGGCGCGTACCCCACCGCGGCCGAGGTGTCGTTCGCGCCCCTTATCCTTTTCCTGTCTTTGAATATGTCGGACAACTCGATTGAGCCCGGCTTAAGAGCCACCCTGATTCTCAAATCGCGCTCAACATCCACGCGCTTGAGATTTCTTTTGAACCAGTCCTTTACGGTCTTCCGGGCTATGTCCTCGACCGGGATTTTTTTCCTCCCGACGCGGAACGTGGCGCGGTCTCCTATCACGAACTCCATCGGGGAGATGACGCGTCCTCCGCCGAATCTTTTAACCGTCTCGCCCGCGGAAAGCAACCCCTTGTCTATATTGTGATGCAATACGTCCCCGAACGCCCGTATGTACTCTTTGCTCAAGGCGACCGAAATCTCGTCCATGACCGCGTCGCAGATATAATCCGGGTGGCCTACGCCCTTCCTCTCCACTATCTCGATTGCCTGCTTCGAGGTCGGAACGTTGTTTATGATTTCGACGGAAAGTTTATCCATGATTGACGCGTCCCTATTGTAAAACGTAAAACGAGATACTGATTCTCTACGTAGGGCAACCCTCCGCCTGAGGCGGAAGGGTTGCGCGGTCTTTACGCAGGGCTACCCCACCCTGCCCTCCCCAACAAGTGGGGAGGGGAATAAGGTGAAAAAATTCATTATAAGCCCTGCCCTACTTTTTATACGCCGGAACGTTCGAATTGAGGAGCAACGCCGGGGTACCCACGTCCGCCTTAGTCTTGTAGTCTTGTAGGGTGGGCTCAGCCCACCGTGCTAACTAATAAGTTAATAAGTCTTTACGCAGGGTTAAAGCCATGTAGCTCAGCCCTTTAAGGCTGATACAAAAGAAAATATGCATTTATATCAGGGCTAAAGCCCTGAGATACGAAAGACAAGGGCTTTTTCAGGGCTAAAGCCTGCCCTGAGCCTCCTGAGCTTGCGAAGGGCAAATGGCCGAAGCGTTTTGCATTATTACAAGCCCCGCTCTATCCTGCTAAACACGCACCCGCAATAATTCTGCCTGTAAAGGCCCATTTTCTTACTCTCCTCAATGCCCTCCTGCCAGCCGCTCCTGAAGTCCTCGTAATAAAAACTCACTCCGACCTCTTTCTCGATTTTCTTCCCGACGCTTACGACTATGTCGTGGAATTGGCGTTTACTAAAGAGAAGCGAGGATGAAAAATAATCAAAGCCGCATTCTTTAGCCGTCTCGGCCGTCTTCTTAAGCCTTATCGTGTAACAGGTCTCGCACCTCTCGTCCTTCAAAGGCTCGGCCTTGCCTAAGACCGCGAGGCCGGATAAAAACGGCAGAGGGTCGTATTGGTCGTGGAAAAGGGTTTCAATTCCCATCAATGAGGCGAGTTTTTTCGAGGCCTCCAGCCTTTTTTTGAATTCTTCCTCAGGGTGGATGTTGGGGTTGTAAAAAAAGCCGTAAACCCCGAACCTTCCGGCGAGAAGTTTCTTGATGGGATAAACGGCGCAAGGACCGCAACACACGTGCACGAGTATTCGCTTCACTCAACGCCCTCCCAAACGGTTATCGGTTACCGGTTATAGACCGTCATTGCGAGCGAGTGAGCCGAAGCCCCCGTGAAAACGGGGGGAAGCAATCTCATAATTGTAAAAATGAGATTGCTTCGGGATAAAGCCCCCTCGCAATGACAATCTTATCCGTCCACCGATTACCGATAACATCTTTAAAGAAGTTTTCCCTGATGCCCGTCGGTCAAATGTTCGGGATACTCCAACCCCAGATGCCCGTACGCGCGCTTTGTCGCGACCCTGCCCCTCGAGGTTCTCTTTATGAAGCCTTCCTGAATGAGGTACGGCTCGTAAAGGTCCTCTATCGAATCCTTCTCTTCGTGCAGCGCCGCGGCCAGAGACTCTATGCCGACCGGGCCGCCGGAGAACTTCTCTATTATGGCAAGAAGCATCCTCCTGTCCATCTTGTCGAATCCCATAGAGTCTATCTCAAGCATGGCGAGGGCTTTTTTGGCCACGTCGAGGGTTACGACCCCGTCGTGCTTAACCTCCGCGTAATCGCGCACCCTCTTAAGTATCCGGTTCGCGAGCCTCGGCGTGCCGCGGGAGCGGCTCGCTATCTCTCTTGCCCCGTCGTCCGTAAGCTCAACTCCCAAAAGAGCCCCTGAACGCATGACTATTATCTTGAGTTCGTCCGGGCTGTAAAAATCCAGCCTCATTATCATGCCGAAGCGGTCGCGAAGAGGGGCGGTCAAAAGCCCCGCCCTCGTCGTCGCGCCTATGAGGGTAAAACGCGGGATGTCGAGCCTTATCGAGCGGGCCGCCGGCCCCTGCCCGATTATTATGTCTATCTTGAAATCCTCCATTGCCGGGTAGAGTATCTCCTCGACGACGTTCGGAAGCCTGTGTATCTCGTCTATGAAAAGAACGTCCTTGCTTTCGAGGTTCGTGAGTATGGCCGCGAGGTCTCCGCTTTTTTCGATGGTCGGGCCCGAGGCGGTTTTTATCCCGGAGCCTAATTCGGCCGCTATGATGTGAGCGAGGGTCGTTTTACCGAGGCCCGGAGGGCCGTAAAAGAGCACGTGATCCAATGCCTCGCCCCTCGCCTTTGCCGCAAGCACGGCGATAGAGAGGTTCTCCTTGACCTTCTCCTGCCCGACGTACTCGTCCATGCGCCTCGGCCTTAAGGTGGTTTCGTAAACCTCCTCATCCTTAAGTTTTATTGGCGCGGTATCTATTCCGTCTTTGAAAACATCCTCGTCCATGGGCCTCGCGCAATCACGGTTCCCCCCTTTTACAAAGGGGGGTTAGGGGGGATTCAACTCACTTCATCGAAAGTATCTTAAGCGAAGTCTTAAATATTTCCTCGAACCCTGCGTCTTTAGAGGCTTTTTTGGCTTTTATAGCCGCCTCTTCGGCGTCCTTTGGTTTGTATCCTAAATTCTTAAGCGCCGAAAGAACGTCATTCACGACAGGCTCATATCCGGCCTTCGCGGAAACGTCGGCGTCACGTTTGACGATGGTTCCGACCTTATCCTTCAAGTCCACTATGACCCTCTCGGCGGTCTTTTTGCCGACGCCGGGAAGTCCCTTTAAAAAATCAACGTCCGAAGCGCTTATCCCGGATACCACTTCCCGAACGCTCGCCCCGGAGAGGATATTCCGGGCAAGCCTCGGCCCGACGCCTGAAACCGAAAGAAGCATGTTGAACATCTCTTTTTCTTCGCGCGTCAGAAACCCGTAAAGTCTTATCGAATCGTCTTTAACGAACGTAAGGGTAAGAAGCTCGGCCGGGGCGTTAATCTCCGGAAGCAACACGTAAGTGGAAAGAGGTATAAAGACTTCATAACCCACGCCGTGGACGTCTATGACTGCCGATTCAGGCGACTTGCTCGCGAGTTTGCCGCTTAGGCGGGCTATCATGCCGACCCGCTCATCCGGATAAACCGGCCTTCTGCCGCTCCGAAAGCCTCGCGATAACGCCGTGATGTATGTGGCATATGGCCACGGCCAGAGCGTCGGCCGCGTCCGGTCCCGTAAAACACCCCTTTTTAAGAAGAAGCGACACCATCTTTTCTACCTGCGCCTTATCGGCCCTTCCGTAAGACGATACCGTCTGCTTGACCGTCGCGGGACTGTATTCGTAAACAGGCAACCCGCCTTCGGCCGCGCTCAAAAACGCGACCCCCCTCGCGTGTCCCAAAAGAACGGCGCTCCTGACGTTACGCGCGAAAAATACCGACTCCACGGCGCATACGTCCGGCGCGGTTCTTTTTATGACTTCTCTCAAGGACAAGGAAATAGCGAGGAGCTTTTCCGAAAGGCCGGCCCTTTCGGGCGTCTTTATCTCTCCGTCGGACACGTAAATAAGTCTCCCGCCCGCGCCCTTTTCAACAACGCCCCACCCTGTGGTGATGGTTCCGGGGTCTATTCCCAATACCCTCAATGCGCCGCCTTCCGGTTACCGGTTAATAGCGCACCGGTAACATCTTTATGGTCTTTTACGCCACTTTTTCCATGTCTTCGGCGGATATGTCAAAGTCCGCGAAGACCTCCTGCACGTCGTCAAGATCCTCCATTGACTCCACGAACTTGAGCACCTTCGCGACCATGGCTCCCTCGACCTTGACCGGCGTCTTGGGTATCATGCTTATGCCCGCGAACGCGTATTTGAACCCTTTGGCGTCGAACGCCATTTTTACCTTATGAAAGTCTCCGGGGTCGGTAATAACCTCATAGACCTTGGCGTCGCTGTCGGGGCGGACGTCTTCGGCCCCGGCGTCTATGGCGGCTGAAAGGAGCTTTTCCTCTTCAATCGAGTTCATGTCGAAGTTGAACACGCCTTTCTTGTCGAACTTCCAGATTACACTGCCCGCCTCGCCCATCCTGCCGCCTAACTTGGAAAACGCGAACCTCACCTCGCTCGCGGTTCTGTTCTTGTTGTCGGTCATGTAAGAAACAAGGACCGCCACGCCGCCCGGGCCGTACCCTTCGTACATGCCCTCCTCGTAGTTTACCGAGGCGAGTTCGCCGGCGCCTTTTTTTATCGCCCTTTCGATATTATCGGCCGGGAGGTTTTCGCTTTTGGCTGTATCGACTGCGGTTCTTAAACGCGGGTTGGAAGATATGTCCGAGCCGCCGAGCTTGGCGGCGACCATTATCTCCTTCACGAGTTTGGTGAAGGTCTTGCCCCTTTTAACGTCGCTTTTGGCCTTCCTATGCTTGATGTTGGCCCATTTCGAATGACCCGACATTTTATCAAAACCTCCGGCCTATCTTGTGAGTCGCAACATATATTTACCATAAAATCCCTGTCTTTGCAATCAATGCCGCGCAAGATTGTAGGGGCACGATGCATCGTGCCCCTACTCGTTTTTTCGCATCGCGCATAACGTCCACGTATAACGGTGCCCGCGACAAGCCCCTACGCCCTGCTGAATCTCCTTGCCGGCTTTCGCGGTTCGATTCCGAATTCTTTCATTTTATGGAAGAGCGTATTCCTGTGAACCTTCATCACCGCCGCCGCCTCCACCCTGTTCCAGTTAGTCATGTTAAGAACGTTTATGATGTAGTTCTTTTCAAACGCCCGGCAGGCGTCCCTGTAATCGCCGGTTGCCGGAGGCATTGCAACCGCGGAAAGCACGTCAAACGGAAGGTCTCCTTCGGCTATCTCCGAAAAATCTTCCGCCTCCACCACAAGCCTTTCCATCATGTTCTCCAACTCCCGCACGTTGCCCGGCCATTGGTGCTCGACAAGGCGCCTCATTGCCTCATTCGATACGCCGGTTACGCGCTTGCCGCACTTCCCGCAATTTGCCTCCAGAAAATCCTCTATAAGAAGTGGTATGTCGTCTTTTCTCTCCCTAAGAGGAGGCAGCTCTATCGGAACGACCCTGAGCCTGTAATACAGGTCTTGCCTGAAGCCTCCGGCCTTTATCGCCTCTTCCAAGTTTATGTTCGTGGCGGCTATAATCCGTATGTCAACCTTTACGGGACTGTTGCCGCCGAGCCGCTCGATGGTTTTGTCCTGCAAAACCCTTAATAGTTTAGCCTGAGTATGAAGGGGAAGGGTTCCGATTTCGTCAAGAAAAAGCGTGCCTCCGCCGGCGCATTCCAGTTTGCCGGGCTTGGCCGAAACCGCTCCGGTAAATGCCCCTTTTTCATAACCGAAAAGTTCGCTCTCGACAAGTTCGGAGGGCACGGCGGCGCTGTTTATCGCTATAAAAGGGCCCTTTCTCTTCTTATCCATCCTGTGTATGGCATTGGCGATAATCTCCTTGCCAGTGCCGCTTTCGCCGGTTATGAGGACATTCGACGGCACCGTACTTACCTTGCGGGTCAATTCAAAGACGTCCTTCATGCGGCGCTCCACGCTCAGCATGTCGGAAAAACCGAAACGCCTCTCAAGCTCCCGCCTCAAAGACAGGACTTCTCTCTTAAGCGAGAGCCGTTTCAGGCATCGCTCTATCGAAGCAAGGAGAATCTCCTTATCGAACGGATTTCGGACAAAGTCGCGGACATAACCAACGAGAGGATTGGGAATTTCAGAGATAAACGAAGGGCACGCGCCTAAAATGACGCAACCGGAAAACACGGGAGAAAAAAACGCGGAGGCCTCATTCAAAAACCTCGTGGCTCCGGCGTCTATCAGGGCTAAATCCGCGGTACCCCTGAACGAGGAAGCCTTGGGAACGGAAGAAGAAATAGTTACAAGTTCATACCTGCCTTCAAGAAAGACCTTGAGCGTCTCACTGAAAACCGCGTCATCGGTTACGACAAGCAAAACCTGTCCGCTCATGTTGACATCTCCGAAGCATTGCCTTTGGGTAACAACAGATGTAAGTATAAATAATTGATTTATATTGTATGACGTTTAAATTTACATTATTATTAGCACATCTACGATAAAATGTCAAATGTATAACATTATTGTTTGTATTTGTTTATTCATGGGATTTTTCGAGAATGAAAATAAGGAAGGGATTTACTGCTCTATTCCGTAGGACTTCATTTTCCTGTAAAGATGGCTTCTCTCTATGCCTATGGCGTCCGCGGTCTTGGCGATATTCCCGTCGAACTCGCCGAGCTTTCTTATGATGAACTCTCTCTCGAATCCCTTCCTTGCCTGCTTCAGCGTTTCGCCGAAGGTCGCGGGGGCATTGGCGCCTTGCGCCCCGCGTATGTAAGACGGCACGTCGTTGGCGTTTATTTCGCCGGAAGGCGTCATGATGACAAGACGTTCAATGAGATTCCTGAGTTCGCGCACGTTTCCCGGCCAATCGTAGCTCATGAAAAGAGCGAGCGCTTCGTCCCCGATGGTGTGCGCGCCCCTGCCGGTCTCAAGCGAAAACTCGTTCAAAAAATGTCCGACAAAAACGGGTATGTCGCCTTTCCTCTCCCTGAGGGCGGGCACGCGAAAAGGAATTACGTTAAGCCTGTAATAGAGGTCTTCCCTGAAGTTGCCTTTCTTGATTTCCTCTTCGAGGTTTTTATTCGTCGCGGCAACGACCCTGACGTCAACGCTCTGCCTCCTCGTCCCCCCGACCCTCTCGAAACTCTTTTCTTCGAGTATCCTCAATATCTTCGCCTGTGTCTTAAGGCTCATGTCTCCTATCTCGTCAAGAAATAGCGTCCCCTTGTCGGCCATGTCGAAACGGCCTTTCTTCGCCGATACCGCGCCGGTAAACGCCCCCCTTTCATGACCGAAGAGTTCGCTCTCTATGAGTTCCTCGGGTATGGCCGCGCAGTTTACGGCAATGAACGGCATATCCGAGCGAAACGAAAAAAGATGGATATTCCTCGCGACAAGCTCTTTTCCCGTGCCGTTCTCGCCTGTTATGAGCACCCCGGCGTTCGAGGAAGCGACCTTTCTTATGTCGTTTTTCAATTCCTCCATGACGCCGGAGTTCCCGAGTATCAGATACTTCTTCGCGCCGGCCTCTTTTAACTCCCTGTTTTCCTCGGCAAGCCGGGCCTGTTCGAGGGCGTGGTCAACCGAAAGGAGCACCTTCTCTATGGAAAGCGGCTTTTCGAGAAAATCGTAGGCTCCGAGTTTAGTGGCCTTTACCGCCGTCTCGACCGTGCCGTGTCCGGTTATCATTATGACCGGCAGGGACGGCGAAATTTTCTTAATCTCGCGGAGCGCCGCGAGCCCGTCCATGCCCGGCAACCACACGTCAAGAAGCACTGCGTCTATCTCGTCCTTCGAAATCTCGCTTATGGCATCTTCCGCGCTCTCCGAAAAGACGACGTCGAAACCCTCGTCCCTTAGCACCGCTCCGAGGGAATCCCTTATGTTGCGTTCGTCGTCCACTATAAGCACTGTTTTCATATCATGCCGGCCTTCACCGGAAGTTCTATGATGAAACGGGTGCCCTTCGGAATATTATCCTTTACCCTTATGTAACCGTTATGGTCGGCTATTATGTTGCTTACGATGGCGAGGCCGAGACCTGTTCCGGATTTTTTCCTGGAAAAGTAAGGCTCGAAGAGGCGCGCCTTGTCCTCCGCGGCTATGCCGACTCCCGTGTCGCTTATCTCCATGCGCACTATGTTCAATTCCCTGTCGTGGAAGGTTTCGACCTTGACCGCGCCGGAACCCTCTACCGAGGCCGCGGCGTTATCCATGAGATTTATCAAAACCCTTTTTATCTGGTCCCTGTCTATCTGAAGAAGCGGAAGCGCCGGGTCCGGGACCGATTCGAAAACTATGTTCTTGTGGCCGGCGCCGTAAAGGGCCATGGTCTCGGCGATAACGGCGTTCAGGTCGTTCATGCTCGGGTTTATGGCGGGCATCCTCGCGAAACTCGAAAACTCGTTTACGAGGACCTTGAGTTCGTCCACCTGATTTATGATTGTCCTCGTGCACTCGTCGAAGGCCGCCCCGTCGTCGTCCTGCAATTTCCCGATATACTTTTTCCGGAGCCTCTGCGCCGAGAGTTGTATGGGAGTGAGCGGATTCTTTATCTCGTGGGCTATGCGTTTCGCGACCTCTTTCCACGCGAACATGCGCTGGGTCTTTATGAGATGCGTTACGTCGTCCATGACCGCCACCACTCCGAGATACTCGTCGTTTTCGTCGCGTATGGCGGTGAGATTGACCAAAACTGCCGTAACCCTGTCTTTCAAATCCACGTTCATCTGGCGCTCGAGGCTTTTCAACTTGAGCTTCGTCATCTCGCCGACCATGTCGGCGAAGAAAGACACGTAGGCCGGCATGAGGGCTTCCGCGTAAAGCCTTCCCTCGGCGCCGTTGTTTCCGATGGAAAGCATCTCCTCCGCCACCCTGTTAAGGGACGTTATGACGCCGTCCTTGTCCATGGACATGACTCCGGCGGGAATATTGCCGAGCACTATCTCTATGTACTTGCGCCTTCTTTCGAGTTCCCTGTTTGTGACCCTCAAAGTCTTGTTGGCGTTTTCGATATTGCCCTTGCCCGCCTTCAGGTCCTCGGTCATCCTGTTGAACGACCTTACCAAAAGCCCTATCTCGTCGTTCGAATCCATGTTTATCCTGTAATCCAGATTGCCGCTCGCGACGGCGTGGGTTCCTTCGGCAAGTTCGGATATCGGAGTCGTTATCTCCTTCGCGAGATACTGCCCTATCCAGACGGAAAAAAACAATATGACGAGCGTTATGAGGAGAAGCACGGTAAAGTAACCGGTCTTTACCGGATTTTTGAGGAGCTTCAGCTGCTGGTAGCCTTCGAAGGCCGCGGATATGTCCTTCATCTTGGACACGAGGTTTTCCGGCAAATAATAACTGACCACTATGACCGCCCCGACCGTCCCGTCGTCGAAGTAAACGGGCACGGCGCCCCTCACCACGTCTCCGGCGGCAAGGGTTTGAACGAAACTCCTCGCGCCTTCCTTCACGGTCTTCTCGACCTCAGGCGGGCTTACGTCGGGCACCATGTTGCGATTGACCTTATCGGCTATCGAATAATGCGTCCTCCGCCCGTTGGCCGAATATATCTCGACGGTCGAAAACCCCTTGTCGCCGGTAATGGACTTTACCTCCGCCTTACTTAAGGCGGACGACCTTCTTCCGCCGGAAGACATCTTGACTGAGGCGTGCCACGCCGCGTTAAGCGTCCTGTCGGAGATGTCCTTATAGTAGTTTTGCGCCAGTTCCAGCGAGTGCTTGAGCGAATCCTCCACTTTTATCGCGAACCAGCTGTCTATGCTCTTGTTGACGAACCCTATGGCCGCGAAGAAAAGCACGCACGTCGGCACTATCGTAAGAGCGACAAACGCAGCGACGAGTTTCGTCTTGAGCCTCGAACCCATCACGTTCCTCCGGCTCGAGAAGAAAAGCTTGACCGCGTTCCGCAGTATGAGGAATACCAAAAGGACTAGGAGTATGATGTTTATGTTTATTATTCCGAGTATGAGGAGGTTAGTCGGAACGGGCAGGTCGCCGCTTATGACTTCGATATGGCTTTCGACGTAGGTTATGACCGCGACAAGCGCGACCACCGCGAGTATTATGTAATACTCGCGCTTCCTCTTCTTCGTCTCGCCGCTATCGATGTCGTTCGGTTCCTGTGGCATAAAAAGTGTGGGCTGAAATCGCGTTTAAATCGTAAAATCGTGCGAATACCAGTCTGTTTTGAAATCCCAAAGCTTCACGAAGAAAAACAGATACTTGAAGACGGAGGGAATGCGCACGACGTCCAACTCCGCCATAAGCTTAAGCTCGTAGGCCTCGTTTTTATTGAGCGCCGGTATGGGGGAAATTATGACGTCGTTCCCCGTAACCATCATCGCCTTCGCCGCATCGAAATCCTTTGTCGTCTCGACGAAGTTCTTCTCCTCTATGTTGACCTGATATTCCTGCTTCAACGCGTCATACTTGACCGTGTGATTGAACTTCCAACTCCCGAGTTGCTCGTCAAGCCACATGTCCCTCTTCCGGTAAAGTTTCACGACATAGGTGAACGAAGTGGGCATGCCGCTGTTGATGGCGTCCTCAAGGTCTTTTTTAAAGGCTCCGCTCACGTAAAACGAAAACCTGAGCTCCGAGTCGTAAGTTGTCCTTACCCCGTCTATCCTCGGCGGCTCCGCCGCGAAAAGAGGAGAAGAAAACGCGAAATATAAAACAAAAAATACGAATACCTTCTTCACAACAAGAAGCGCCTCTCAGAACCATTCAAAAACATTGCGTATTTTTAATATATCCGAAAGGAGCTTAAAAAGCAAGGCCAAGGGGGCGCCATAGGCGGTTATCGCGTGATACGGAAAATCGCGGCTATATAAAAAGGCCGGCCCCTTCGGGGCCGGCCGAGTTCTTTTTCCGTCTATTTTTCCTTCATCGCCTCGACCAGTATCTTCGCGACCTCGGGCCTCGAAAACTCCGGCGGAGGAATCTGTCCGCTCCTGAGCATATCCCTCACCTTTGTGCCGGAAAGGGTTATGTGCGAAGAAGAATCGTGCGGGCACGTCTTAAAAGAGGCCATGCCCTCGCACCTCTTGCAATAAAAAGTATAGTCGAAGAAGAGCGGGATTATCCCTATGGCGTCGGGGTCGAACTCGTCGAATATATAATGGGCGTCGAAGGTGCCGTAGTAGTTGCCCACGCCGGCGTGGTCCCTTCCCACTATGAAATGCGTGCAACCGTAGTTTTTCCTCACTATGGCGTGGAATATGGCCTCCTTCGGGCCCGCGTACCTCATGGCCGCCGGGAAAACCGCGAGAACCACCCTGTCCTTGGGATAATAATTCTCCATAAGGGCCTCGTAGCAACGCATCCTTATCGCGGCCGATATGTCGTCTCCCTTTGTCTCGCCGACAAGGGGATGTATCATCAAGCCGTCCACGCCCTCGAGGGCGCACTTCTGAAGATACTCATGGGCGCGGTGTATGGGATTACGGGTCTGGAAACCAACTACCCTCTTCCATCCCTTTTCCTTAAAAAGAGCCCTCGTCTCCTTAGGGTCGAGCCTGTATCGGGTAAAATCCTTGTGCTCGGGCCTTTTTAAGACCGAGACCGTTCCGCCGATTAGCGTATCGCCCATCTCGTAAACCTTCTTCACTCCGGGGTGCGCCTCGTCCTTTGTGCCGTAAACCTGCATTGCCTCTTTTTCCTTGTCGTGCGGGAATAGCTCCTCCACCTTGAGAAGCGCGAGCGCGTTGCCGCTTCCGTCGGTAAGGGCAACCTCGGCGCCTTGCTTAAGCCCCTTAACTTCGTCCTTTGCGGTCGAAAGGGTTATGGGAATGGTCCACGGAAGGCCGTTTTCAAGAGTCATGGTGTCCATGACCGAATGATAATCGTCCTTCTTCATGAAACCCTCGAGAGGGCTCAGGGCGCCTATGGCTATCATTTCAAGGTCGGAGATTTCCCTGTCGTTGAGAGGGAGTTTCTTGAGAGAAGAAACCCTCTTTTCCGCATCCTCCCTGTCCTTGCCTTCCAATATCCTCGATACCAATTTCCCGCCGTGCGGCTCGATTGAAGCTGTCATTTTTTACTGCCTCCTTTTGGATTAGTTGTGTGTATACCACACTCTTTTTTACCGTCCGAAGACTCCTTTTCCCGCTTAATGCCCGCCGGGGCAAGATTAAACCATCTCCACCTGCCGGACCGGGGCCCTTCTCCTTTCACGAGCGGGGTCGAGCAAATTATGCAGCCTATAGAGTCGTAGCCCTTGTCGAAAAGACGGTTATAAGGGACGTTCTTTTCCCTTA
>DASRUI010000066.1:0-3034 GCA_035655515.1 Thermodesulfobacteriota bacterium
CCGCTCGTCGAGAGAGCCAACAAAACGTCGTTTTCTTTTCCGATTGCTTTTACCTGCTTCGAGAAGACGAGGTTGAAGTCGTAATCGTTTCCTATGCTCGTTATGACGGAAGTGTCGACCGTGAGGGCAATGGCGGGAAGCGGAGGCCTTTCTATCTCAAAGCGGTTCACGAATTCGGCGGCTATGTGCTGGCTGTCGGCGGCGCTCCCGCCGTTGCCGATTATCATGAGTTTGCCGTTGTTTTTGAAGCATTCGACGATTACCTCCGCGGCCTCGACTATGAGGGCTGCGTTCTTTTTGGTTAAGAAATGCTCCTTTGCCTTTACGCTTTCTTTAAAGGCTTTTACGACGATTTCGCTCTCCATGAGCCTCCTTAATCCCCGCTAACCCCCTTTGTCCGCAAAATGCGAGACCTCGCCTGCAGGCGGGTGTAAAAGGGGGGTAACTTTTTTTAAGCGTGGCTTGATTATACCTTCGCGCAACGGCCTGTCAACAAATTTCGGCGTACTTTATCTTCCCCCTTTCCCAAAGGGGGACTAAGGGGTATTATTCGACGCTTTTTAATCCCTCCCAACCTCCCTTTAAAAAGGGAGGAGAAAGATAAACATGCTATCCGCGCCAACTTCTTTTGACTTGCCCCGCCTCAAATCAAAAACCTCCCGTTTCTCTGTATGGGCAAGCCGTCTATGTATAAGGCGCCGCGGGTTCTCAGGTCCTTTATCATGTCCCAGTGTATGGCGCTTTTATTCTTGCCCCCGGCCTCTTCATAGCTCCTTCCGACCGCGAGGTGCACGGTGCCGCCTATCTTTTCGTCAAAGAGTATGTCCTTTGAAAACACTTGTATGCCGTAGTTCACGCCAACGCCCAACTCTCCCAAAAACCGGGCTCCCTTATCCGTGTCGAGCATCTGCAAAAGGAACGCCTCGTTTTTGTCCGCGCTCGCCTCCACGACCTTGCCGTTCCTAAACCTAAGCCTTATGCCGAGAACTTCCTTCCCCTGATAAATGGCGGGCATCTCGTAGTAAATATAGCCCTCGGCCGAGTCCTCAATCGGCGAGAGAAAAACCTCTCCGTCGGGCATATTGCGCTCGCCGTAGCAAGAAATAGCCTTTCTTCCCTTTATGCTTATCTTAAGGTCCGTATCAGCGCCCACTATACGCACTTCTTTCCCTCTGTCGAGCACGCGCTTCAGTTTCTCCTCTTTTTTCTTGACCTTACCCCAGTCTATGTTAGTGGCGTTGTAGAGAAAATCCTCGTACTCCGCGAGGCTCATGTCGGCCTCCTGAGCGAGCGCATGAGTCGGGAAGTTGCAGAGTATCCACCGTTTTTCGTTCACGATGGTTTCCTGAATGGCCTTTAAGGCGATGCTCCTCCGGCTAATCTTCCGGGAATCGGCGTTAGAAAGGGATTTCTTGTTCAAGGGCGCCCTTATGCTCACGACGCAGTCTATGTTTTTGGCCTCGTAAAACTTGGTCTTTGGGAAGTTCATGAGCTGAGCTTTTGTGGCCTTGTCGTAAAAGATGTTTTGCGTCTCCTCGAAGCCCACGCTCAAAAGGGGATGGCCTCCGGCACGAAGCGCCTCTTCGAAGACCTCGAGCACGAGCGGCTTTCCGAGCTCAGACGACGAGGATATAAGGACGACATCATTTTTTTTGACTCCGAGCGAATGATTGACGAGTATGCTCGCGAGTTTCTTTACCCTCTTATCCGCCATACATGCCGGTCCTCCTTGCGAATTTTGCGGAAACCTTGGATGTTTATCCGTACGTAACTCAGGGCTTTAGCCCTGAGAGACGAGGGCGCATTTACAACCGCTGGGGCAGCCCTAAAGGGCTGAGTTACCGCGAAACCTCTTGCCCTGAATACTGCCTCTTTCCTTAAGAAGCCGCTCTATCCTGTTTTTTATCGCGAGCTTTTTCGCGCCCCAATCCGGCGCGACAAGGAGTTCTTTCGGCGTATCGCCCGACAACCTGCAAACGACGATATCCGGACGCAAAACCTCAATGGATTCTACCACGGCTCGGACGTAGGCTTCAAGGGAAAGGAGTTTTACCAAGCCTTGTTCATACATCTCCTCAAGCGGGGTATTCCGAACGACGTCGAGCTGGTGGAACTTCACGCCCCATACGGGAAGAGACGAAATAAATTCGACGGTCGCGAGCATATCCGAAAGTTCCTCTCCGGGAAGGCCGAAAATGACATGCGCCACCGCGTCTATGCCTTGCTTTGCGGCCCGTTCGACCGCGTCGGCGAAGTCCGCCGCAATATGACCTCTTTTAACGAGTTCAAGGGTCGAGTCCTTCGAAGACTGAAGCCCCAATTCCAGCCAGAGAAGCCCTATTTCCTTTTTTATCGCGGCCAATAATCCCAAAACCTCGTCTCCCGCGCAATCGGGCCTTGTTGAAACGGAAAGCCCCGCGACCTTTGGGTGTCTTACCGCCTCCCTGTACAGGCCTTCAAGATACTCCAACGGGGCGTAGGTATTTGTGTTCGCCTGAAAATGCGCGATAAATTTCTCGGCCTTGACCTTTTTTGAGGCCGTCTTTATGCCAACGTCTATCTGCTCCGTGACACTCATGCCTTGCTTATAAGAGGTTGAGACGAGGGTCGAAGGCTCGCAATAAACGCACCCCCCGGCGCCTTTGGTTCCGTCGCGGTTCGGACACGTAAGGCCCGCGTATACCGAAACCTTCCACACTTTCTCTCCGAAGCGTTCTTTGAAATAATCGGAAAGATTGTTGTAGAGTTTATCCGTCATTTTTCGACCCTGTATTTCTTAACGAATCCCGAAGGCCTGAGGCTTAGCTTGGTCTTCCGAAGCCCCTCTATGCCGAGGTCCTGCTCCCTGTTTATGTAAACGTATTTTTCGGGAAGCAAAGAGGCGAAGGCCTGACTCACGAACTGAAGAAGCCCCTTGTAATCGCCGCTCCCTTTTTCGAAATGCACAACGAACGTGTCAGAGCGCCCTAATTCCTCTCCCAATGTATAGGCCGCCGGAGCGCCGTCAACGTAATAGACCGAGCCGCAGAGCGCC
>DASRUI010000067.1:0-7547 GCA_035655515.1 Thermodesulfobacteriota bacterium
GTGAATCGCGCCGACAACAAGGTCGGCGCCGATGACAGCCCTCTCTATGTTGTGGGCGTTGGATATGATGGTTTTAACCCTGCCTCCGAACACGTCGTCCAGATGGCGGAATCTTTCCGTGTTCACGTCCATTACGGTAACGTCCGCGCCGAGCCCCACCGCCACTTTCGCGGCGTTAATCCCGACCGTTCCGCCGCCGAATATGACGACGCTTCCCCTCACGACGCCGGAAACGCCGCCTAAAAGCACGCCTCTTCCCCCGTACTGCTTCATGAGGAATTGCGCCCCGATTTGAACCGAGAGTTTCCCCGCCACTTCGCTCATGGGTTTTAGAATGGGGAGGTTACGGTTTCTTTCCTCGACCGTTTCGTAGGCTATCGCGGTAACGTTATTCTCAACGAGGGCTTCGGCAAGGTCGCGTTTCGTAACGAGATGAAAAAACGTGAACACGATAAGCCCCTCCCTGAAATACCCGTACTCCGAAGGAAGAGGCTCCTTAACCTTTACGACGATATCCGCTCCGGAAAAAACATCTTTCGGAGATTCAAGAATCTCGGCCCCCGCCGAGCGGTATTCGTTGTCGCTTATTCCCGCCCCGAACCCGGCGTTTGTCTCGATAAACACCCTGTGGCCGGCGTCTTTCAACGCCCTTACTCCGGGCGGAACCATGGCCACGCGGAACTCGTTGTCTTTAATCTCTTTAGGAACCCCTATAATCATGGCGTCTCTCCATTGGCATCAACCACGTCTTCGGTGTGGCGCGGCGTGTACCACTTCTGCGCGACAAAGGTCGGCAAAACCGCGCTTGCTATAAGAACCCCCGTCAAAACCGAGTACTGAGCGTCGTCTATGAATCCGGAATGCAATCCGAAAATCGCCGCGATAAGTCCGAACGTCAAGCCCGTGCTGATGAGAAGCGTTATGTACATGTGCCCGTCCGGAACGTATTTTTTCGCGATAAAATAAACCCCGACAAACTTTGCCGCCTGCTTTACCAAAAAGAACGCCGCGAAAAGCCCTATCGACGCCGTTACGAGCGTCAACGAAACCTTCATGCCGACGACGATGAAAAAGAGCGGCGTTATGAACGCGAAGGCAACCGTTCTAAGCCTCTTTTTCACGGCCATCGTCCCCTTTGTCACGGAAAAATGCCCGGACATGAAAAGCCCGAGCGCGAACGCGGGCAATATGGCGTGCCCCGCTCCAAGGTTCGCGAAGTATATCAATACGAGAAGAAGGAGAAAGAGGTATTTTATCTCCGGCTCCACGACCTTCCCCTTAAGAGCCGGATTCTCGAACACGTAACGGGAAAGAGCCGTGGCGAGGAATATAACCCCTATCGAGACCGCTATAAAAATAACGGTATAGATGGTCGGCTTTATGAAGATAATGCTCAAGGCAATGGCGGTAAACGTGTTCGTCACGAATGTCGCGGCCATGAGGATGTTCCCCGCGGCGTTTCCGGAAAGGTTTGTTTCCTGAAGAACGGAATAAACAACCGCAATCGAGGTTTCGGAAAGCGCGACCCCGGCTATGAGGGAGGCCGGAAGGCTCCACCTTGCGATAAAATAGGCGAAAAGGAACGCGGCCACGAAGGGGGTTAAAAAAGAAAAAAATCCTATGAGGAAACTCTCCTTGAATTTTTCCCTGAAAAGTTTCGTGTCCACCTCCGCTCCCGCGAGAAAAGTGAGAAGAATCCCCCCGAATCCCGCGAAATAGACCATCCACTCCTCGGCCCTCAGGCCGAGATTCCCGGCAATGACGCCGATACAAATTTCTATTACGGCAACCGACAAGCCCAATTTGAGGGATATGAGGCTTGAGACGAATATTATGAGACCGGCTATGAGAGGTATTATGTCAGGCTGCATGTTTTTTGCCTTCAAAATCCCGCATGAGTCTTTTATACCCCAACAAAGGAACGCAGTCAAGAAAAGGCCGGGTCATCCGCCCCTCACAAGAGGCAAAACCTCTTTCTTCAGATACATTATTGCTTCTTCGACGGATTTCCTTTGAGCGTTCGTGGTTTTTTCCTTAAGAGGCTTATCGCGCAACTCAATCAAATTCTCCCTGTCCTCGACCCTGTTCATAATCGCCCACGCGAGAGTCCACGCGCGTTTCACGTTATCCGGGTCGTATCCTCCGCCTCCGAGCGCGACCCACGGAAGGCCGAAAGAGCGAAACCTCTTTACCATTGTCTCGAATCCGTTGGTTGTGAGGCGAAGGTGCGTTATCGGGTCTGAGGCGAAGGTGTCAACGCCCAACTGGGTTACGAGAATATCGGGCTTATACGCTTGAATAAAAGAAGGCGCTATTTCCTCGAACCCCCGTGTAAAGAGTTCGTCTCCGGTGTCCGGCGGAAAGGGAAGATTGATTGAATAGCCGCGTCCTTGGCCTGCTCCCGAGTCCTCGGGAAAGCCTGTTCCCGGGAAAAGAAATTCCCCGCTTTCGTGGAGCGAAATGGTAAGGACCTTATCAGTATCGTAAAACGCGGCCTGAACGCCGTCTCCGTGGTGAACGTCTATGTCAACGTAGGCTACCCTTTTCCCCTGCTTAAGAAGGAAATTTATCGCGACAGCCGGGTCGTTTATGTAACAAAAGCCGCTCGCCTTGCTTCTCATCGCGTGGTGCAACCCGCCTCCTATATTAAATTAAAGGTAACGTCCTTTTCCCCTGAACCAACGAGTTCAACGGCCTGAACGGACGCTCCGGTAACGAAACTCGACCACTCGAAAACCCCTTTGAAACAGGGATTGTCGCCGTAGCCCAAACCGAAGACGCTTCCGTTTTCGGGCGGAACGCCTGAATCCGATTTCCTCAGAGCCTCGATATAATCGGCCGCATGAAAGGCAAGCAATTCTTCGGGCGTAGCTTGCCTTGCCTCGATTAACCCGGAATTTTCAAGGGTTAAGAGGTTTTTTTCTTTTATGAGTTCAAAGGCGAGTCTGAGGCGCATCGGCCTCATGGGATGGTCGGAACCGTAAGAAACCGTTCCGAATTTTTCGGAATAGAGGAAGGCGGTTTTTATTCTCTCCTCCTCGCACTTGATATAGTATTGTTCATCCTTCGACAGGCTCAGGACGAACGGAAAAAACAAGCGTATATGTCAGCCCCGCTACCTGAGGCAAACGTTACGCGGCTTTACTGACACTTCATTATTCTTCGGCTCGTGATACTCTCTCATCACGTCAAGCCTTCCCTGCGCCTTGAGCCTTTGATAAATCCTTACCCACGCGCATTTGTTTTCCACGTTCACCTCGCACCTGCCGTCAGCCACGCCTCCGCAGGGGCCGTTAAGAAGTCCCTTCGGGCAATCCGTGTGAGGGCATATGCCGCCGGTTCTGTCGAGCACGCATTCGCCGCAAAGAGAGCATCCCTCGAAAAACCTCCCGTGCCTTTCGACCGAGGCAAGGAATATGGTGTCGAGCGCGGGAAAAACCGGCCGGCTTTCGTCCGCGTTATCGGCCACGGTTTTAACCCCCGCCCCGCAGGCAAGGACCACCACGGCGTCGGAAGAATTTATCTCTTTCCTCAAACGGAACTCTTTTCTCACGAGCTGGTTATAACAGGTCTCGTCCAACAAGGAACTCCCGGTGACAATGAAGCCTTTCCCCTCGAGGAACGCGGTCATGTCCTTCAATTCCTCCGCTCCTCCGGTCTTGCACTGCTCGGCGCACGAATCGCACCCGAAGAGATAAACGGTCTTCTTGTTGTTAAGCCTCTTCGCTACGTCCTCGGGATTTTTCTTTTTTGTTATTATCATTTGCCGAGTATCCTTTCCGCCGCATCCAGCGTGTTTTCGAGAAGCATGGCTATGGTCATGGGGCCGACCCCTCCGGGAACGGGCGTAATGTATCCGGCCCGTGCCGAGGCCTTCAAGAACTCGACGTCTCCGGTAAGCCTTCCGTCGGGAAGGCGGTTTATGCCGACGTCTATGACTACGGCGCCCCTCTTTATCCAATCCCCTTTTACGAAGCCGGGCCTCCCGACGGCCGCTATCACTATGTCGGCCGAGGAAACCCGCGCCGCGAGGTCTTTGGTCTTTGAGTGGCAAAGGGTAACGGTCGCGTTGCGGCTTAGGAGCATGAGGGCGGCCGGCTTTCCGACTATGTTGCTCCTCCCGATTACCACGGCGTCTTTACCCTCTATCTCGATTCCGGTTGAATCCAAAAGCGCCATTATGCCCCTCGGGGTGCAAGGCTCGAAAACAGGTTTTCCGAGCGTAAGCATGCCGACGTTATAGGGATGAAATCCGTCAACGTCCTTTTCGATTGATACGGCCTCGAGGACTTTAGTCTGGTCGAGATGCTTCGGAAGCGGCAGTTGCACGAGTATGCCGTGGATTTCCGAATCGTCGTTAAGGTCCCTTATGAGGCCCAAAAGCCGCTCTTCGGAAGCGTCCTCCGGCAAGAAACGCTGAACCGAGCGTATGCCCGCCTCTTCGCAGGCCTTGCCCTTATTCCTCACGTAAACCTTTGACGCGGGATCGTCACCGACCAAAACCACGGCAAGCCCCGGGGTAACGCCCTGCGTTTCCTTCAATATGTCCACCTCGTTTTTGAGGGCGGCCCTGAGTTCCATTGCCATGGTTTTTCCGTCTATTATCTCGGCCATAATTAATGAATATACATTAGAGGAAAGATGTTGTAAAGACTTTTGCCCCGTGGGCGGCGTAGTGAATTAATACGCCTCAGTGGTGCGCATTTTTCTCCTCCCCTTTGTAAGGGGAGGCCGGGTGGGGTAGAAGCAAGCTCAAAACAACCTCCCCCGACCCCTCCTTGCCAAGGAGGGGAGTTAAAGAAACAAGTTAAAACATTGCAGGTCAGGGGAAAATCCCTGCCGATTCCTTTGACAGGACGCGAGTATGGCTATATAATCTTTTTATATAAAAATTTAACGGAGGTGGCTCATGACATATCTGGACAAAGTAAAGACCGAAATAAAAAAAGCCGCGAAGGAATCCTGGAACGCGGTCAAAAAAAGCGCCAAAAAGGCCGAAACAGAGGTCGAGGAAATAGCCGAGACAGGCAAAGTCCGCTATAAAATCTTCCGGAGCCACGTCAAAGCCGAAGACCTCTTCGGCAAACTCGGCGGCATAATCTACGCCGCGAGCAAGAGCCCGTCAAAAAATCCGTTCTTGAAAAAGGAAGTCCAAAAGGTCATCGAAATCCTGAAAAAGACAGAGCAGGAAGCCGACAGACTGGAGAAAAAATTAAAGAACATAGGCAAGCGCCCGACTTCGAAAAAATAACGGCCTCAAAACGAACTTTGTCTTTATTTTGTCATTTCCGTCGGGGCGGCCACGCAAAGCATGCGGCGGGGACAACTTCCGGATTCCCGCTCAAAAACCGTCCGTCCGCAGGAATGCGGACGAGACCTCGCTTGCGGCGGGCGGGAATGACAAAGAGAGAAAGAAACCTGGTTCCGGCTTTATTTTCGGAAAAATTCCTCGATTTCAAAAAATACTCGTTTAACAAACGTCCCCGGCCGGACAAAGGCAAGCCGCGCAACCAAAGAGGGGCGTTTAAATATCCGCGAACGGAGGCGCACCCGGCTTGACAGGCATACCTCTTTTAAAAGAACTCGTCCTCCTGATGGGCGTATCGGTATTGGTGAGCGTCGCCTTGAGCAAGGCGAGGCTTCCGACGATAATCGGGTTTCTCATAACCGGAGTTCTCATCGGGCCTCACGGCCTCGGACTCGTCACGGAAACCAATGAAGTTAAAACCCTGGCCGAGATAGGCATCGTCCTCCTGCTTTTCACCATCGGACTCGAATTCTCCATTAAAAAAATGATAAGCATAAGGCGCGAAGCGATCTTGGGCGGCGGGCTTCAGCTCGTTTTCACAATCGCGCTCGTCTGGCTCTTCTCGACAATAATGGGACAACCCTTCCACATCGCGCTCCTTCTCGGATTCATAGTGTCGCTTTCGTCGTCCGCGATAGTTCTTAAGCTCCTCATCGACCGCGTTGAGGTGAACTCGTCCCACGGAAGCCTCTCGGTGGGGATACTTCTTTTTCAGGACATAAGCGTCGTTTTGATGGTTCTTCTCGTTCAAGGCTTCTTCGAGCCGGCCGGCGGCTCCGCCCTTCTCGTGGCCAAGGGGCTCTTGATAGCCGCGGTCGCCATAGTATTGATAGTCATTTCCGCCTCATACGTCATACCGAAACTCTTTCACGAGGTCGTCAAGCTCCGTAACCGCGAGGTCTTCATACTGACGATAGTTCTCGTCTGCCTCGGAACGGCGTGGCTCGCGTCTCTGGCCGGCTTGTCGCTCGCCCTCGGCGCATTCGTGGCCGGGCTTATTATTTCGGAAAGCGAGTACTCGAACCAGATAGTCGCCGAGGTCTTGCCGTTCAGGGACACGTTCAGCTCGCTCTTTTTCGTCTCCATGGGCATGCTCCTCGAACTCAAATACTTCTCGACGAACGTGCCCGAGCTCCTCCTTATCGCCTTCGCCATACTTGTCGTAAAGACCCTCATAATAATCGGCGTCGGGCAGATGCTCCGCTATCCCTTGAGGCTTTCGATAATAGTTGGACTGAGCCTGTCTCAGGTCGGAGAATTCTCGTTTATCCTGATGAACATGGGAAGCGACTACGGCATGCTCGGGCACGACCTCTACCAGAACGTGCTCGCGGCCTCGATACTCACGATGATAGCGACGCCCTTCGTGTTCCAATGGGCGCCGGAGGCCGCGGCGCGCGTGATGCATTTATTGGGCACAAGGCTTCACCACGCGAGAAACATACCCACGACCCATCTGTCGAACCACGTGATAATCGTCGGCTACGGCCTGAACGGGCAAAACCTCGCGAAGGTCCTGAAGGAGACCGCCATAGAGCACCTAATCCTCGACATGAACGCCGAGCGCGTCAAACAAGCCAAGCGCCTCGGGCACAAGGCCCATTTCGGAGACTCGACCCTCCCTGAAGTGATGAAAAAGATGGGCGTTGAAAAGGCGAAGATGCTCGTAGTGGGGATTTCCGACCCCATAAGCACGAGGCGCATCGTGAAGACCGCGAAGGATTTGAATCCCGGGCTCGCCGTGCTCGTCCGGACGCGCTACGCGAACGAGGTCGAAGAACTCGCGGCCCTCGGCGCGACGCAGGTCATAACCGAAGAGTTCGAAACCTCGGTCGAAATATTCGCGAGGGTTCTGAAAGAATACAAAATACCCGGCAACATCATACAAAACCAGATAGACCTCGTCAGGATGGAGGGTTACGCCATGTTCCGCAACCCCTCTCTTTCGATAGACCGGCTGGCCAGCCTCGCGAGCATACTCGAAACGAGCGTCATGGACGCGTACTTCGTGGAAAAGGGTTGCGCCGTGGAGGGGATGGCCCTCGATGAACTCGACCTCCGGAGAAAAACAGGAGGGGCGACCATATTGGCGGTCGTAAGAAAAGGCAAGGCCCACACCAACCCGAGGGGGGATTTCAGACTCGAACAGGGAGACCTGCTCGTCATACTCGGAAGCCACGGGGAACTCGCGAAGGCCATGGAAGTCCTGAAGGAGAGGTGTCCGGAAACCAAAGAAAAA
>DASRUI010000068.1:0-35109 GCA_035655515.1 Thermodesulfobacteriota bacterium
TCGCCCGGCACGTTCAAAACCTTTGTGGAAGCCGTAACCGCGGGCTGGATGGACGGAAGTATCGCTTATTACGCGAACGCGACCACGTTCACCGGCGAGACTTGCAATTCCATAACTTGCACGGCAAGCATGAGGCCGTGGTGGGGGCATGTGGTTTACAGGATTATTGACGATGCCAATACTTACTGGCTGGCTATTCCGAAGCCTTAAATAGGGCAGTATCGCAGGGGTGAGGGTAAAAAGAAATTAATATTCTGGATTCCCGCTCAAAAGACCACGGGAATGACAGAAGGGTCAGACCGCGGGAATTACAAAGGGGGCAACCGGAGAGTTGTTTTTTCCCTCTCCCCGAAGGGGGAGAGGGTAGGGTGAGGGGGACGAGAAAGAATGAAAAGAAAAACAACCACCCCTCACCTCATTCCTCTCCCCAAAGGGGAGAGGAAGTAAAAACGCCGTCTCTTAACGGAATAAAGGAGATTATGAAGATAAGAGGGTTTTCAATTAATATATTGGGCGTATTAACGGCATTCATGCTTGCCTTGTTTTCCACGTCCGCCACGGCCGGGGTCATCTGGCGCGCCGGCATAACCGCGTTTTCAGGCGACGACTCAAACACGATTTACTTTGCCGCGGCTGACGACGCGACCGACGGATTCGAGAACGGTTACGAGTCGAGGGCGATAATGGCGGGGAAGCTGGTTGCTTACTTTTATCACCCCGAGTGGGGCGTTGATACCGCGTATTTTTGGAGCGAGGGCAAGGACACGCTATTGCCCAAGGACTGGGAGTTTTACGTGAAATCGAATTATACCGCCGTCAACATGAACTGGACCGTGGCCGAGACGCCGCAGACCGTGGAGCTTTATCTCGTTGACGAATATACAGGGACCGTGGTGGACATGAAGAACGCGTTGTCTTATGCCTACGCCAGTTCTTCGAGCGTTCCGCGCAAGTTCACGATTAGGGCAAGAGGGTATCTTGAAGAAGGGGCAGGCATCTCGCCCGCGCCGCCGGACGCGGCGCCGCCCGAAACCTTTATAACCACCGTATTGCCGGCGTTTACGGGAAGTTCGACCGTTACCGTTGAATATGGCGGAACTGACGACGTTACCCCTGCGGATGCTTTGGAATTCTCTTACAGTATTGATGCCGTGGCGTGGAGCGGGTGGACCAATGATAAGTCCGCGAGTCTTGCCGGGCTTTCCGACGGGGCTCACGCGTTTTCGGTAAAGGCAAAGGACGCGGCCGGCAACGTTGACCCGACGCCCTCTGAAATAAGATTTAGCGTGGACAGAACCGCTCCATTGCTTAAGGTGAACGCGCCGAATCCTTCGACGCTCTCGCCGCCGAACAGAAGGATGAGGGATGTCGTAATCTCCGGCAACGCGGCTGACGGCGGAGCGGGGCTTGCGGGCGTGGATTACGCGCTGACCGATGAATACGGAGAGTTTGCCTCTTCGGGCAGCGTGGCCGTGTCAAACGGAGGATTTTCGTTCACGTTGTCGTTAAGGGCATGGGTGAGGCGTAACGACCGTGACGGCAGGGTATATACCATTACCGTTATTGCCGCGGATAACGCGGGGAATGGAAAGAGCGAGAGCGTGACAGTGACGGTTCCGAACCGGTAGTAACGGATAATCCCGGAAAAATAGCGTCCCGGCACGGGCTACCCTTCCCATGAACACGGGGCGCGGGGGTTAAGAAAAGAACTGCCCTGAAAGGGAGTTGCAAGTAATCTCATAAGTGATTATAGTTAAGGGTGATGGCCTCGAGGCTTTATCGCTTTTTTTAACGCGCGGCCTGTATTATTTCCGCGTAAAAAGATTATACGCAGGAATGCGAACGAGACCTCGCCTGCGGCCGGCCGGAATAATAGTTTATTCCTTTCCCTTGATTGGAGAGGGCAGAGCCTGCATAGATTATAAGAGCTCTGAGATGCGAATGAAGAAACCCCTTATGAAAAAATGGTTAAAGCGCGTATTGACGGTTGCGTTGTTTCTCGCGGCCGCGCTCGTGTATTTCGCGGCTGATTCCGGACGCGTGCCGGACGCCCGTGCCACGGGCGGGGCGTTTCCTTTTACAAAGCACGGCGGCGGCACGGTTGACGGCATTAAGTTCTCGGGCATAAACCGCGCGGTAGCCGGAGAGGCAGGCGCTTTTTACTATGACCAATCCGAGGCCGGAAGATATCAGTCGGGCGAGTGCATGCACTGTCACGAGCCTCATTCGAGTTTCGGCGGAGCCGAGCCTCCGCCCACGGGTTCTTCGGGACAGCCCTATCTGCTTATGCAGAACCCGAACAAGAACTTGTGCCTGTATTGCCACGATAATATAAACTACAGCATGTTTTACGGAACAGGCGTCGGCTACTGGGAGTTCTTTCAGGGCAGGACGCGTTACGACGACTCGAGCCACGGCCAGAGTTCGAGTTTTCGTTGGCCCGGCGTATCGGGCTCTCTTAGCGGCTCGGAGGCTTTTCCGAGGGATTTCGCAAGACCCATAGATAACTTGAATGACTGCATAAATTGCCATACCCCGCACGGGTTAAGAGGCGATTTCGACGGCGGGACCGCGCCGGCCGCCGGCAATTATACCGTAACTTCACTCGCGCTTACCGGCAACGTGGAGAGGCAAACCATCGCGAGGGAAGAGGCGTTATGCCTTAATTGTCATGATTCCGGCGGCCCGGCTTACGCCAACATAAAGGGCGAAGTGGATAAATATTTCTTAACGGCCGGCAGCGGCCATCCCGTTAGGAAGAACGCTTATTTCGGCAGGCACAGTCTTTCCGGCACGGACGACGACGCCATGACCGTCTCCAATAACGAGGTCGGGTGGCAGGTTCAGAGCGGCTGGTTTATTGCCGCAAGCGCCCACTCGGAATGCACGGACTGTCATAATCCGCATGTCGCCCGGGGAAGGGGAACGGGCATGCCTCCTCCGTGGGAAGGAACGGTTATGCAGTGGAGTCAAGGCTCCAATAATCCGGCCGGCATTTTCAACCCGAACAGATACGATACACCGGCGAATTCGAGTTCGAGCCCGGTTAAGCTCGCCTCGGTGAATATCGGCGTCTGGGGTGTCGGCGTCAATACCGCGACAGGGGCGATTGCGGACGGCGACAGGATCAGGGCTCTCGAGACAAGCAGCGACAGGGCGTATAATCTGTGCTTTAAATGCCATTCCGCGTGGGCGTGGGGCGCGGCTACCGGCACCGCGAGCGCCATAATAGCCCCTTCCACGGATTCGACGCTCGCCAAGTCGTGGGCAAGCACGCTCCTGCCTTCGAATTATTATCTTACGGACGTCCCGGCCGAGTTCGCGACCAATAATATGGCGTACCATCCGGTGTTCGCGTCAGGCAAGAACAGGCCGGAATTGAATACGACTCCCGTAAGGAATCCGAATTGGTGCGGTAACGCCGGAAGCGGTTATACCGCTAACGACACCTGTGGCCCGGCCGACGGCGCGAGGCAGGACCTCGTGAACTTGACCGAAGTCGTCGGCGGCGTGTCAATCCAGCTCGAGCAGACCTTGTCGCAGGCCTTTGTCCCGCCATGGAGGCATACTTCGAGGATAACCTGCGTTGATTGCCACGAAGACAGTTCCGAAACCACGCCGCGCGGACCGCACGGTTCGGAGAGGCCGTTTATCTTAAGAAAGGTCGACCCGACAATCAGCTACACCGTATGCAATGGCAGCAGCGCTACCGTTACAGCGAACTGTCCTGCGACAACCCCGATAAATTACGGCTCTTATGCCGGCCTTATAGGCACGGGGGTAAACAGCACGATATTCTGTTTCAACTGCCACAGGGCGGATGTTTATACTTTCGGAGATTTCAACGGAACAAACGGCATAGACAGAAGCGACTTTTCACGGGTGCCTCATCCGATGCACAACACGAATAACTCAGGCACTCTTAACGGCGATTATCCGGGCGCGGGCCCTCCGAGAGGCATATCGTGCATGGGTTGCCACGGCGGAGGGGGCGGGCGGACATCGCCCGGGGCGTGCACTACGGCTACATGCAAGCTCGGCAATATTCACGGCAGCAATTATGCCACCGACCAACGCGCGGGCGCCATATCCAACCGCCTCATATCGCCGGGCAGTAACTGGTATAGCTGGCAACGCGCCACAACCGCGGCGAACGTAAACTGCACCAGAGGCGGAGGCGTTACGAATTGGACCGGTTGCACGGCCAATTACAACGACGGCAACGGGAATAATCTGACGGCAAGATATACCTATCCGTAAGACCGGCGGGAATTGTTTGAATCCATGAAGAAGATTCGGCATATTATTTTATTCTTATTGTTAGTTTTTCCTTCCGCCTCTCCGGCATGGTGGCCGGTCTTCCGCGGAAATTTCCGGCATAACGGAAAGAGCGATTACGAAGGGCCTTCGAATCCCAGGATAAAGTGGGTTTTCGAGGGAGCAGGCATATATAATCTTCATTCTCCGCTTATAGGCAAAGACGGAACCATTTTTGTCCAGAAGGGCACAGGCGATTACATGAGGGGCAACGACGCTATTTACGCGCTTAAGCCGGACG
The DNA here is from genome assembly GCA_035655515.1 of Thermodesulfobacteriota bacterium. GTDB lineage: Bacteria > Desulfobacterota > GWC2-55-46 > GWC2-55-46 > DRQE01 > JBBTLC01. The sequence continues at coordinate 4,559 of DASRUI010000068.1, forward strand.
GGAACATGAAATGGAAGTATTCGAGGCCCGAACTTCTTTTTTCCCCTCCCGCGCTTTCCCCTGACGGAACTCTTTACGCCGTAGCCACCAAAGCGGCCATAACGCAAGGCGAGAAGAACGACAGTTATCTTCTCGCCATAGACGCGGCTACGGGCAAACTTAAGCGGGAAATGTATATGAGCGAACACTTTACCGAGACGTGGATGTCGCATATAGCGGCGGATTCGTCAGGCAGGGTCTACGTCAGAGGAGGCGACGTATTGAGCGCGTATATGCCGGACGGCGAGAGATTGTGGTCGTACAGAACTCTTATGGGCGCTGATTACGGATACGCCGAGCATTCCTCCGGCCCCACGCTTTCCCCCGATGAGAAAACAATCTATTTCCTAAAAAGAGTCGGAGGGGGACTTCTCGCGCTTGACGCCGCGACGGGCAAGATAAAGTGGACGAAGGACACGGAGTTTTATACGGATTATTCATCCCCGGTGGTTGCTCCGGACGGCGCTCTATATGTGCCTGACATGCGGACCAAGACGCTTTACGCGTTAAGTCCCTCCGGTGAAGTGAGGTGGAAGGCTATTTTGGAAGGGAAGCACAACAATTCATTTCCGACCGCCGGCGCGAACGGCACGCTCTATTATACGACGGAAGAGGTCAAGCAGGAGGACGGGGGGACTGTCTTCGCTTTGGACGAGAAGAACGGCAATGTAAAATGGAGATACAAGATTAAAAAGGGCTACATAGCGTCTCCTCCGACGATTGATAAAAACGGTTTGATATATTTAGGCTCCGGAGACGGCTATTTGCATTGCCTGACCCCTGACGGCAATCTCAAATGGAAGATCAAAGTAGGGCTCGATATCCCGGACCTTGACCAGATATACATGTCAGAGCCTGTTTTAAACGGGAAAACCATATATATCGTAAGCGGTCCGCTGGCCAAATGGGCCAGATTGGTCGCGGTGGGTCAGGAGTAAGTAGCGCCAACGGGCGCTTTCAGCCATGAGACGTCTCTTTTATTTCTTCCTTTCAATCATCGTTGTTTCAACGGTTTCCTGCGCATCGCCTCAAGACCGGGAAGAACTCGTTAAAAAGACGGTGAGCAGATACGCCAACGCGGTTACCTCGGCGTATAAAGAGGGAAAATTCGATTTGCTTACGGAAGTCGCGGCAGGCAAGGCGTTGCAAACGGTTGACAATACTTATCAGTCATACCTTAACGGCAAAGGCATGGTTCTCGACGCGGAACTTATCGGCATGACCTTTGAGGACGTCGCTCTGGGTTCCGGCAAGGAAGACGTAAAGATTAGGACGGAGTGGCAGGAAAAAGAAAAAGAGTGGAGGGAGGTTCGTGTCTTTAAGGAAACCTTCGTGAACACGAGCGAACGCTGGAAATATAAATGGGTGGATTACAAGACCGGGGAGTTGGCTTCTCCCGTGGTTACCGCGAGTTACAAGGTCAGATATACCATTGATATCGTGGACGGCAAGTTCAAGGTCGTGTTAACCGAGATTAAAGAGGAAAATGTCGAGAAGACCGAGGGCGACAGCGACAAGTGGAAAACCAAAACAGGCGAAATATCCGGAGCGCATTGAGCGGATGCGCCGTAGAGGGAAAAGCGTTTATGCCCTCAAAGCGTAAAGGCCGCGGTTTCCAAGCCGCGAGTTGCTTTCTCCTCCCCTTTACAAGGGGCTGGGCTCCCGTTGCCGCGCGAAGCGCCGACCCACCCTTCGGGTGGGTACCCCGACGGGAAGTGGTGGGGTAGAAATAAAGATGAAAGAACACCTCCCCCTCCGCCTGAGACGGACCCTCCTTGGCAAGGAGGGGAGAAAGCAAGCCATGATATGATAAATTTTATAATGCTAATGTCTTCGCCGGCCGTTTATCTTAAGACAATTCATCAGGCAACCCTTCAAGGCATTCCGCCGGGCAACGGGATTTTATCTTGAACTTTGTTTCGACGGTGACGTAAAATATGGCGCCATGAAATATATCTCTTTCCTTACCTCAAGAGGCTTTGCCGTCGGCCTTCTTATTATTTCCATAATAATCTTAGTGTTATGGAGTAAACTTCAGGAATTTTATTCGCCTTTTTTCCTGCTGGTTCCGGGGTTGCTTTTTTTAAGCATGCTCTTTTGCGTCATAAGGCGCTTCGCGGAACGCAAAAAAGGCAGGAACATATCGTTTTACGGTTCCATGATTTTCCACGCAGGCATGCTGGCATGGATTTTGTCGACGGCCCTTATGCCGGTAATAGGTTTTTACGCATCCGTTGCGTTGCCTCAGGGGTTTACGGTCGATATCGGCAACGGCCGGTTCGCGGTTATAGATTCGCGCGGAATAGGGGATATTCCGGCCATGTCATTTAAGCTTGACTGGCAGAGGAACCGTTACGAGGGGCAGTACGTGGTGGAGCGGGCGGCCGGCGTTACAATATCGATGATGACGGAAGGCGGCTATAAAAATAGCGAAGAGGTTTTGAGGATAAATTCACCTGTTTCAAGGCACGGTTACGGGATTATGCTCGAAGGAGGGGCGCTGTCGCCGCTGTTTATTGCGAGAGACAATAAGGGCGCGGTTGTTTTCGACAGTTTCGTGAATCTTTCCAACGAGACCGCGGTCGAAGATTCATTTAAAATTCCCGTTGCCGGAATCATTGTTCATACGAGATTTTTTCCCGACGTGTTCAAAGAAGGCAATGAATACGGAACTCGTTCCTCGGAGCCGAAAAATCCGGCCTTTGGCATAAGAGCGGTCAGGAACGAAGAGCCGTTCAAGGATGTATGGAAGGGTGTCGTAAAGAAGGGCGAGGTTGTGCCGTTCGACGGCCTGACGCTTGAATTCGCGGATATAAAGCCTGTCGTAACCGTTCAGGTGGTCAAGGACCCTACTTATTGGGGTATATACGCGGGCTGGCTCTTGATTGTCGCGGGGCTTGTGATAAGATATGCGCCGTTCTTAACCGGGAAAAAGGACGTGAAATGACGCTTTGGGACTTGGTAAGCATACTCGTGGCAATCAACAATTATTTTCACGACTTCGCGACCGCCGTGATAATCATAGGCACGTATGTCATGTGGCTTATGCTCGGCTACGCCGCAAAGACCGGCGGCAAGGGTCTGTCTTCGAGCGTGGCGGCTCTTTATCCGAGACTTTTGCACGTAACCGGCGGAACGCTCGCGCTTCTCCTCATGGCCGGCATCGTGCGTTCGTTTACGTATAAATGGTTCGAGTGGGTCGAGGCCTTGGGCATGGCGCAGATACTCGTGCTTGTATTCAAGCATGTTTTTATGTTCGCCATCGTCGGGTACGGAATCTATGTCTGGGTCGGGATGCATAAAAAGGTAAAACTTATGAGGGGAGAAGGATGAGGATTTTCGAGGCTTTATTCCTGTGGTCTTCCATAGGGGCGTATCTTATTTCGTCCCTCGTGTTTCTTTCCGGCATGGTGTTTAAAAAGGAAGGGCATTCTTCTTTCGCGTGGAAGGCGGCTTTAGCCGGGTTTTTGCTTCACACCCTTACGATAGCCGTTCGCTGGATTGAGTCGGGGCACCCGCCTGTTCTCTGGAGGTTCGAGCACGCCCTTGCCGGGGGTTGGTTCGTCATGGCCGTGTTTCTGGCTTTGGTTTTCCGCTTCCCTTCGATAAGAGCTCTGGGGGCGCTCGTAATATCTTTTACCCTGCTTATGCTCGGTTACGGCATAATGAGCGCCGAGCTCGGCGTAGAGCCTCTTCCTCCTCCTTACCAAAGCAACTGGCTTTGGGTGCACGTGGGGTTCGCGTGGGTGGCGTACGGGGCATATCACGTGGCCGCGGGCATGGGAATACTTTATCTTTTGAAAGGCAGGGCGATACGCAAAAGGGGAGAAGAGAATATCCACCGGTTTTTCGCGAAACTTCCCGGACTCAAAACCCTTGACGACCTTACGTTCAAACTCATCGTCTATGGATTTATATCCCATATAGTGATGCTCGGGGCCGGCGCCATCTGGGCGTACGGACTTTGGGGCAGGTACTGGACGTGGGACCCGATAGAAACGTGGACGCTTATTTCGTGGCTCATATACGGGCTCAACATACACCTTCGCGTCACCTATGACTTTACCGGAAGCCGCGGCGCGTGGCTCGCCATTGTCTCGCTCGCCGGAGTCCTTATATTCTTCGGAGGAATCGGGTTTACAAAGGGCGTGCATACGCCGCTTTTGTGAGGACGCATGATTGAAACGCTTATAGTCCTTAATAACTATTTTCATGACCTCGCGGTTTCGCTCGTGTTCGTAACGGCCGCGGCAATGTTTCTTTTGGCAAGATACGCGGAGCGGCTCGCGCTTCGTCCGCTCCGCCTGAGGCGGACGGAGGGTACCCCGGGCGCGGAATTCAAGGGGCTTTCGCTGTTTGTTGTTTCGAAAATAAGCGCGGTTTTTTGGGGCTCTGTTCTCTATGTTATTGCCGGGGGCATTTCAAGAGTTTGGAACATGAGTGAATTTGAATGGGCCGATGCCGTTCGAAATGGACAGACGCTCGCTCTCGCGGCGAAGTACGCAATGCTGATGGTCCTTTTCGCGTGCGGCATATATCTCCGGGTGAGGGCGCGCGGGAAAATCTCGGCAATGAGCAAGGAGAGATTGCGAGTAGAGGCGTAGATTCGTTCAACCGGGATAGCCCTCGCCGCCGGTGATGATTTTTATTCTTTTTAATAATTTTTCTCTTGCAAGTTTATTTGAAATGTTGTAAAAGATGAAGAAAATACCCTTAGGAGGTAAGTTGAGTATGGGAAAGGCAATGACCAAGTCTAAAATTATCGACTATCTGGCAAAGAAAGTAGACGTAACAAAGAAAATCGCAGGCACCGTCCTCGAAGAGTTGACGGCCCTCGCCCACAAGGAAGCGAAAAATTCCTTCACCATTCCCGGCATAGGAAAACTTGTCGTGGTGAACAGGAAGGCGCGCATGGGCAGGAACCCCCAGACCGGCGAAGCGCTTAAGATACCGGCCAAGAGGGTGGTGAAGTTCAGGGTCGCGAAGGCCTGCAAGGAAGCCTCTCTCGGAAAGTAGTCGTGATTTGCAACCGGACGCAGGGCAGGGCTTTGGTCATTATAGTAACCGGTCTTAAAAGGCCGGGCTGCATTCACCGGGCTAAAAGTAAAAGCTAAAAAAATTTTTGAGGGACAGTCTCGTTTGATTGATGCCCGCGTCCGTCCGCCATTATTATTGGCGGACGGACGCGGGTCGCGGGATTGTCCCGTTTTTTTTGTCATGGTTCATGCCCGGACCTCCCCGGCCGACCCGTGCTTCGTCCGCCTTTGGCAAATTCTCTAATCCGCTTGACCCTTACGCGCTCCGTATGTTAGTTTAAAGCGATAAGCGCGCTCACGGCAGAAGGAGGCAGGAGTTGGCTAAAAACGTTTACGCGAAGGACATAAAAGAGGGCGACAGGGTTGAGACGAGTTTTCTCGTCATAAAGAAAGAGACCGGCATGAGCAAGACCGGGAAAGCGTATCTTAACTTGAAGCTCAGGGACTCTACCGGGGATTTGGAGGCGAGGGTCTGGGACAACGCCGAAGCGGTCGGGGAGTGCTTTTCCAAGGACGACGTGGTGGCGATTAAGGGCTCCGCCATTTCGTATCAGGGAAAGATACAGGTTAACGTGAGCGAGGCGAGGACTATTTTAGCCGAAAAGTGCGATGTCAGGGATTACCTGCCGTGTTCCAAAAGAACTCCGGAAGCCATGATGACCGAGCTTGACTCGATAATCTCGGACATGGGCGACAGGCATCTTAAGCGGCTCATGAAGGACATCTTTTCGGACGCGGAAGTGCGGGGACGTTTCATGACTGCTCCGGCGGCAAAGACCATGCACCACCCGTATCTGGGCGGGCTTATAGAGCACGTCTTGAGCCTCTGCGCCATCGGGCGGTTCGTGGCGTCTCATTACGAAGGCATAAACAAAGACCTGCTTCTTTCAGGCGCCATACTTCACGACATCGGCAAGATTTACGAGCTTTCCTACGCCCGGACGTTCGATTACACGGACGAAGGCAGGCTTTTGGGGCACATAACCATCGGCGTCGAACTTGTTGATTCGAAAATAAACGCGATAGCCGATTTTCCGCGCCGCTTAGGCGTTTTGCTCAAGCATATGCTCCTTTCCCACCACGGTCATCTTGAGTTCGGCTCCCCGAAGAGGCCGAAGACGCTCGAGGCGATGGCGTTATACTTCCTCGATGATTTCGACGCGAAGATGAATTCCATGCAGTCCCTCATAAAGTCAGAGGCCGGCACAGGGGACTGGACGGATTATCAGAGGGCGCTCGAAAGGTATATCTATAAGGGCTCTTACGTAAGCGGCGAGTCTTTGTCCGCCACGGGCGGAGAAGAAAAAAAGCCCGAATCCGGTCCGTCCGAGGCGGACGAAAAAGACAACCTTCGGCTTTTCAAATAGGGGCAATCTTTGTGGTTGCCCCTGATAAATGGGCAGGGGCAAGCCCTGCCCCTACATTTTATTCATATGTCTCGCCCCCTTGCAATGCGGGCGCTTATGTAAGATAATCATGGCATTATGACTACTTGGGCTGTTTGGTGGCGCGGGCTTACCGTAAGCGCGGCTATTTCATGGTTTCTCAAGCTCCTCATGGTCGGGCTTTTGCCTTACCTCGTGTACACCGGCAATTATCTTTTCACCATAGTTACTCTCCTCGCGGTCGCGCTCTCCCTCGCGCCGAGCATCATCGAGAGGAACTACAGGATTCAACTTCCGTTCGAGCTGGATTTATTGATAACCCTCTCGATTTTTCTGCACACGTTCCTCGGCGAGTGGCTCATGTTCTACGAGAGGGTGTGGATGTGGGACAAGTTCCTGCATTTCTTCAACAGCGCCGTCGTGGCCATACTGGCCTTTGTCGCGGTCTATTCGCTTCACTACACGAAGAAGCTCCGCCTCACGGTGCCCTTCGTCGGATTTTTTACGCTCATCTTCAGCGGCGCCATGGGCGCGGTTTGGGAGATTATAGAGTTTTGGGTGGATATTATTTTTTATCAGACCATGCAGACCGGGCTTAACGACACGATGTGGGATTTGATGTATGATTTGATAGGAGGCGGCATTATAGCCGTATTAGGAATGATTTACGTGAAGTACGCGGCTCCGGAGACGAGAAGGCGCCTTACGAGGGAATTGGGAGAGGTATTCGGCGCCTACAAGAGAAATCGGGAGAAGCGGCCGGACAGGACGAATAAAGGCATTAACAAAAACGCGGGAGGCTGATTATGGAAACCTATTACAATCCCGAAGACCTTTCGAAGTTTTCTTCGGTCGGGGAGAACGCGCCGAACCTCTGGAAAAAATTCAGCGCGTGGTACGAGGAGGTCTTTAAGGGAGGCGCGTTGACGGAGAGGGAAAAATCCCTCATAGCCCTCGGCGTCGCCCACGCCGTGCAGTGCCCTTACTGCATAGACGCCTTTACGAGAAAGAGCCTCGACACCGGCTCGACGCCCGAGCAGATGACCGAGGCCGTGCACGTGGCCGCGGCAATAAGAGGCGGGGCGAGCCTCGTGCACGGCCTTCAGATGAAAAACACGGTCGAGAAAATCGGGCTTTAGAAGAGGGGACTGTCCCTGATTTACGGACGTAGCGAAGCGGAGTCGTAGAATCGGGACTGTCCCCGGAATTAGAGTGATTTTGGAAAACGGAATTTATAACGCTGTTTTGGAAAACGGAGATTATAAGCCATTTGAAAAATCCCTGACGGAATCTTTCGGGGGATTTAACCAAGGCGTAATCAAGCCTCTTTCGATTACTACGCTTCAGGTAAACTTGGGAGCGCTGTGTAATCTATCGTGCGGCCACTGCCACGTTTCCGCGGGGCCCGGGCGGAGCGAGACGATGGCGCTCGAGACCATGAAGGATTGCGTCGGGTTCGCGGCGCGAAGCCGGGTAAAGGATATTGACATAACCGGCGGCGCGCCGGAGATGAACCCCTGTTACAGGGAATTCCTCGACATGTGCCGGGATAGCGGGCGAAACGTCAAGACAAGGACTAACCTCGCGGTGCTTCTTCGGGACGGGTTCAGGGACATCCCGCGTTTCTGGGCCGAGCGCAAGGTCGAGGTCGTGGCGTCGCTGCCTCATTATATCGAATCGCAAACAGACAGGATGAGGGGCAAGGGGGTTTTTAAGGCCTCAATCGAGGCGCTTAAAGTTCTTAACAGTCTCGGCTACGGACAGGATAATACCGGGCTTACGTTAAACCTCGTTTATAATCCCTGCGGAGCGTTTCTTTCGCCAACGCAGAAGGACGTTGAAAACGATTTTAGAATTGCTCTCGGAAGGGAATACTCGATAAGGTTCAACAACCTATTCGCCATTACGAATATGCCTGTCGGGCGTTTTCTTTCGTTTCTTGAAAAGTCGGGGAACCTCTCCGATTATATGGGAAGGCTTGTTTCGTCTTTTAATCCGTCTGCCGTTGCCTCGGTCATGTGCAGGAATATGGTATCTATCGGATGGGACGGAATTGTTTACGACTGCGATTTTAACCGGACGCTCGGATTAAGGTGCTCGGTCGAAGGCTCCTCTGACATAAAAGAAGCCTCTTCGGAGTCTTTGCTGAAAAGGTCCATAGTAACGGGCGTGCATTGTTACGGCTGCACCTCAGGCGCCGGTTCGAGTTGCGCCGGAGCGCATGCCGTATCGTAAGGAGGTTTCCGTGTCATGAAAAAAGTCGCGGTATTCGGCGGCACTTTTAATCCCATACACTACGGCCATTTGAGAACCGCCCTTGAGGTCAAGGAGGCCGTGGGCGCGGATAAGGTGATATTCGTCCCGGCCAATGTGCCGCCTCATAAGAGAAACGCGGAATTCGCCCCGGCGGAAGAAAGACTGGAGCTCGTAAGGCTCGCGGTCGAAGGCAACCCGGACTTCGAGGCCTCCGACATGGAGATCAAAAGGGGGGGCAAGTCCTACACCATAGACACGGTGAGGGAACTCAACTCGACTGGCGTTGACGTTACCCTTATAGTCGGCGCGGACCAGTTTAACGACATCTCGACATGGTGCGCCTACGAGGAACTCCTTTCCATGGCGGACTTCGCGGTCGTTTCGCGTTACGGATTCGCGGCCAAGAAAATCGCAGAGGTCATGCCCGTTGAATTGGCGCGCAGATTTTGGTATGATGAAAAGGAAAAAGCGTATGTAAACGATTCCGGCAGGAAGGTCATATACGTCGCCACCACGCCCCTCGACATCTCGTCGAGCGACATAAGGAGGAGATTCAAGGAGGGGCTTTCGGTAAGGTATCTTATGCCGGATATCGTGGAGCGGTATGCGAGGGGCAGGGGGCTTTATTGACAAGGGATAGGGGCAAACGCAATATTTGGCCAAATACGGCGTTAAAAACGATTGTCCAAATACTCACATACCCGAAAGAGTATGCTCCGTTTTGTCCAATCGTTTTTTCCTTGTCTTTGGCTCAAATCTTGCGTTTGCCTTAAAGTACGTTTGTATTTTAGGGTTAATTAAAACGGCATAGGAGGATCTCATACTGAATTCCAAGAAAAAGGCGCTCGAAATAGCGAGGCTTGCGTCAGGGAAAAAAGCCTTCGGCATAACCATACTTGAAATAAAGAAGCTCTCTTCCGTAGCCGACTATCTCGTCATCTGCAGCGCGGATTCCGAGAGGCAGGCCGAGGCCATAGGGCATCACGTGGAAGAAGTCTTCCGCAAAAAGAAGGAACGCCCTCTCTGCATGGAAGGAACCGATACCGGCCGGTGGGTGCTGTTGGACTTTAACGACGTCGTCTTGCACGTATTCTCCGGCGCGGTTCGCGGTTTTTACGACCTCGACGGCCTCTGGGCCGACGCCTCGAAGGTCGCGTTCAAAGAAGCCAAGCGCTCGGTTGGTTAAGCGCCGGAACCCCGGGATTTGAAGATAATCTTAATAACAGTCGGAAGCATAAAGACGCCTTACGTAAAGCAAGGCGTCTTTGAGTATGTCAAAAGGCTCGAGCGTTACGCTTCGTTCGAGGCAAAGGCGGTAAAGGAAGAGCCTTATAAACCGCCTTGGCCGAAAGACGGCGTCCTTCGCAAGGAGGCCGTCTCCATAAGAAAGTCCCTCGCGAAGGGGGATTTCGTAGTCGCTCTCTCGGATGGCGGCAAGGAATTTTCGTCAAAGGAATTTTCCGGCTTTATCGGGAAGGTTTTTTCCGGCGGCAAGAAGAGGATTGTCTTCGTTATCGGCGGCGCATACGGGCTCGACCGCGACCTTGTCGAAGAGGCGGACTTGACGCTCTCCCTTTCGCGCATGACGCTTCCGCACGAGCTTTGCGCCTTGCTCTTCGTCGAGCAACTCTACAGGGCTTTTACCATCATAAAGGGAGAGCCTTATTCCCATTGAAGCCTGCCCCGAGATTTTGTTCCGCCTTAGGCGGACGGTCGAAGGGTCGAAGGGGTCGAAATGAAACCGGTAATGCTTATAGTGCTGGACGGCTGGGGCGTTAACCGCGGAAAAGACGGCAACGCCATAGAGCTTTCCGGAATAAAGAATATCAAAAGACTCGCCTCGACCTATCCTTATACCGAGCTTAACGCCGGAGGCTTTGCCGTCGGCCTTCCGGAAGGCCAGATGGGCAACTCCGAGGTGGGGCACCTTACGCTCGGCGCGGGAAGGGTCTTGTTTCAGGAACTCACCCGCATCGGGAAGGCAATCGAAGACGGCTCGTTTTTCTCTAATCAGGTTCTTAAAGACCTCATAATCTCGGCGAAAGACAAGGGCGCGGCCTTGCATCTTCTGGGGCTTGTTTCCGACGGAGGAGTCCACAGTCATATCGAACATCTCTACGCAATACTCGCGGCCGCGAAAGAGGCGGACCTTAAAAAAGTATTTATCCACGCCTTTATGGATGGTCGCGATACGCCTCCCGAGAGCGGGGCTCTCTACATGGAAAGGCTCACCAAGAAAATCGCCGAGATTGGCGTCGGAGAGGTCGCGACGGTTTGTGGACGTTATTACGCGATGGACAGGGATAAGAGATGGGACAGGGTCAAGAGGGCGTATGAGGCCGTTACGGAAGGCATAGGGGTTGAATCAGATGACCCGGTGTCCGCGATAGAGGCTTCTTACTCAAACGGAAAGACGGATGAGTTCATAGAGCCGGTCGTGATAAAAAAGGGAGGCCGGGCAATCGGAAGAATCTCGGGCGAAGACGCGGTGTTGTTTTTTAATTTCAGGAGCGACAGGGCAAGGGAGCTGACAAGCGTTTTCACAGACGAAAAGTTTTCCGGTTTCGAGAGAAAAAAAATACCGCTCCTCTGTTTCGCGACCATGACGGCCTACGACCCTAAGTTAAATCTGCCCGCGCTCTTTTCTCCTCAACCTCTTTCCAACATACTCGGCTCGGTTTTAAGCCGGAACCACGTCCGCCAGTTCAGGGTTTCGGAAACCGAAAAATATGCCCACGTGACGTTTTTCTTTAACGGCGGGGTCGAAACGCCTTTCCCCGGCGAGACCCGGCGTCTCATACCGTCGGTCAAGGACGTTCCGACATACGACAAATGCCCGGCCATGAGGGCAATCGAGATAGCGGACGCCGCGATAGAGGCGCTCGATAAACCCGGCTTCGGGTTTATGCTCATAAACTTCGCGAACGGCGACATGGTCGGGCACACGGGAATAATGGAGGCCGCCATGGATGCCTGCCGCGTCGTGGACGACTCCGTCGAAAGGGTCGTTTCAACTGCGTTACAAAAGGGTTGGACGGTCATGCTGACCTCGGACCACGGTAACGTGGAGCAGATGATTGATTACGATACAGGCGGCCCTCATACCGCTCACACGACAAATCCCGTGCCTTTTATCCTTATGGACGAAGGCTTAAAGGGCGTTTCTCTTAAAAAGGGGCTCGGGCTTTCTTCCGTGGCTCCGACCGTGCTTAAGGTCATGGGGCTGGAGATACCAAAGGAGATGGACGGACCGTTGATTTTCTGATATTCCCGGCCTGTGGTTGATTTCAATGGAGGAGGGGTTATGCCGCGTAAAGATTCCTATGCGCAGTACCTGACTTGTCCGATGTGCGATTGCGAACTGCCCTTGAGCGGGGACGAAAGGGCAGGGGATGATATATTTTGCCCTTTTTGCGAAACCCCGCTTAAATTGAGGAAGGACAAGGAAGAGAACTTTTTTTTGCAAGAGGATTTTTGAAAAGGTATTGTTTCCCTCTCCCCTTGGGGAGAGGGTCAGGGTGAGGGGTAAATCTTTTATCCCTTTACGCAGGCAATGGGCCGCAACCGCGCGACCTTCGCGTTGACTCCGGCGTTGTGCATTATGTTCACGACCTTGTCCACGTCTTTATACGCGCCCGGGGCCTCTTCAGCCACTCCTGATTTGCTTCCGCTCCTTATTATTATCCCTTTTTCTCCGAGTTCCCGGATTACTTCCGTTCCCCGCCATTGCCTTTTCGCGCGCTGTCTCGAAAGGGCCCGTCCGGCGCCGTGCACCGCGCTCCCGAAGCAGTCCTCCATGCCTTTTTCCGTGCCGCGGAGGATATAGGACGCCGTGCCCATCGTGCCTCCGACAAGGAGAGGCTGTCCGACCTTTCTGTACGCCGCAGGCACCTCTATCCTTCCGGGCCCGAACGCCCTGGTGGCGCCCTTGCGGTGGACAAGGAGTTTTTTCGTTTTTCCGTTTATCGCGTGAGTCTCTATCTTGCAGGTATTGTGCGCGACGTCGTAAAGGAGTTTTATTGTTTCGGGTTTGGTTCCGGTCACGCGGGAGAACGCGAGCCTCGCGAGATGCGAGATGGCCTGCCTGTTCGCGAAGGCGCAGTTTATGCCGCAGTTCATGGCCGTAAAGTATCTTTGCCCCTCGGGGCTTTTTACCGGAGCGCATACGAGTTCGCGGTCTCTTATCGGGATGCCGTATTTTTTGCTTGCCGCTTCCAGGGTCTTCAGGTAGTCCGTGCCTATCTGGTGGCCGAGGGCCCTGCTTCCGCAGTGTATGGCCATGAGCACCCGGTCTTTTTCCAGTCCGTAGGCCATTGCGGCCTCGTTGTCGAATATCTCCTCGACGTACTGGACCTCGAGGTAGTGGTTTCCGCTCCCCAAGGTGCCGACCTGCTTGAACTGCCGCTCCTTTGCCCTCGCGCTCACGTTTTCGGGAAGGGCGTCGGGGACCGCGCCGTTTTCTTCCGTGTACTCGAGGTCTTCGGCAAATCCGTAGCCTCTGTCTATGATGTATTTGGAGCCTTTTACGAGGAGTTCGTCTATCTGGTTTTCTTTGAGCCTTATCTCTCCGGTCGAGCCCACGCCGGAGGGCACGTCCCTGAAGAGTTGATTGGCGAGGGCCTCTTTTATTGGCTCGACGTCGCTTCTGGTGAGAGGGGTTTTTAAAACCCTTACCCCGCAGTTTATGTCGAACCCGACTCCGGCGACGCTTATGACGCCTGTTTCAATGTCGAACGCGCCGACCCCGCCTATCGGAAAGCCGTACCCCGGATGTATGTCGGCCATGGCTAAAGAGGCGTTCACGATGCCGGGGAGGCACGCGACGTTCAAGACCTGTCCGAGGGCGGGGGTGAAGCCGCCGGTTCTTTTCTCGTCATAGTCCTTCAATAGCTCTTCCATTGTTTCTTTATCCGCGTACACGCGGCCGGGAACGAGCATGTCGCCGGTTTTTTCCAGTTCGCAGACCCACTCGCTCAGCCTTTTTATCTTTAATGACATTGCTGCGCCCTCGCTATACGTCCACCACGCATTCGAACACGTGAGTTCCGCCTTTTTCGTAGTATTTAAGGCCTGAGTAGGTCGCGCCCTTGACCTCGGTCTTGACCTCGTGCTTTTCCCTGTCGAAAGGCTCGCCGTAGAGAGTTCCTATGAAGATATATCCGGCGGTTGTTTTTCTTATGTCATCGGCTTCGAGTTTTTTAAGCGCAAGGCCGTGCCTGTCTTGCACGGAGAGGGCCTCGTTTATGACCTCGACGAAAAGAGCGCCCAAGTCAGGGCCGTCGACCCCGAAGGTGATTTTTATCGTATGCTCGACGGTTTCAAGGTCGAACATCACGTTAAGCGCGGCCTCGACCCCGCTTTCAAAGGCCTCTTCGAGGGTCTTGCCTTCCGCCCTTATGCCGACGTCGGATACGTGCTCCATGTATGAGTAGGGCATATTGAAACTCTATGCCATGAACGGGTAAATGTCAATCGCGCGGGGCGGAAGAGGTCGCAATCAACTTGTAATCGTCTCCTGATTTCGCTTGTAAAATGCAGGCTATGAATTTATAATAATTCATGGGCGAATATGATTTCGGACAGGAAGGGGACTCTTTGGCTTGCGCGAAAGGGTCTTTTTTGTTTTTATGAGCGAATTCATCGATGAAATAAAAGACACCGTCAAGAAATACGGCATGCTCGAAAGAGGGCAAAGCCTTTGCGTCGCGGTTTCGGGCGGAATTGACTCCATGGTTCTTTTGCGGGTTCTTTACGCCCTCAAAGACGAACTGTCTCTCAAACTTTCGGTGTGTCACGTAAACCATAATCTTCGGGGCACGGAATCGCGAAGAGACCTCGCCTTCGTAAGGGACGCGAGCAGGAGCATGGGGCTAAGATTCGTGTCGAGGACTCTTAAAAAAGGCGAGTTGCTTAAGCAAAAAGGCGTTTCCCTTCAATCGTTGGCGCGGGATAAGCGCTTCCTCGCTCTCGAAGAGGCCATGAGAGAACTCCAAGCCGACGCCATAGCCCTCGGTCATAATGCCGACGACAGCGTCGAGACGTTTCTCATGAGAGTATTAAAGGGATGCGGCCTTAAGGGTCTTTGCGGAATACCTCCGAAGAGGGGGCTGTTTGTGAGGCCTCTTATTGAAACATCGCGCGTCGAGATAGAAAGGTACGCTAAAAAAGAAGGCGTGCGTCATGTCGAGGATTCGACCAACAGGACCGGTAAGTATCTCAGGAACAGCATACGTCTTAAACTCATTCCGTTTATCGAAAGACGCTATAACCCGGCGATAAAAGATACCGTCCTCCGGACTCAAGCCGTGCTCCAAAGGGACGAATCCTTTATCGAGGAGACTGCGAAGGCGGCGTATCTTTCGACTGTCATCGAACAAGGGAGAGGCATTGTCGTCTTCGACAGGAAAAAGCTCCTCTCTCTTCACGAGGCAATCGGCGCGAGGGTTTTTCTCACGGCAACGCGTTCGATAAAGGCAAAGGGCGATAAGGAAGAGTATGCCCGCACGGTGGAGGATTTTCTGTCGCTCGCAAGAGGCGCGAGGCCTAACGCGATAATTAAACTCCATGAAAGGCTTTACGCGAGAAGAGAATACGATAAGGTTTTCGTGTCGAGGACAAAACCGAACTCGCCTCAACGGAAAAGTGAAGTCCGCCTCAAGGCGCCGGGCAGGACTAAGTTCGGGGAATTCGAGTTTACAGCGACCGTCATGAACAAGAGGCCCAAGGATTTTTCTTCGGATAAGCGGTTCCCCCCCGACTCACGCCGCTTCGGGGTACCCACTCGGAGAGTGGGTCGGGCGCCCCGAAAGGGGGGTCAGGGGGGATTGACGACCGCGTATTTCGATTTCAAAAGTTTGGCCGGTCTTCTTAAGATAAGGACGTTCAGGCGCGGCGACAGGATGGCGCCGCTCGGCATGAAAGGACACAAGAAACTGAAAGACATATTCGCGGACGAAAAGGTGCCAATGGCGGGAAGGCGTGAATTGCCCGTCATTACGGCGGGGGACGATGTTTTGTGGGTGGTCGGGCTCAGGCAGTCCGAGCTTTTTAAGGTTACGGAAAAAACCGGGAAGACTCTTAAAATCGAGGCTTCGGGTTCGAACTTACGGTAAGTTTTAATTATTTTTCTCCCTTTCCCCCGGAGGAGAGGAGGCGGATTATTCCTGCCGTTGCATAAAGGGAAGGTTTTTGATACATTTTAAATCTGAATTCGCGAGTCCCGGACTACGGAGTCTCTTCCCATGTTGAGGTCCTACAAAGGCATTACCCCTAAACTTCACGAAACAGTGTATGTAGAGGAAGGCGCCCGCATAATCGGAGACGTTGAAATCGGCGCGCACTCGAGCATCTGGTTCAACGCGGTGGTCCGCGGCGACGTCCATTACATACGCATCGGAGAGAGGACAAACGTTCAGGATAATGCGGTTCTTCACGTCACGAAAGATACTTACCCCCTTATAATAGGAAGCGACGTTACCATAGGCCATAACGCGGTGCTTCACGGGTGCGTTGTGAAAGACAGGTGCCTTATAGGCATGGGGGCGATAATCCTCGATAACGCCGAAATCGGCGAGGACTCGATAATTGGCGCCGCTACGCTCGTTACGGAAAACGCCAAAATCCCGCCGAGAAGCCTTGTCCTCGGCTCACCGGGAAAGGTAGTGAGGCAATTAAAGGACGAAGAGGTTGCGAGGATTTTACAGTCCGCCAAAAACTACATGGAGTATACGCAAAACTATTTGAAAGAAGGCGCGAAAGGAGAATGAGATGCGCCTCGATAGACATAGGCACCAATACCTTGAGGCTTCTTATAGGTGAAGTGTCTCCCGGCAACGGGTTGAAAACCATTGCCTACAAAAGGACGATAACAAGGCTCGGCGGCGGTTATACCGTCGAGGGAGGCATTCCGGAAGAGGCTTTTGAAAGAACCATTTCGGCAATCTGTGATTTTAAAAAGATTCTGGATAAGCACGGCGTCGCGTTCGAGAGGGTTTACGCGGTCGCCACAAGCGTCGTCCGGAGGGCGGTTAACGGAGCCGCTTTTGTCGCAGAGGTAAGGAAAAGAACAGGCATAGAGGTGTCGGTAATATCCGGAAGCGATGAGGCCGCGTATTCCCTTACGGGGGTTCTTTCCGCTGTGGAGCCTATTAAACTCGACCGCCTCGTGATGGACATAGGCGGGGGAAGCACCGAGTTCATACTCGCGAGAGGCGACAGGGCCATAGGACTTTGGAGCATGGATTTGGGAGTCGTGCATCTTACCGAGACGTTCGTAAAAAGCGATCCTCCCGCGGAAAGCGAAATCGCCCGGATGGAAAAAGAGATAAAGGGCGTCATTACAGCCTTGAAAGAGAGGATGAAAAAAGACGGAGTTGACGCGGGGAAGTGCTCTTCGGAAGCCGGAGTCGAACTCGTCGGCACCGCCGGCACGGTCACGACCCTCGCCGCCATAGAGCAGGACTTGAAGGTTTACGATAAGTCTCTCATAAACAATTATGTCTTGAGGCTCGGCAACATAAAGAGGATTTACAAAGACCTTTTGCGCCTCGGGTTAAAAGAGAGGGCAGAGGTATTGAGCCTTGAAAAGGGCAGGGAAGATTTAATCATACCCGGTTCGGCCATATCCGTTATCGTCATGGAATCTTTCGGTTTCGACACGATGAGGGTAAGCGACGCGGGGCTTTTGGAGGGAGTTTTATTGGGTAAGATGTCGTCTGTTAATATCGTAACGTAGGGCAGGGCTTTAGCCCTGCGTAAAGACGCAACCATATAAGGAGGCTCGTAAACGCCATGAAAGAGATAAAAACAGCCATCACCTTTGACGACGTTTTGCTGGAGCCGGCGTTCTCGAAGGTTTTGCCGAGGGACGTTGACGTTTCCACCAAACTCACGAATAACATAAGGCTCAATGTTCCTCTCATAAGTTCCGCCATGGACAGCGTTACGGAATCAAGGATGGCGATAGCCATAGCGCAGGAAGGCGGAATCGGCATAATACACAAAAACCTCTCTGTCGAAGAGCAGGCCGCTCAGGTGGATAAGGTCAAGAAGTACGAATCCGTCATGATTTTGAAGCCGCTTTCCCTTTCCCCGGACCAGCGCGTCGGCGACGCCCTCGACATCATGAAAAAAGAGCACATATCCGGTTTTCCGATAGTCAAGAACGGATACCTTGTCGGCATAGTGACGAACAGGGACCTCAGGTTCGAGGACAACAGGCAAAAGAAAATCTCTTTGATAATGACGAAAAATCCGGTAACCGTAAAGCCGGGCACCTCCATTGAAAAGGCCAAGGCCGTATTGCACCGCCACAGGATTGAAAAGCTTCCGGTTGTTGACAGTAAGGGAAGGCTCAAAGGTCTTATCACCATGACTGACATCGAGAAGAGAGAGAAGTTCCCGAATTCCTGCAAAGACAGGTTCGGACGCCTTATGGTGGGCGCGGCGGTAGGCGTGTCGTTCGACAGGGACGAGCGGGTAAGAGAACTCTTGAAGGCCGGAGCCAATTGCATAGTGGTTGACACGGCGCACGGACACAGCAAAGGGGTTTTGGAGGCAATTAAGGCGATAAAGAAAAAATTCGACTGCGAACTCATCGCCGGGAATATCGCCACAAAGGACGCGGCTACTGCCCTTATAAAGGCCGGTGTTGACGCGATAAAGGTGGGGGTAGGGCCGGGCTCCATCTGCACCACGAGGATTGTCACGGGCATAGGAGTGCCGCAGATAACCGCAATCATGGAGGCAGTGAGCGCGGCCAAAAAATCCGGCATTCCCGTCATAGCGGACGGAGGGATAAAATTCTCCGGAGATATTACAAAGGCCCTTGCCGCCGGAGCGCATTCGATTATGATAGGAGGGTTGTTTGCCGGAACAGAAGAAAGCCCCGGTGAAACAGTGCTTTATCAGGGCAGGACTTTCAAGATTTACAGGGGCATGGGGTCCATAGAGGCCATGAAAAAAGGTAGTAAAGACAGATACTTCCAAGAAGATGTTGAGAGCGAGCTTAAGCTTGTCCCCGAAGGAATAGAGGGCAGGGTTCCTCATAAAGGGCCTCTTTCCTCGACGATATTTCAGATGGTCGGAGGGCTTAAGGCAGGCATGGGGTATCTTGGGTGCAGAACCATTCCCGAGATTCACAAAAAGGCGAGGTTTGTCCGTCTTACGCCATCCGGGCTTCGCGAAAGCCACGTGCACGACGTCGCCATAACCAAAGAAGCGCCGAATTACAGGGTGGAGATAGTTTAGGGGGGAAGAGAATTCCGAGTGAGCACTTAGGATTGTTAGAGACATGGAGGATATAACTATCGATATTAATAAAGTGAAGGATATTGCTCATCGAGGCATAAGGCGTACATCTGCTTTTATGGGGTTAGGGGTAAATGCTGCGAGAGACGAGCAATTCAAGAAGTATCAGTTATCTGATTCGGCATTCAGTATAATCTCAGATAAACTTGATGATAAAAGCATTGCCCATATTAAGGAAGAGTTTGAAAAGTGGGTTATATCTAATGGTTTGACAGAAATAGTCGAATCTTTCTGTTTGTTCCTTGATGAAGTGCATAGGTCATGTTTATTGATGGCTACTAATAAAGAACGAATTGTCAGCAATGACGCCCGCAAATTTGGCATAAATTTCAAAAAAGTAGGCGTAGAAGATAAGTTGAAAACCTTAAAGAATAGGTTTAGCGTAACATCAGATAAGGAAAAATATCTTGGGAGTATTAATCAGGCAAGAAATTGTATTACCCACAGAAAGGGCATGGTCGGGACTGAAGATTTAAGAGGCGAAGAATCTTTCCGACTTATTTGGTGGGCTGTTGATATATGTATTGAAACACCGAATGGTGAGAAATATACTATACCAGAGGGAGGACTTTTATTGCAAGATGGTGGAAGCCTGAGGGTTCATTTTAAAGAGAGAATAATCGAATATAAATTGGGCGATATTGTAAATCTTTCCCCAAAGGAATTGAGCGAAATTTGTTTTCTGGTTTATTCAGCGACACACGATATAGCAAGGTCGGTTGACGAATACGCAAAGAAAATAGGCGTTAATATAGTAGTCACGGAGGTCATAAAATGAAGCACAAACCTCTTACAAAAAAAGAAATAATGGAAACGCTCAGGGAGAACAGGGCAACCCTCGAGAAATACGGCGTGAAAAGAATAGGCCTGTTTGGTTCTTATCTTCGCGGAGAACAGAATAAACACAGCGACATCGACTTCGTTGTGGAGTTTGACATGGCGATATACGGCGAAAATTTCAAAGGACTCTTTGATGCGTTCATGGGATTGTCCCGATATGTCGAAAGATTGTTTGACAGAAAAGTCGATATTCTTACCCCTGACAGCGTTAAGACGATAAGAATTAAAGGCGTCAAGGAAGAAATCGAAAGGAGCGTTGTGTATGTCTAAGAGGGGAGATAAGGAATTTCTCTTGGACATGAAGGAGGCGATGGAAAGAGTCACGGATTATACCGCCCGGCTGGATTATGAGGAGTTCCTGAAGGATAAAAAGACGCAGGATGCGGTTTTGCGCAATATTGAGATTGTCGGAGAGGCCGCTAAAAATCTATCAAAGGGTTTAAAAGACAAGCACAAAGATATTGAATGGAAGAATATAGCCGGAATGAGGGATAAAATTGCCCATTTTTATTTCGGCATAAAATGGGAACTTGTATGGTCTGTCATAAACGATAAAATTCCCGGATTGCTGAAAGAAATAAAGGCAATTATAAGGCAAACAAAGAAGGTAAATTGACCAATGTCCATCCATTCCCAAAAAATCCTCATACTCGACTTCGGTTCACAGTACACCCAGCTCATAGCGAGGAGGGTGAGGGAGGCGAAGGTTTACTGCGAGATACATCCCTATAACGTCGGGCAGGAGTTTATAAAATCTTTTTCTCCCAAGGCAGTCATACTTTCGGGCGGGCCTTCGAGCGTTTACGACAAAGGCGCGCCCGTGCTTCCCAAGGAGTTTTTCTCTCTCAATGTCCCGGTCCTGGGGATTTGTTACGGCATGCAGTTAATGTCCAAACTCCTCGGCGGCAGGGTCGAGAGGTCCAAGAAAAGGGAATACGGGCCCGCTTATCTCGATATATCCGATACGAGCGATTTATTTTCAGGCTTAGGCGCGGCGCGGGTAAAGGTCTGGATGAGCCACGGCGACAGGGTCGAGGAGGCGCCCGAAGGCTTCGAGATAATCGCGAGGAGCGAAAATTCCTCAATCGCCGCGATAAAGGATTCGAAAAGAAGGTTCTTCGGGGTCCAGTTTCATCCCGAGGTGGTTCACACGCCGCTCGGAGCAAAGATGCTTGGAAATTTTATCTTCAAGGTTTCCGGATGCGCTCCAACGTGGACAATGGGCGCGTTCATAGAGAGTTCGATAAAAGAGATTAGGGAGAAGGTCGGAGACGGAAAGGTAGTCTGCGGCATAAGCGGCGGGGTTGACTCCTGCGTTACGGCCGCGATAGTGCATAAGGCCATAGGAAATCGGCTCACCTGCATATTTGTTGATAACGGGGTCTTACGCAAGGGCGAGGCCGATAAGGTTTACTCGACCCTGAAGAAAAACTTCAAGGTCAACATAAAAAAGGTTGATGCCTCCAAGAGATTCTTTAAGAGATTAAAAGGCGTTACTGATCCGGAAAAGAAAAGAAAGGTCATCGGAGGCGAGTTCGTAAGGGTCTTCGAGGACGAGGCAAAGAGGATAAAGGCGGTCGGGTTTCTGGCTCAAGGCACTCTTTATCCGGACGTCATAGAGAGCGTTTCATTCAAGGGGCCGTCGGCCACCATCAAAAGCCATCACAATGTCGGAGGGCTTTTAAAAAAGATGAAACTTAAACTCGTCGAGCCTTTGAGGGAGCTTTTTAAGGACGAGGTGAGGGCTTTGGGTTTGGAGTTGGGATTAGGCATGGAGATAATAAACCGCCATCCCTTTCCCGGGCCGGGCCTCGCGATAAGGATAATCGGAGAGGTTACCCCGGAAAGGTGCGAGATACTGCGCGAGGCGGACGCCATAGTATTGGAGGAGATAAAAAAGGCAAACCTCTATACCAAGCTCTGGCAGGCATTCGCCGTGCTCTTGCCAATAAAGACGGTCGGGGTAATGGGAGACGAGAGGACTTACGAAAATACCGTGGCTGTGAGGGCTGTCGATAGCACGGACGGCATGACCGCGGACTGGGCGAGGCTTCCATATGAGGTGATGGCCGATATTTCTTCGCGCATAATAAACGAGGTGAGGGGCGTGAACAGGGTCGTTTACGACATAAGTTCAAAGCCGCCGAGCACCATTGAATGGGAGTGACGAGCGATGCCGATTGAAGACCTGAAAGGACAGGAAACGTGGAGGATATTCCGCATAATAAGCGAATTCGTCGAGGGCTTCGAGGAACTCTCGAACATAGGGCCGGCTGTCTCTATATTCGGCTCGGCGCGTTTTACTCCGAGGGATAAGTTCTGCAAGAAGACGGTCGCGGTGTCGAAACTTCTCGCGGAAAACGGCTACACCATAATCACCGGCGGAGGCGGCGGCATCATGGAGGCCGCCAACAAAGGCGCGATTCTGGGAGGGGGAAAATCCGTAGGCCTGAACATAACCCTTCCCAAGGAGCAAAAGCCCAATACGTTTCAGAGCCAATCGCTCCAGTTCAGATACTTTTTCGTCAGAAAGGTCATGTTCATAAAATACGCCATCGGATACGTCTGCATGCCGGGCGGCTTCGGAACCCTCGATGAATTCTTCGAGGCCCTTACGCTTATACAAACTCTCAAGATACACCCTTTTCCCTTGATACTCTTCGGCACCGAGTACTGGAAGCCGGTGCTGGCTTTCATGGGAAACAACATGTTAAAATACGGCACCATATCGCCTGAGGATTTGACCATCATAAAAATCACCGACGACCCGAATGAGGTCCTGACGATAATCAATAAGCACAGGCAGTGGAAACTCAAGAGGATAAGGGAAGCCAAGGGCAGGAAGATTCGCAAGAAGAAAGGGGACTAATCTAAATGACGACTCGCGCGCGGGATGTTTTATTTGCCGTATTTATGATTTATCTTTTGGCCGGATGCGCCGCGGCCCCGTATAAGGAGTCTTATGACGCGGCATTGAAGGCGTTCCGTTACGAAGAGGCCTACGGCATATTAAAGGACGTATGCGCCGGACGGCCGAACGAGCCTGTCTGTAAGGAGATGCCCTCGGTCGCGAGCAAGTACGCGGGGCAAAAATTGGCCGGTCTGAAGGCGTCCCTCATCGAAGAAAAAAGACCTCTTTCGTTAAAAAGAATCTCGGAGTTCAAGGACGAGGCCTCCGGAATAAATGCGCTCGACCGGTCGGCGGACGTCTCGAAGATACTTTCGGAATTGGAAGGAGAAATCAAAAAGACGCTTCTTGCCGCGGATAAGGCGAGGAAAGAAGCCGTGGAGTTCGAAAAGCAGGGCGAAAGAATAAAGGCGTTCGATTCTATGAGGCTTTTGTATTCGCTCGACTCCGGCGTTGAAGGCGAATTCAAGGATTTCGCCGACAAGGCGCTCGCCGCGGCTTACGAAGAAGGGGTAACGGCCGCCCTGAAGGAAGATTGGAAGTCGGCCCACAGGGCCTTCGAAGAGGTTTCTTATATTTCCCCCGGGCATAAAGACGCGCCGGAAAGATTGGCGGAAGCCGCGGCAAAGGACACCTACGAATTTCACATTGAAGAGGCGGACGCCTCTTTCAAGGCAGGGGATTGGGACAAGGCGATAAGACACTACGGCGGCGCGCTCGGTTATAAAAAGACCGCTGAGGCGACGGAGGGACTCGTAAAGGCAAGGTCGTCTCACGCGGAACATCTTTTTTCGAAGGGCGTTGATTCGGCCTCCAACGGAAGTCCTTTGGCCGGAGGAGCGTTCTTCATAACGGCGATAGAGGTCATGAAGGAGATACCGCGCGACAGGGTGAGGGGCGTAGCCGTGCCGTATCAGGATATATCGAGGGTCATAAACGAACTCTTCGTAAAGGGCAAGGAAGAGAAAACCGGCGGCAACTTCGGGCTTGCCTACGCCTACATGGACGCCGTATCGAAGATACAGCCTGATTATCCCGACATCCCGGCAATGAAGGAAGAACTCAAGGCCGAGATAAGAAAAAAGGCAATGACGTCTCTCGCCGTGATACCGTTTCGCGGGCCTACGTATAATCCCGACGCCGGGAAGACAATGACGTCCCATACGCTCCACTTCCTTTACAAGGAACTCTCGAACGATATAAGGATACTCGAGAGGACGGCCACGGAGGCCCTTTTGAAGGAGTCGGAAGTCAAGGCGCTTCAGGGCGGGGAACTCGACAAGGGGCTTTTGCAGCTCATAGACGCGGATTATCTCCTCATAGGAGACGTCGTCGATTACAGGGTGGATTCGACGATTACCGACAGCTTTAAGACCGTCCGGGCGAAGACGGACTCGAAGAAAGTATCCAACCCGGAATACGAAAGATGGGTATCAAAGGGAAAGTTCGGGGACGAGCCGCCGATGCACGTCGAGGAGCCTGTTTACGAGAACATCAAGTACAAGGTAAGCGCCGCCAGGAAGACCGTTACCGTAAGCCTCGGTTACAGGATAGTGAACGCGAGCGGGTATGTGGTGTATTCGGGCATGGCTGAAAAAGTAATCGAGGCCGCCGACGATTCCTCGGAGGGCGTCGAGATAGGGGATTTGAAGATAGCCTCGAAGGTCGCGAACGTCCCTGCCGACAACGAGTTTCTGAAGACCGCTCAGGCCAAGGTTGTGGACGATATGGGCGCGGATTTAAAGAAACTCTTCTCCAACCCCGAAATCCGTCTCGTTAAAGAAGCCAAGGACATGGCTTCCAAAGGCAACTTCAAGGGCGCGGTGGAGAATATGACAAAGGCCATGTTCATAGCCGAGAAAAAGGGATTGCCCGTTAAGCCCATGGAAGAAGAGATAAACGCGCTTCTTATGGAAGGAAGACTTTAAAAGGGCAGGGCGAGGGGGAACAGAAGGCAGTGGGAAAAACACTTTTTAAATGTTTAATGCCGATGTTTTTTATCGTGCTGATTTTGCTTGGCGCCGTAAGCGTTCTCGAGGCCGGGGAAGTTCCGGCTAAAGTCGACGAAGTTCCGGTAAAGAGCGTAAGAGAGATTGAACTCTACGTCGCCCGGGCCGCTCTTAAGGGAGATTTCGCCGGGGTTCTCGATCATTACCCCGAACTTGCCGGGTCTTCTTTCGAGGATAAATTCGTTCCTCTCATGGCGTACGCGTCATGGAAGGCGGGGGATTCGGCTCTCGCCCTGAAACTTCTCGAAGGCAGGACGGACGAGTTGAGCGGTTATGTGCTTCGCATGGTAAATCCTTCGGCTGTAATTCCCGGCTCCGCCTTAGGCGGACGGGTAAAAGAGGCGCAGCCGTTTTTCATAAAGACAGTGAACAAGAGCGGAAGCCTTTCTTTGGGAGTGATTTCCAAATCCGTCGAAAATATCGCGCTCCAGAGGGCCTTTTACGCCATAGTGCCGGAGCCGACCGTGAAGGATATGGGCTTTTTCAAGGATAAGGTGCTCGCGTTTCCGGAGGCGTACTTCCTCGGCGGAGAGGTGCTTTCAGAGGACGACGGCGAGGTAATATACATGGTATTCGTTGACGTCGGCAAGATGCGCGACCTCGTCGCCGCTTCCAAACTCGAGACACGGACGCGCGTGGGCGTCCTTACGAGGAAGGGTTCGGACTTGAGCAGAAAGGAATTCATCCGCGAGATAGAAGGCCGGGGTTACGTCGTGGAAGATCTGGGACGCGGGGATTTTTACGCCCTCGGCGAGAAGGCCGGCATGGTGGCCATCGTGATAGAGGCGTTCGAGGAGCCGAAGGTGTCCGAAGGAGTCCTCGGCAGCAAATTCAAAAACATAGAAGCCCCGGTAACTCTTACTGTCTATAACGCGGCGACCGGAAAGGCGATAACCGAACTCAAGGGCAAGTCCTCGATGGTTCACATAAACGAGGACAAGGGCATCGAGATTTCAATAAGGAAGTCCTACGAAAAGCTCTACGACGCACTCGCCGCGGCCGTATCCGGCATGGAAAAGGACGTGCAGGGTTTCGCCTCAGGCCTGCCTCCTCTGGAGGTGTCGATAAAAACAAACGAGGTGTTTTCAAGCGGCTACAAGGCCTACGCCAAAAACCCGGTTGGAGAGATTATTCTCAAGAACAACACCCCGAAGCCCTTCGGGAGCGTAAAGGTCTCTCTTTTCATAAAGGATTATACCGATTATCCGACGGAGACGGAAATAGGAGAGTTGCCGTCCGGGGGGACAGTGACCAAGCCGCTTAATATCGTTTTCAACGGCTCGGTCGTGGACATGACGGACGACACCTTTGTCCAGTCCGAGGTAAAGGTGGCGTACTTCGACGCGGGCGTCGAAAAAACCGTGGTGAAGGCGCACCCGATATACGTCTACGAAAAGCACGCCCTCGTTTGGGACGATAAGGGAAAGATAGCGTCCTTCATAACTCCGAAAGACCCGGTCATTTCCGGATTCGCCACTTCCGCGGCCGGAGGCTACAGAGCGGCCAGGCTCAATAAAAACATCGTCAAGGCGCGGGCGATATTCGCCGCCATGGGCATACTCGGGCTCGAGTACATGGAAGACCCTAATAATCCCTATAGCGTGGTTTACGGCCTTGCGAACGTGGTTGACTTCGTGCAGTTTCCGAGGGAAACGCTTTCGAGAAAGGTCGGCGATTGCGACGATTTGACGAGCCTTTATTCTTCGGCGTTGGAATCCCTTGGCGTAAGGACGAAACTCCTCGACGCGCCGGGACATATATACATGATGTTCGACACCGAAGCGAGCGAGCAGGATAAGGCCGAATTCGGATTCCCCGAAAAAACCTACATACCTTTTAACGGAACCATCTGGATTCCGGTCGAGACGACGCTCGTCGGGTCTTCTTTTACCGAGGCGTGGAAAAAGGCGGTCGAGAATTATTCGAAGGAGAAAGAAAAGACCCGGATAATAGATTTAAGCGAGGCGATGCAAACATATAAGTCCCCGAACCTGCCTCCGGCGCTTTTCAAGGACAAGGTGTCGAAGGACGACATAGAATCGAAATTCCCCGGAGAGCTCGAAAGGTTGGAGAAGGAAAGGGCCTCATTTATAGCCTCGCACCTCGAACAAGGCGGTTATTACGGGCTCATGGAACTTATGGAGTTTTACGCCTTCGAGGGCATGCTCGATAAGGCGATCGAGGTTTCAAAGAGACTCATGGACATGGACAAAAACGCGACGCTTTTGAATAACGCCGGCAACATACATTTTCTCAAGAAAGACTACGACACCGCCATAAAATACTATAAGGAAGCCTCTTTGTCGGAACCGGACGACGCCGGAACTTACGTGAATCTCGCGAGGGCGTACCTGAAGAAAGAAGCATCGAGGGAAGCGGCCGCGGCTTTTGAAAAGGCGCTGTCCATTGACTCCAAGCTCAAAGAAACCTACGGGGGAATTTACGATGAAATCAAAAAGTAAGGGGAGGGGATTATGAAAAAGAAAATGGTCTTATTGGGCGCGTTTTTCGTGTTCGCGGTATCGATGCAGAGTTTTGCTTATTCCGCCGATTCGCCGGCAAGCTCGTGGCTCAAGTCAATGGCGTATAAGATTAAGGTCATATCCAAGGCGGAAAAGCCCCAAGCAACCGCCGTCGTCGGAGTAAAGGGCGCGGAGCAGACAACTAAGGAAGACGAGCTTTATTGGAAGGAGTCAGCGACAAAGGACGAGGAGATAAAGAGATTTACCGAGGCGTATGACGCCGCGGAAAAGGGCAATAAGGACGAGGCATTGGCTAAGCTCGAAGCTTTTGTGAAGGATTATCCCGATAGTCCGCTCGTTAAGGACGCAAGAGCCGGAATAGATGCCCTGAAGGCGGAGGGTAAGTAAGGGTTATGGCGGAGCATGGTTCGCACGGGCATGGCGAGGAGTTGAAAGACGTCATGGTTTGCCTCGAGGAGGAACAGATAGAGGCATTGGAAGAGCTTGCAATCGAGTACTCCGGTAAACTCAACCAGAAGTGGGACTTAAGCGCGGTCGTAAGGGTCGCGGTCGGGGATTTCCTCAACAAGATGGGGAAGATGACTTAAGAGGCCGCGGCTTCCTGATTCTTCCGGTTTTTTTGTAACGCAACCCTCCGCCTGAGGCGGAAGGGTTGCGTTTTTTGAGCAAGGCTAAAGCCTTGCCCTATATGTATTTATGCGGGTGCAGATTTATAGCTTGAACCAAATATTTTGTTCGTCCGTCTTATTGATTGGCGGACGGGAATGACAAGAAGGAGCGGTTTCCCGGATGATTTCCAATTATATCACCGAGGTAAAGGGCAGGGCTCCTTCGGTTAAGGACATAAGCGGCGAAGAGAGGGACAGGCTTGTCCTTCTCGCGCAAAAGAAGTTGGATTCGGATTTCGAGACCTACCACTGGAACGCCAATATCCACGGCATAGTCGTAAGGCTTTACACCAATTCCGCTCATCTCTACGATTTCTGGGTGGAGAACTGGTTTCCGGCTCCGAGGACCGGCGTCATACTGCCTCACTGCGTCATATACGCGGTTAAGAATGTGGGCGGAATGGAGCCGTCCGCCTATTATAACCACGAGACAAGGACCGCGATTTTCGTAAACACCGAATACTACGGCCAGTGCAAGAGCTGGGCGTTAGGCATGGTTGCCGACGTTTTGGAAACACAGCACAACGTCCATTCCATACACGGAAGTTGCGCCGTGATTAACGGAAAAGGCATCGTTATAATTGCCCCGACCGGCACGGGCAAGAGCACGCACACGTGGGGGCTTATGAGGCTTTCCGAGGGCAAGATTCACTCCGACGACTGGATATTCCTGACCTATAAAAAAGGCCTCGCAATGGCCGACATATCGGAAAGAAAGTTTTACCTCCGTACCGATATGGTAAAGAGTTTTCCCGAACTCGGCGCGCTTTTAGCGAGATGCAAGTGCGAAAACGTCCTTAACGAAGACTTCGGCGCCTTTGCCAATTCCAGAGCCATAATAGACCCTGAGTGGATAGGGGGATACGAGAAATTCGTGGAGAAAGCGGTCGTGAAGGCTGTCGTGCTTTTAAGGCGCGACGCCGGGAGTCCGCCCGAGGTAAGCCTTACCTCCGACGAGGCCCTTGCCATACTCGAAGAGGGCAAATATCAGGTGCTCTCGGGCGCGGGGGGAAACATAGGCGAATTCAAAAAGGAGTCTTATTATAATCCCTACCTTCTCGTTAAAAGGCCGGATGTTCAGGCGCGGTTTTTTAAGGGGCTTTTTTCTTCGGCCCCTGCGTATATACTCAATACCGGAGTCGAAACGGTCGAGCAAACGCAGAAGAGGATTAGACGCATAGCAAAGGAGGCTTAGTTTTTTGCCTAGCGAAAATATTGACTTTATGAGATAAAATAGGATATTATTTAGCGGTTTATACAAACCTTTATGCGGACAAAAACCTTTGAGAGGGGCATACACCCTCTTTATCATAAGGAACTGGCCTCGGATAAATCAATCGAGAAAGCCGCACTCCCGAAACGGGTCATAATCCCGCTTTCCCAGCACATAGGCGCGCCCTGCGAGCCTCTCGTAAAAAAGGGCGACGACGTAGAAGAGGGTCAAAAGATAGGGGACGCCAAGTCCTTTGTTACGGCCCCGGTTCACGCGAGCATAAGCGGCAAAGTCAAAGACATAACGCCTTATCCGTATCCCGGCGGCGGCAAGGTCATGTCGGTCATCATAGAAGGAAGCGGAGCGATAAAGGAATGGCCCGCTAAAGAGGGTTTTTCGATAGATGCCATGAAGCCCGGTGAAGTCAGGGCCGCGGTAAGGGAGGCCGGCATCGTGGGCCTCGGAGGCGCGGCGTTTCCGACAGGGGTTAAACTCTCTCCGCCCGAGGGCGCCAAACTGGACGCCGTGATACTCAACGGGTGCGAATGCGAGCCTTATCTCACGGCCGACCACAGGTTAATGGCCGAGCGTCCCGAAGACGTCGTAACCGGGCTTAAGATAATAATGAAGACCGTCGGGGCAAAGGACGGCTTTATAGGCATAGAAGACAATAAACCGGAATGCATCGAGGCCATGACCAAGGCCG
Organism: Thermodesulfobacteriota bacterium; assembly: GCA_035655515.1. Lineage (GTDB taxonomy): Bacteria > Desulfobacterota > GWC2-55-46 > GWC2-55-46 > DRQE01 > JBBTLC01. Next base: position 34,410 of record DASRUI010000068.1, read on the forward strand.
TCGCGAAAATATCCCCGGGCATAAAGATAGTTTTATTAGAGACCAAGTATCCGCAGGGCGCGGAGAAGATGCTCATAAAGGCCGTGATGGGACGTAAGGTTCCTCTCGGCAAGCTTCCGTTCGACGCGGGAGTCATAGTGAATAACGTCGGAACCGCGGTCGCGGTTTACGAGGCGATGCGTTGCGGAAAGCCGCTGATAGAGAGAGTCGTTACAATAAGCGGGAACGGAATCAAGACCCCCAAAAATCTCCTTCTTCGCGTCGGGACTTCCTTTGAGGACGTAATAGCGCAGTGCGGCGGCATGGAAGAGGGTCAGGAGACTCTTGTCGTAAACGGCGGCCCGATGATGGGCATAGCGCAGAAAACCCTGGACGTTCCGGTTGTGAAGGGAACCTCTGGGATTACCGTGTTTTCGGGCGCCCGGCTAAAGCCCCTCGAGTACGGGCCGTGCATAAGGTGTGCAAGGTGCGTAGAGGCTTGTCCCATGGCCCTCATGCCGTACAGGCTCGGAGACAGCGGAAGGCTCGGCATGACGGATGATTTCAAAAAGTGGCTCGGCACGGCCTGCATCGAGTGCGGCTGTTGCTCGTTTGTTTGCCCGGCGAAGAGGCCCCTTGTTCAGTGGATAAGGGTAGGGAAGGTGAGGTTTCGGGCTTCGGAAAAGAGTTCAAGCAGTTAGGAAAGAAACATCAAAGATCG
>DASRUI010000069.1:0-25381 GCA_035655515.1 Thermodesulfobacteriota bacterium
CCTCATCCTGAAACACATCTTCCGCTTAGCCGCGCCCCATCCGTGAAAAGGCAGGGAAATAACAGGAGTCTTTTAATATGGATGAAAATCAGGGCGCGTTACCGCGGCTCAATGCCCCCGCTTCGGCGAAGATAGAGGATATTATGAAGTCTCTTGAAAGGGGCGAGTGCGTCAGGCGCATAGAGGGAAAGCGCGAGGTCTGGAGGGTTATAACGGGAGAAGGCGTCTATTATCTGAAACGCTCTTTTTGCAGGGGTCTTTTAAAGGGCGTCCTTTTCCTTTTCGGGGCAAGGGCGCTGATGGCGGAGGTTTGCATGGCCGAAGACCTTGAAAAAATCGGTGTTCCCGTGTCGCGGGTCGTAACCTACGGAGAGGTTCCAAGCGCTCGCACGGAGTTCATGGTTACGTCCGAGGTGGAAGGCGCCACTACCCTTAAAGAATTTTTCTTCACGCGTTTTTCGCGTCTTTCCCGCGGCGAGAAGAGACTGGTCGCGAAAGACTTCGCCCTCTTTTTCCGCTCGCTCCACGACCTCGGGGTCATCCACAACGACCTGCACATGGGGAATATCCTCATAGGCCGAAACGCCGGGCGTTACGCCTTTTATCTCATAGACCTGGGCGGGGTTTCCATCAATGGCCGCCTCGGCCCGGATGAACGGTGGAAGAACCTCACGCTCCTGAACGTGAATTTCGCGGGCAATGTCGCGGATTCGCTCAGGGCTTATTTCTTCAAGGTATATTCCGAGGGGCTTTTGAGGCGCGAGGAACGCAGGGGCGTTATGGAGGAAATAGAGAGGAAGTCATGTCTTCTCGCGGCTAAGATATGGAAAAAGAAAGCCGCCAAGTGCACCGGCGCGAATAACGTCTTTTCGCGCGTGCAATCAGGCTCCCTCACCGGTTTCGTGAAGAAAGACCGGATGGGGACAGAAGGGGTGGAGGCGCTTCTGACCGCGCCGGATGAGTTTCTCGACGGCCCGGCCGCGATGGTTTTGAAGAACGGATGCGGCGTGAAGGTCGCGGTGGTTGAACTTCCGGGCGGGGGAAGGGCGTTGCTTAAGCGTTACAACGGGAAGGGTTTTTTCCGCGCGCTCGAAAATATCTTCCGCGCGGGGAGGGGCGTGAGGGAATGGAGGAATACCTACGCGGCGGAGTTGAGGGGGCTGAACGTTCCGAGGCCGCTGGCGTATATGGAGGAGCGCGGAGGAATTTTCAGGAAGAGTTACGTGGTAACGGAATTGGCATCTTGCCCCGCGACGCTCGGCCGTTTTGTCGGGAACGGTTACATGACGATGAATGATGCCGAAAAGGGGGATTTCTTTTTCGCCCTCGGCAAAGAGATAGGCAGGATGCACGGGGTGGGCTTCTTACACGGCGATTTGAAGTGGCGCAACATACTCGTGAAGGAGGGGGGCAAGCCGGTTTTTTATTTCACGGACATAGACGGAAGCAGGGTCGAAAAAAAACTTGCCTTGTCCGGCGCGGAGCGCGATATCGAGCGGTTCTCAACGGAGATGAAAAGGTACGGAATCCCAGAAGCGTCAAAGCGGGCGTTTTTCGAAGGTTATGCCGCGAAGTTCCGCGTTCGCGGAGCGAAACGTCTTTATGTGTTCGGAGACGAGTGAGAAAAGATGCGTCGGGGCAGGCGTTTAACGGCGCCTGAGCGTCTTTTTCCGTAAAGCGCCGGCGAATTTGCGGCGACCTCTTCTTTGAAAGGCGGTGTTTCGGGCGTGAAAATAGCCATAATCCACGACTGGCTTATTGGAATGAGGGGAGGGGAAAAGGTCTTGGAGTGTCTTTGCGAACTCTATCCCGACGCCCATCTTTACACGCTTTTTCACGTGAAGGGGAGCGTCTCGAAAACGATAGAAGACCGGTTTATAAAAACGAGCTTTGTGGAGAATCTTCCGTTTTTAAAGAGATTTTACCGTTATTATCTTCCTCTTTATCCCTTGGCCGTCGAAGGTTTCGAGCTTAAAGACTACGACGTCGTGGTTTCCCTGAACCACTGCGTGGCCAAGGGCGCGATACCTCCGCCGAACGCCGTTCACATATCCTACACCTTTACCCCCATGAGGTACGTGTGGGACATGAGGGGCGAGTATTTTTCGGAAAGCAACCGGTTTTCAAGGAAGGCCATAGGGGTTTTCTCGCATTACTTGCGGATGTGGGACGTTACGTCGAGCGCGAGGGTCGATGAGTTCGTCGCCATATCGAATCACGTGGCGAAGAAGATAGAAAAATATTACGGAAGACGCTCGTCCGTCATATATCCGCCCGTGGATTGCTCGGGCTTCGGCATTTCAGGCAAGACAGGCGATTATTATCTTATTGTCTCGGCATTCGCCCCGTATAAAAGAATAGACCTCGCGATAAAGGCCTTTAACGACTCAGGGAGGAAACTCAAGATTGCAGGCACGGGTCAGGACGAGAAGAGGCTTAAGAGGATGGCCAATAAAAATATCGAGTTTTTGGGTTGGCAGAGCAACGAGGCTTTGAATGGGCTTTACGCCCGGTGCAAGGCCCTCATATTCCCGGGAGAAGAGGACTTCGGCATCGCGCCGCTCGAGGCCATGGCATCGGGAAGGCCGGTTATAGCCTACGCCAAAGGCGGGGCGCTCGAAACAGTGGCGCCGCTCGGGGTAAAAGAAAGTGTCCCGACAGGGCTTTTTTTCGCGGAGCAGACCCCCGGTTCGCTCGCGGAGGCGGTTCGTTACTTCGAGAAGAATGAAGGCTCATTCGATGGCGCGTCCATACGCGAGTACGCCCTGAAGTTCGACAAAGCAGTTTTCAAGAAAAATATCGCCGCCCGCATACAAGAAAAATACGCCGGCTTAAAGGACCGCGAAGATGTTAAAGAAAAACAGCCAATTTCTTGAAGACCTTTTTTTCATAAGCGACCTGACCGTTGTTTCGGCCGCATGGCTGGCGGCCTATTATTTGCGTTTTTATGTCTTGCCCGTGCGGGAATACGGGAATATCGCGCCGTTTGAGACGTATCTCGTTTTTCTCGTTCCCGTCGCGGTTGTCGCGGGCATCACCTTCAGGAATTTCGATTTTTACCGTTCCAAAAGAATGGTTTCGCGCTTTAGCGAACTTGTCCTGATAATCAAGGCGGTGGCGGTTTTGGTGACGGTGCTTGTCGCGGCGACGTTTTTCCTGAAGCAGTTCCCTCTCTCGAGGCTCGTCTTCGTGATGTTCGGTTCTCTTTGCGTCGCGTTTTTGAGCGCCGGGCGTTTCGCGGTGAGGAGTTTCATGGGCAGGCTCCGGAAGAAAGGTTTCAATCAAAGGTACGCGTTGATTGCCGGAACGGGCCCCGTCGCCGTTACCGTGGCCGCGGCGCTTTTGTCGCGCCCCGATGTCGGACTTGTCGTCGAGGGGCTGGTGTCGGTCCGCGGGGAAGACGTCGGCGCCCGCGTAAGCGGTTTTAAAGTGCTCGGCGCGCTAAAGGACATGAGGCGCCTCATAAGGGAGAGGGATATAGACCACGTGATATTCGCCCTCGGGTTCGAAGACCACGGGAGCATAAAGGAGGTCGTAAAAGACCTGAACGACGAGGCGGTTGACATAAAAGTCGTTCCGGACGTTTACGAACTCATGACGCTTCGGGGCGGCATCGAGGAGTTCGAGGGAATTCCTTTGGTGACGCTTCAGGATTCGCCGCTATACGGGTGGGACGTCGTGATAAAAAGGTCGTTCGACGCCGCCATAGCCCTTGTGGCGATAGCGATAACGGCCCCCTTGATGTGCGCCATAGCCTTGCTTATAAAGGCGACGTCAAACGGAGCGGTGTTATACGCTCAGGAGAGAATGAGCATCGGAGGGGATACGTTCAGCATGTTCAAGTTCCGCTCCATGGCCCCGGACGCCGAAGACGAAACAGGCGCGGTGTGGGCGAAAAAAGACGACCCGAGGCGCACCCGATTCGGCGCCTTCTTGAGGAAGACGAGCCTCGACGAATTGCCGCAGTTTTTTAACGTCTTAAAGGGAGACATGAGCCTTGTCGGGCCGAGGCCCGAGAGGCCGGTGTTCATAGCCGGGTTCAGGAAGAACGTAAGGAACTACATGCTCAGGCACAAGATGAAGGCGGGGATTACCGGCTGGGCGCAAGTCAACGGATTAAGAGGCGATACGGACATCAAGAAAAGGGTGGAGCACGACCTCTACTATATAGAAAACTGGTCTTTGAGTTTTGACATGAAGATAATTCTCCTTACCGTCTGGAACGGTTTCATAAATAAAAACGCCTATTGACATCCTCGCGCGCGGGGGGCAGATTCCGTCCGCTCCGTCCGCCTAAGGCGGAGCGGATGGAGCGGACGAAGGGTGGGTTGGAGGTTGGCCTTGGAAAGAACTTTTTCGCCTTGCCGCGTTCTTCTCTTAATCGTGTTTTTCGCCTTTATTCTTCGTTTCTTCGTCGCGGTGAATACAGAGGTCATCGCCGTAGACAGCGTCGAGTATATCAGGCTCGCCAAGGCGTTCTCCTCAGGCGATTACATGGGCGCTTTGGACGTCCGGCGTCCGCCACTTTATCCCGCGCTCATAGGGCTCGCGTCATTTGTCGTGCCGGACTTCGAATTTGCCGGAAGGCTCGTTTCTCTTGTCTTCGGCGCTCTTACGGCAGTCCTTGTTTACTTTTTGGGCAGGAGAGTTTTCGACGAAAAGACAGGCCTCGTCGCGGCCGCCTTCGTCGCGGCGCATCCTTACATGCTTCGTTATTCCGGGGACGTGCTTACGGAGGCGCTTTATTATTTTCTCGTGGCAATCGTCGCGCTCCTCGGGCTTAAGGCGGTGATTGAAAAAAGCCCGCTCATCATGTTTTTGGCCGGAATAGCCGGGGCCTTCGCTTATCTTACGAAACCGGCCGGGCTGGTCGCGCTTATCGCCATAACGCTTTTCGCGGCATTTGAAAGGCCGGGCAAAATTAACTCCGAGTGGCATCAAAGGCTCATTCTCCTCTTTTCTTTATGGGCCGTATTTATTATAATGGCGTTGCCGTATCTCGTCTTTATTTATCACAAGACAGGCGCGGTCTCGCTTACGGGCAAGATTTCCGCTCATGCGGTTTTATCCCTCGCCGGAGGCGGGTTCATAGAAGAGGGTAACGCGGGGATGTTCGCGCGACATTTTCCCGAGGCGTGGAGTTACCCGTTCTTCGCGCTTTTTTTGCTTTATCTTTTCAAGCGTTTAAAAGAAGGTTTCAAACGGGAAGAGAAGTTTGTTTTATTCTTGGCGGGGTTTTACTGGCTCGTGTGCCTGTTGATTTTACCGAGGAGAAGATACCTCGTCCACATGATGCCTGTCGCGCTTGCGCTCCCGGCGCAAGGCGCAATATACTTTAACGAATGGCTTAAGGGAATCTTTAAGGTTCGCGGCGGGGCTATCGCGGCCGTTTCCGCCGTAATCTTGATCGTAGCGGAGATTTTGACCGGCATGGCCTCTCTCGGAAAACAAAGGGTGGCGGAAAAGGCGGCCGGACTTTACATAAAAGAATCCATGGGCGCGGGGATTTCGATATTATCCAGAAAGCCGATAACGGCATTTTACGCCGAGGGCAGATTCGTCCCTCTGCCGAGAGACGCCAAATTCACGTTAAAGGAACTCTTTGAGTACGGGAAAGAAAATTCCGTTGCCTACCTCGTCGATTACAGGGCAGGGGTTCGGGAGACAGTGACGGATTTTAACGACAACGCCTTGAGCGAGGTAAAATCCTTCGGCGACCGCGACGGGAAGGAGTTCGTGATATACAGGCTCGGACCGGGCGCGACATAGGTTATGCGTTTCGTAAAACACCGCGATATTATCGTCAACGAGGAGTATCTTTCGCTTCTGAAGAGCGAAGGGTTCGATTCCTTTGTCTCTCTTTTCGGCTATAGCGGCGGGGATGCCGTAAAGAAGAAAAAGACGAGGTCGGTCGCAAGGATTATCCTTCGAGGCAATGTTTTTTATCTCAAAAGGCACAGCCATTCGCTCAAGGAACGCCTAAGAAGCGTATGCCCTTGTATTTTGCCGGAGGACGCGAAGAACGAGTGGGACAAGATGATACTCCTTTCCGAATCCGGGTTTCTCACCATGAAACCGGTTGCCTACGGCGAGGAAAGGACCCTCGGAACGACAGCCGCTTCGTTTACCTTAACCGAAGAGGTGTCCAATGCCGTTCGCGCCGAAGACTACATACCGGGCCTTGCCGGCCAAGGCATCGAGGGCGTCAAGAAAAAGAGGGAGCTTATAAGGAGCATCGCCCTTGTCGCCAAGGATTTTCATCGCAAGGGCTTTAATCATCAGGATTTTTATTTAGGGCATTTTTTCGTAACACCTTCCGCAAACGATATCTTCATCATGGACGTCCAGAGGGTTCAGAAGAGGAACGGGCCGGCCGAAAGATGGGTTATAAAAGACCTCGGCCAGTTCGTGTTTTCCGCCAAAAACACGGCTAATTTTTCAATCACCGACCTCTGCCGCTTCGGCCACGCCTATCTCGGCAAAAACAAATTTGATAAACACGACAAGAGTATGATAAAAAAGGTACTTTCAAAGGCCGAAAGGATAAAAAGGCACGATATTAAGCTTTTCGACAGAAGAAGAAAAGGCGGTTCATGATTTATAGCGGACTTAAAGGCAAAAAATACCATTTCTTGGTTACCGGCGGGGCCGGCTTCATAGGCTCCAATCTCGTCATGGAGCTTCTTGGAAACGGGCAACACGTCACGGTTCTCGATAATTTCCTGACCGGCAGAAGAAGGAATATCGAGGACGTGCATTCGTTCATGAAGGAACGCAATATACCGGGTTCGGGGTTTCGCTTCGTTCACGGCGACATAAGAAACCTCCCTACGTGCGTGGAGGCAGGAAGAAGAGTTGACTTCATAATGCATAACGCGGCATTGGGGAGCGTCCCCCGTTCCATAGACGATCCGGCCGCGTCGAGCGAGGTGAACGTCATGGGCACGGTGAACATGCTCGTCTCGGCCAAGGAAAACAAGGTCGGGAGATTCGTCTACGCCTCCAGTTCTTCGGTTTACGGGGATTCCGAAAAACTCCCGAAGGTCGAGGGCGAGGAAGGCAGCCCTCTTTCTCCCTACGCCCTGACTAAATGCGTCGGGGAAGAATACGCGGAAAACTTCCGCAGGGTTTACGGGCTGGATTCCGTGGGGCTCAGGTATTTCAACGTGTTCGGCCCGAGGCAGGATCCCGATTCGCGGTACGCGGCAGTCATTCCGATATTCGTGAAAAAGTTGCTCGCCAAAGAATCGCCCGTGATAAACGGAGACGGCGAAACCACGAGGGATTTCACGTACGTCGAAAACGTCGTGCAGGCGAACATATTGGCCGCGTTGGCCGCGCCGTCATTATCGGCGGACGACATGCCCCGCGTATATAACATAGCCTGTTCCAAACCCGTCTCCATTAACGCCGTGTATAAAAAGATAGCAACGCTTCTCGAAACGGACATAAAGCCCGTTTACGGGCCGGAAAGAAAAGGCGACGTGCGGCATTCCGACGCCGACATATCGAGGGCCAAGGAATTTTTAGGCTACGAGCCTTCGGTGGATTTTGAAAAAGGACTTGAACTTTCCATGGAATGGTATAAAAAGAACATATAGATAGAAAGGGTTTGGCGTGAAAAAACTCTTGGGTTACAGAAGGGCGGCCTCTCTGGTGCGGGGTTTCGGCAAGGCGCGAGTCTTGGTCGCCGGCGACCTCATAATGGACCATTTCATCTGGGGAAGAGTTACGCGCATCTCTCCCGAGGCGCCCGTGCCCGTGGTTCAGGTTACGAAAGAAACCGTGCTTCTCGGCGGAAGCGCGAACGTCGTCAATAACATAAGTTGCCTCGGAGCGAAGGTCTACGCAACGGGCGTCATAGGCAATGACCGCGACGGAAGAAAACTGAAGAGCATGCTCGTTAAAAAAGGCATAGAATCGGACGGCATAATAGTCGACCGCAGGCGCCAGACTACGGTAAAGACGCGCGTCATAGCGCACCACCAGCAGGTCGTGAGGTTCGACAGGGAAGAAAAAGACCGTATCGCGAAAGCCGTCGCGGAAAAGGTCTTGCGGTACATCGAAAAGACCGTGAAACGCGTTGACGTCATAGTCGTATCCGATTACGCGAAGGGCATGGTTACGGAGGAATTCGCAAACGAGGTAAGGCGCCTCGCCAAGGGAAGACCCGTCATAGTCGACCCAAAGGTCGAGCATTTTTCTTGGTACAAGGGTTTTACCGCGATAACCCCGAACAACCTCGAGGCGAGCCGCGCATCGGGGGTTGACATCAAAGACGACGCGAGCCTCAGGAAGGCAGGGAGGATTTTGCTTTCGAAACTCGGATGCGAGGCCATTCTTATCACCAAGGGGGAGCACGGCATGAGTCTTTTCGAGGAAGGCTCGGAGACCCATATCCCGACGGTCGCGAGGGAGGTTTTCGACGTGAGCGGCGCCGGCGACACCGTGGTCGGGACTTTCGCCTTAAGTGTCGCGGCCGGGGCTGATTTCAAGGAGGCCGCCGGCATGTCGAACCTCGCGGCCGGGATTGTCGTTGAAAAAATCGGCACGGCGGTAGTGACTCCGGATGAGCTTATCAAAGCGGCCGCGAGACTTCTTAGGTAGGGGGTTACGGTGAGGCCCGCTGAAATCGAACCGGTAAAACTCGTGGTGAGCGTGCTTTCTTCGGAAACGGACGCCGCGGAAAAGGCCCTTGGCGCGCTCAAGAAAAGGTTCGGCGAAACGGATTTCAAGAGTAAAGAGTGTGATTTCAATTACACCGATTACTACGAGCCTGAGATGGGAAAAGGGCTCAAGAGGACGATGGTCGCCTTTGAAAAGCTCGTGCCTCCGGGCGAACTCTCGGGCATAAAGACCTTTACGAACGGAATCGAGGATTGTTTTCTCACGGAAGCCGGCAACAGGCGGGTGAACATAGACCCGGGGTATCTTACGCTCGAAAAACTGGTGCTTGCCTCGTGCAAAAACTTCGCGCACAGGATATACTTGGATAAGGGCGTGTACGCCGAGATAACGCTCGCGTATAAGGCCAAGGATTTCAGGCCGCTTGAGTGGACTTACCCGGATTATAAGGACGCTCCGATGCTCGAGATGCTCAGGGAGATAAGGCGCATTTACGCCAAAAACATAGGAAGAGGCGCTTAACATGGCGAGTGGCATGACGGGATACGGGAGCGCGGTTTTCGGTCTTTCGTCCGAAGAGGGAAAGGAAGAGAACTTCTTTGTCGAGGTCAAGTCCTTGAACAGCCGGTATCTTGAGGTGAACGCGAGGATTCCCGAGAGGTTCTCCAAGTCCGAGACGGGGATCAGGGACTTGATAAAGAAGGGATTTTCAAGGGGCGTTTTCACGGTTTCGGTAATTTCGAAGACGGCCGCTTGCAACGGCCTTCGCCTCAACCACGAAGTGGTCAGGGGCTATCTCAACGCCCAACGCGAGATTAAGGAAAAGTTCGGCGTGACCGGCAGCGTGGACGCGGGGCTGATACTGGGCTTGAGAGATATTTTCAAACCTTCGTGCCGGGCCGAGGGCGGCGCGGACACGGAAGCGCCTCTTCTTCTTAAGGCGGTTGAAGAAGCATTGAGCGAACTCGTTCTTATGCGGAAGAAGGAAGGCGAGGCGTTAAGGGCGGATATAGAGGCAAGGCTGGCCTCCATGGAATTCCGCGTATCCGGAATAGGGAAAAGGGCGCCCGAGATTATCGACCGTTTCAGGGAAAGGCTCAAGAACAGCATGAAAGAACTTCTCGCGGGCAAGGCCATGGACGAGCAGAGGCTTCTCATGGAGGTCGGAATCCTCGCCGAACGCGCCAACGTGGACGAGGAACTCACAAGGCTAAGGAGCCACATGGAGGAGATGAGAAGGTATCTTTCTCTTTCCGAGCCCACGGGCAGGCGGCTTGATTTTCTGTGTCAGGAACTCCTTCGGGAGATAAACACGATAGGCTCGAAGATATCGGACGCTCCCTTGACCATGATTGTCGTGGAACTCAAGGGAGAACTGGAAAAGATAAGGGAGCAGGTCCAGAACATAGAATAAAAGATTATGGGAAAAGGAATGCTTTTCATAGTTTCCGGGCCTTCGGGCGCGGGAAAAAGCACTCTCTCGCAAAAGGCGGTGGAGTTTTTCGATGACATAGGGTTTTCCGTTTCCTATACCACGAGGGCTCCGCGCGTGGGAGAGATAAACGGGGTGGATTATGTTTTCGTTGACGACGCGCGCTTCGACGCCATGGTTAAAAATAACGAGTTCTTGGAATACGCGACCGTGCACGGAAAGAAATACGGCACCGCGGCAAAGGATATGGAAGAACTCCTCAAGACCTCGGACGTGCTCATGGACATAGACGTGCAGGGGGCCGAGCAGATTAGAGCCAAGAGAAAAGGAGGCGTCTATATATTCATACTGCCGCCTTCCATGAAGGTCTTGAGGGAGAGGCTCTTTAAAAGGGGCATATCCGAAGGCGAGTTGGAAAATAGGTTCAGAAACGCCGTGGATGAGATAAAAAAATCGGAACTTTACGACTACCTCATAATAAACGACGAGCTCGAAGAATCAGAGGAGTCGCTTAAGGCTATCATAAGGGCCGAGAGGATAAAAACCGGCCTCCTCAAGCACAGGATGAAAACACTCTTTGAATTTTGACGCGGTTCTGGTATAATGATTTTTTAAATAAGGAGGGCATTAATTTATGGCAAGGATTACGGTCGAAGATTGTTTGAAGAAAGTTCCGAGCAGGTTCACCCTCGTGCATCTCGCTTCCCAGAGGGCGAGGAACATCCTCAAGGGCGCGAGGCATCTTGTCGAATCCGACAACAAGGCCGTGGTAACCTCGCTCCGCGAGATAGCCGCCGGCAAGGTGTTTCAGGACACGGAAAAGAAGAAAAAATAGACCCCATGGCCAAATACTCCATATCCAAAAATACCGGCATGACTTACGAAGAGGCGGTCGAGAAGGTGAAGGCCGCCCTCTCGGTTGAAGGCTTCGGAGTCCTGACCGAGATAGACGTGAAGGCCACGATAAAGAAAAAGCTCGATAAGGATTTCGGAAAATACATAATCCTCGGAGCCTGCAACCCGAACTACGCCTATAAAGCCCTCACCCTCGAACAAGAGATAGGGCTTCTCATGCCCTGCAACGTCATAGTTTATGAAAACGAAAAAGGCAAGGCCATTGTCGCGGCCATAGACCCTGTTACGTCCATAGGCAAGGTGGATAATCCGGCCATGCCTCCTCTTGCCGTTGAGGTGAGGGAAAAACTCGAAAAGGTCATAAAAAGTCTCGCCTGATATTCGGCTCTATTCCCGACTTTCTCTCTTTGCTCTTTCCCTGCAATCCTCGATAACTTCCTTCGGTATCATCTTTAGCGCGATTATCACGAGAAGCGGAATTATCAACGCGTCGTCAAGGTGTCCTATTATGGGGATAAAATCAGGTATGATGTCGAATGGCATAAGAGCGTAACCAATGGCGAGGCCGAGCAACAGTTTGGCGAGCCGCGGCGTCCTTTTGTCCGAGATAACGAGCCTGTAGGTCTTGAGTTCCTTCTTCAGGGTTTTCGCCATATTTTTAAGCGAGAAGGCCGGCATCTACTCAATCCTTGGCACGGATGCGAGGAGTTTTTTCGTGTAAGGGTGTTCGGGGTTTGAGAATATTTTCTCCACCGTGCCTTTTTCGACAATCTTTCCCTCGAACATCACGGCCACCTCGTCGGCCATGTACTCGACGATCGCGAGGTCGTGCGTTATGAAAAGAAACGAGAGAGAAAATTCCCTCTGTATCGCCTTGAGAAGATTGAGTATCTGGGCCTGCACCGACACGTCAAGCGAGCTTGTGGCCTCGTCGCATATCAAGAACTCAGGCTCCACCGCAATCGCTCTTGCTATGCCTATCCTCTGCCTCTGGCCGCCGGAAAATTCGTGGGGAAAGCGGTCTACGGCCTCAGGGCCGAGTCCCACCATACCGAGCGTCTTTACGACAATCGAAGCCCGTTCGTTTTTATTCATGCCGGGCTTTAGGCTTTTAAGCCCTTCTTCTATTATGTCGCCGGCCTTCATGCGCGGGTTAAGGGACGAGTAGGGGTCCTGGAATATTATCTGCATGAGGCGCCTGTATCGCAAGAGGTCTTTTCCCGAAAGCCGGGTTATGTCTTTTCCGTCGAACAAGATTTCCCCGCCGCTCGATTCAATGAGCTTTAAGATGGTTTTTCCGGCCGTGGTTTTTCCGCATCCCGATTCTCCGACAAGGGCGAGGGTTTGTCCTTTTTTAATCGAGAGGTCTATGTTGTCCACGGCTCTTACGTGGCCGACAGTTTTTTTGAGGATGCCTTTTTTAATCGGGAAATAGGTCTTGAGGCCCTTTATTTCGACAAGCGTTCTTTTGTCTTTTTTGGCTTGCGGCCGGTATTTTTCTTCCCGTTCGATTGATTCCCTTTTTAACGGAATGGCAAAGTCTTTTTTCATGAACTCCGTGTCATGCAAGTGGCACGCGGCGAGATGTCCGGCTTCTCTTTCCGCGAGCAGAGGCTCTATCGAGGCGCACCCGGTCATCTCTTTGTGGCATCTTCCGGAAAACCTGCAACCCTCGGGAAAATCCGTGGGAGAGGGAACCGCGCCGGGTATGGTGTCGAGAGGTTTTCCCCTCTTAGCGGCTCCGGGTATGGCGGAGAGAAGTTTTACGGTATAGGGGTGCAAGGGGTTTTCAAAGAGGGTTTTCGCCGCGGCCTGCTCAACTATCTTCCCGGCGTACATGACCGCGACCCGCGCCGCGTAGCGCCGGACGAGCGCCATGTTATGGGTTATGAGAAGCACGGAGGATTTCAGTTCCTCTTTGAGTTCTTCTATGAGCTTAAGTATTTCTTCCTGTATGGTAACGTCAAGGGCCGTGGTCGGCTCGTCGGCTATGAGCACGTCCGGTCTGCAGGATAGGGCCATGGCTATCATGACCCTCTGGCGCATTCCGCCGGAAAGCCTGTGAGGGTAGTCGTTCACGAGGGCCTCCGGCGAGGGGAGTTTTACCTTCTCCAACATCTCGATCGCGAGGGTCTTGGCCTCGGACCGGGTCTTTCCCTGATGGAGCGTTATGGCCTCGATAATCTGCTCCCCTACGGTGAATACGGGATTAAGGGAGGTCATCGGCTCCTGAAATATCATGGATACGCGGTCTCCGCGTATCTTCCGTTTTTCCGGCTCGGAGAGGGGTATTATGTTTCTTCCGTCAAAGAGAATATCTCCTCCGGCTATATAGCCGTAAGGCTCGGGCACGAGCTGCATTATTGAAAGCGCCGTCAGGGATTTTCCGCAACCCGATTCGCCGACTATGACGAAGGTCTCGCCCCGCTCGATTGAGAAAGACACTCCGTCAACCGCCTTGCTTATGCCTTCGGGAGTTTTAAAATAGGTCTTCAGGTTTCTTATTTCGAGAAGTTTCGTCATTATCATTTGCCCCTGAACTTCGGGTCGAGCGCGTCTCTTACCGCGTCCGCGAAGATATTGGCCGGAAGCACGAGGCAGAACATGAAGACGAACGCCCCGGCGAGGCTCCACCACACAGAAGGCTCCCTGCTGAGTTCAAGGCGGGCGTTATTTATCATGTTCCCCCAGCTCCCTGTCTCCGCGCCCACCCCTATGCCAATGTAGCTAAGTATGGCCTCGGCCAGAACAAGGCCGCTGAACTGCAATACCATCGTTATCAAAACGAGGTGCGTGACGTTCGGCACTATGTGCCGCCATATTATGGCGAGTCCGCTTGAGCCGAAGGCGCGGCCCGCCTGCACGTATTCGAGCTCTCTTAATTTAAGCGTCTCCCCCCTTATGAGCCTGCAGAGGTCTGTCCAGGACGTTATGCCCATGATTACGCAGAGCCAGAAAAGCCGCTCGTTCAGGACGAATATCGATAAGGCGAGGTCTTTATCCGTGACGATTCCCCCTTGGTAGCCTTCCGTGCCGAATATGAGCATGAAGGCCACTATGAGCAATACGCCCGGTATGGAGGAGAGGGTGGTGTAGGTGTATTGTATTATGTCGTCAATCCATTTTCCGTAGTATCCCGCCAGAACCCCGAAGAGTATGGCGAAGGGTATCATGACGACCGTCGTGCCCGCGCCTATCACGACTCCCGTTCTTATCCCTTTCAGAGCCGCGAAGAACACGTCCCCTCCGACCTTGTCTGTGCCGAGAAGATGTGTTCCCGGGTATTTAAGCGGAGGGTAGTTTCTTATAGTAGGGCCGTCCGGGAGTTCGATTGTTTCTTTTACAAAGAGAGTGTCGGCGAGAGGCGCGGAGAATGTCTTTTCGACTTCCTCGCGCTTTTTGATAAAAACCCTGTCTAAAATACTCAGGGGTTCGGGGTTGAAGATGGTTTTTCCGTATTCGGTTTTTTGGACGACGCCTTTTTCGTCCGTTATCGCGTCGCGCCATCTTACGCTGTCGCAGAACGCTATGAGACCGTAGGCTACAAGCGCTATTGTTGATAAGGCGGCGAGGCGGTTGCCTTTTATGCGGCGCAAGACGTCAAACGCCTTGCCTTGCCTTTTTATCGCGAGCGAGACGAAAAAGAGGGCGCCTATGAACAGGAGATACACTATGAAGTCGGTGGCGAGTATTATCGGCATATGTTTTTCACTCGAATCTTATCCTCGGGTCCACGAGCGTGTAGCTTATGTCGGTCATTACGAGCCCGATTATGTAGAGTATTGAGCCGAGATAAACCATTGCTCTTACTATGGCGAAGTCCTGCGCGTTTATCGCGTTTATGGTGAAGCTTCCGAGTCCGGGTATGGAGAAAAAACTCTCCATGATGAGCGAGCCGTAAAAAAGAAACGGGATGCTCACCACTACGTTAGTAAGGACGGGTATCATCGCGTTTTTCATGACGTGCTTGAAGAGCACAACGGCCTCGGACAGCCCCTTCGCGCGGGCCGTTTTCACGTAGTCCTTGCCGAGTTCTTCGAGGAAGACCGTCCTGTAGAACCTTACTCCGCCGCCTATGGAGCTTATGACGCCTATGACTACGGGGAGAATGAGGAACTTAAGCGAGTGGATGCCGGTATCGTAGCCTGACACGGGAAAAAGCTTGAGGAGTTTTCCGAAGAAGTACTGTCCGCCTATTATGTAGAAAAGGGTCGAGATTGACATCATTACGACGCAGGCCACGACCCCCCACGCGTCAAGGTATGTGCCGCGCATGAAGGCGACGAGCATGGAAAAGACGAGGCTCGCGAGTATCCCTATCGTGAACGTCGGCAGCGCCACGGCGAAGCTCGGCCATATCCTCCGGCTTATCTCTTCTTTTATGTCCACGTTTTCCCTGTCCGAGGTTCCGAAGTCGAACCAGAGGAGAGGGACGGATTTCTGAAATAAGATGGTTTGGGTGATTTTTTCGACTCCGTCCTCGCCGCTGTTTATCGCGAACGGCAGGTCGTAGCCGTGCTCGCGCTTCCAGCCCTCGATTGCCTCGGCTGTCACGTTTTTTTCGCCGAGGATTTTCCTCGCCATGTCGTCCGGCGTGTTGACGTAGAAGAAGAGGATTCCCGTGAGGATATTCACCCCGATTATTATCGGTATCGCGTAGAGGAGCCTTCTTATGATGTATCTTGCCATCTTTACCTTTTTAGAAACCCTAATTTTCTTCCAACCGATATTATCGCCGGAAGGCTCGCCAATACAAGAAAGATTATCGCGAGGATTATCGGCAACACCTCGGGAGCGTTCCACGCCTCGCGAAGTCTGCTTCGTTTTTCCGGGTCCACGCGGTAGTATTTCATGGTGTTGTTGGCCATGGCGTTCGGCTTAAGGTTCTTCACCCATCCGTGAGAAAGCGTGAAGGCCACGGGGTGGAATCCCCACGTCCACGGCGAATCCTCGTTCAGGATGCGCGTCATCTTTTTAATTATAATAAGTCTTTCCTCCGAATTGTCCATGTTTTCCATTTCACGGAAAAGCTCGTCGAAGCGCGGGTTGGAGTAGTTTGAGGCGTTTTCTCCCTGATGCTTGACCTTGCTGTTTCCGGAGGCGAGGAGAAAGAAGAAATTTTCCGGGTCCGGGTAATCGGCGTTCCATCCCCACGCGTAGAACTGGAAGTTGCCTTTGAGCATCTTTTCCTGAAATCTGTTGTAGTCGGTCGTTCTGTTCTCGAGCCTTATGCCGAGGAGCTTGAATCTCTTTGCGTACCAGTTTATGAGAGGCTGCGCGTCCACTCCGGTATAGGGGTTGTCGAAGGTTATGACAAGGGGCCTTCCCTGAGCGTCCCTGCCGTTCTCAAAGCCTGCCTCCGAGAGAAGCCTTTTCGCTTCCTCGATTGTTTTTCTTTTGGGTTTCTTTTTCTCTTCGTCCCAGTCGTAGATAAAGGGGTTTACGCCGTCTCTGCCTTCTACGCGGCCGAAGATGCCCGGAGGAACCGGCCCCATCGCGGGCATGCCCCTTCCGTTCGCGAATATCTCTATGTACTCCTCGTGGTCGAGGGCTATGGTTATGGCCCTGCGGAGTTTCTTTTTATCCTCCGTATAGCCGCCGATTGCGGGGTCGAGCATGTTAAAGCCGGAGTAGTACGTGGCCGGACGCACGGATGTGAGGAGGCCTATGTCCTTTTCCTTCATCGCGGGGGTCAACTCGGTCTTTCCCCCTTGCCCCATTGTGACGGCCTGATCGAAACTGTCGGAGGTTATGCCCGAGAGGTCGTAATAGCCCTGCAGAAATTTGTTCCACCTCGGGATGTCTTCCTTTTCGAGTTTGAAGACTATCTTTTCGAGGAACGGCATGGGTTTTCCCGCGTCGTCGAGAAGCCCGGCGGATTTGTCTCCCTCCGCTCCTTCGGACGGGTATCGCTCATCGCGGAAGTTTTCGTTTTTGACGAAGGTCATCTCCATCTGGGGCTTGTAGGATTCCATCCTGAAGGGGCCGGTGCCTACGGGGAAGCGGTCAAGGGTCAAGTTTCTTTTCGCGAGGACGCTTTGCCTGTAAAAGATGTCCGCCTCTTTCGGCATGGGTGAGAAAAACGGCATCGAGAGCCAGTAGATGAACTGAGGGTATTTGGCCGTAAGGGTTATCCTGAACGTGTGCGAGTCTATTTTTTCGACACCAGCCAGAGCATGCTTGTCGTAGTCCGGCAGTATCGGGTTTTCCGCCTCGTCCGTTGTTTGGTTGTACGAGGCGCCAATGAACCTTTTGCGCTCGGCTCGGATTTTTTCAAGGTCATCGGCGAGGGCGGCCGAGTAATCTTTGAGTCCGGCTATGTATTTTTCGAGTATCGGAAGTATGGGGCATTGCAACCGCGGGTCCGCGAGCCTTTTTATCTGGTATATGTAGTCGTCGGAAGTGAGCTCTCTCGTGCCTGTAACCGGGAAATCACTTATCTCTTTTATTCCCTTGAGGTCTTTTTCCTTAAGCCCGGCGTAAAGGGGCATGTTGTCTTTGGCCTTGGCGAATGCGGGGTGGTTTTGGTAGAGGATGCCTTTTTTGATTTTTATTTCGTACACCGCCTTTTTGACTTCAGAGGGAGAAGCGTTTTGAGGAAGCCTTCGCCCGAAACGGTCGAAGTAGGCCGGTTCAGGCACTCTTGTCGTCGTAAGAGGTATCAGTTCAAAGGGTCTTTTAAGATAATGGTATTGTATGATTGGTTCGTATATCTGGCTCAATATGTCGTATTCGTCGGAACTGTAGCTCTTGGCCGGGTCGAGGTGCTTTGGCGGAGCCTCGAAGCTCGAGTAGAGCACGTTTTTTTGTTTTTCTTCGGCCCTGTACGGGTTATTCGGGGTGCACGAGTTTAAAATAAAGACGAGGGGAATGAGGCAGGCGGCAAGGGCGCCTTTAATCCCCCCCGACCCATCCTCCGGATGGGTACCCCGCCCTTTCGGGGCACCCACGCCAAGCGGCGTGGGTCGGGGGATAACCTTTTTTACGGCATGCATGTAGGGCAAGGCTTTAGCCTTGCTTAAAGACGCGAACCCCCGCTCCGATGTTTCAATACGGAGCACCCCGTATCCAGAGGCATCGGGGCGCTTAATATTGCGGGGGCAGGCTCTAAAGGTCTGCCCTGCGAAAACAAAACTTATGCAAGAGAGATACATCGCGTCTTAAATTAACACAAGCCGTCTTGCTTGGTCAAGGCAGGGGAAAAGGGCGGGGAATAAGGAATAGGGGTTAAACCTTTACCCCGCATTTCGGCGCAGGGGCTTGACAGAAACTTATGGTGATATATACTTTAAACCACCGCGAAAACCGCCTCTCTTGTTTTAGTCCGGCATCTTCGATATGTTCCGGTTTGAAAAATTCGCTGTTATGGCATGGCAGGCCGGATTTTGTCCGAGTCTTGCCGTTTGTTTTATATGCGGCTACGCGCCCGATAAACCGTATAAACCGTAATGGAGGAGGCAATGAAGGAAAAAAAATCAAAGACAAGCGTGCTTATCGTTGACGACGAGGAGAGCATCGGGCTCGGCATAAGCGAAATCCTGAAGGACGAGGGGTTCGACGCCGCTTACGCGATTGACGGAAAGACGGCGGTGGAGGAGGCCAGAAAGAAAGACTACGCGGTTGTTTTCATGGATATGGTGATGCCGGGAATGAACGGGCTCGACACCTTCAGGGAGATAAAAAAGATAAGGCCCGGCGCCAAGGTCATACTCTTTACCGGGTATTTCAGAGACGCGGAGAGCTACATAGCGCAGGGCGTAAAAGAAGGAATGATAGACGAGTTCATCAGAAAACCGTACTTTGCCGACGAGGTAATACGCTCGGCTAAAAAACACGCGACAATCTGACCCGCCTCCTTCGGCCATTAGAGAGGCTTTTGTTGCAAGCCAATCCGCCTGTTGCCGCCGGTTCTACATGCCATAAAATCGCCCGGCCCGCGCTTCGTCCGCTTCGCGTGGAAAAGTGTTTTTAAGGTTGAGTTAACCGTACTTATGTAGTATATTTTATCAGGAAGTTTATAAGTTCCGTTATTTTGTCTCATTGCCTCGCGTCGGGGCGTGACGGCGCGTCTCGTTAAAGAGCCGGGGCCGTTGCCATAGGCGCGTTTTTTTTATTCTCGGACGGGAGGCGATTATGGCGATAATCAAATTTTCCGGTCTGATGTCTTTGTCGATACGGGTCGGCTCTGCCGCGTTGAATTCAGGATTATAAAAACAAAACGAGAGGGGATTTTTTATGGCAAAGGTGTATAAGAAGATAGAACTTGTCGGGGTTTCCGAGAAGAGTTACGAGGACGCGGTAAAGAACGCCGTCGCCAAGGCCTCGGAGTCCCTTCACGGTCTTTCATGGTTCGAGGTCGCTGAACAGCACGGCAGGATAGCGGACGGCAAGGTCGTCGAGTTTCAGGTCATTTTGAAGGTCGCCTTCAAACTCGATTGATGATTGGGTCATGGGTTAAAGAGGCGTATGGCTGACGCGGGGAAACTGGATTTTCTATTTAATCCTCGTTCCATAGCCGTCGTGGGTGCGACCGACTCCAAGGGCAAGCTCGCGTCCGTAATCATGGCGAGCCTCGATAACGCGGGTTTTAAAGGGAAGATTTACCCGGTAAATCCCAAGTACGATATTGTCAAGGGAAGGCGGTGTTTCCCAGACATAAAGGCCATAGAAGAGGAAGTGGATCTGGCCGTGGTCGCCGTGTCTTCCGCAACGGCGGTGGAGGTCATCCGGGGGGCAACGGGTTTGGTGAAGGGCGCGATAGTGATAGGCGGCGGTTTTTCCGAGACAGGTTTTAACGGCGCGCTTCTCGAGGCGGAACTGAAAGAGATTTCCGCCAGGAGCGGCATAAGGATAGTCGGCCCGAACTGCATGGGCATATACGATACGATATCGGGCGTGGATACGTTCTTCATACCAAGCGAGAGGGCGAAGAGGCCCGGGCCCGGGCGCGTATCGGTGCTCTCGCAAAGCGGTTCGTTCGCGTTGATCGCCATGGAGGAATTCGCGCTCGAGGGCATAGGCGTGGCGCGTGTGGTGAGTTACGGCAATAAAGCGGACGTGGACGAGGCGGATTGCCTTGATTTTCTGGCGGAGGATTCTTCGACAGGCGCGGTGCTCTTATACGTCGAGGGCATAAGCGACGGAAGAAAGTTCGTTCGGAGCGCGACGGAGTGCGCGAAAAAAAAGCCCGTCATAGCCCTGAAGGCCGGGCGTTATTCGGCCGGAGGAGGCGCCGCGAGGTCTCATACCGGAGCAATGGCCGGCAGGTACGAACTGTACAGGGCGGCCTTTAAAAAGGCCGGCGTAATCGATATATCGGGTTACGAGGAGTTTATAGACGCGGGCCGTGTTTTTTCGAGGTTTGACAGGGCGCTCGGGAAAAGGGTCGTGATAATAACCGACGGCGGCGGCATAGGCGTAAGCATGGCGGACGAGTGCGCGGCGAGAGGGCTTATTGTGGCGCAATTGAGAGACGAGAAGGTTGAAAGATTAAAAAAAACCTTTCCCGGATATTTTACCGTGAGCAATCCCCTTGACCTCACCGGAAGCGCGACCGACGAGTGGTACGGGGACGCCTTGAGGGAGACTCTCGAAGGCGATGACTTCGACATCGCGATAGTGGCGGCGCTATGGGGGCC
Source organism: Thermodesulfobacteriota bacterium (assembly GCA_035655515.1). Lineage (GTDB taxonomy): Bacteria > Desulfobacterota > GWC2-55-46 > GWC2-55-46 > DRQE01 > JBBTLC01. The sequence goes on from DASRUI010000069.1 coordinate 20,551, forward strand.
TCCGGCGCTTACCGACGCCCTTCCGGCCATTTTGGCGGAGACCGCGAAAAAGTCCGGCAAGCCGGTTATCATATGCTCGCCGGGCGGGGAATATGCCAGGACCAGGAAAAGGCTTTTCGAGGAATCGGGGCTTCCGGTTTTTTCAACGCCCGAGGGAGCGGTGCGCGCGGCCGCGGCTCTTTCAAAGGTCCCGCGGACAGTTTAAGTGATTTAATGAATTTTGCCGTCTGTATGTCGCAAGGAACAAACTAATAATGCGGGCGCGGGGGTTTTTTGTTCATGCCTGCTTTAAGACAGGTTCCGGCATTTTAACTTGGAATTAAGAATAGAAGATAATGGACAGAGACGCCATAAAGGTGTTAAAAGAGCAGGGCAGGAAAATCCTTACGGAGCCGGAGACCATGAAAATCCTCGGGTCGCGCGGCATAGCGCTTCCGAAGCGTCTTGTCGTAAAGAGCATAGAGGAGGCCGTGAATTCCGCCTCTGATATAGGCTATCCCCTCGTTTTGAAGGTCGTCTCGCCCGACATACCGCACAAGACCGAGGCGGGCGGCGTCGCTACGGGGCTTAAGGACGCCGCCGAATTAGAGAGCGCGTGGATGGAGATGCTCTGCCGCATAGCCGACGGCGTCCCCGGGGCGAACATAGAGGGTTTTATAATCGAGGAGATGCTCCCTCCGGGAGCGGTCGAGGTCATAGTGGGTTCGTTGAAAGACGCTCAGTTCGGGCCCGCGGTAATGTTCGGCATGGGCGGGGTAATGGTCGAGGCAATGAGGGATTTCAGTTTCAGGCTCGCTCCCGTCACAAGGGAAGAGGCCATGGAGATGGTTACGGAGATAAAGGCCTACGCCTTTCTTGACGGTTCAAGGGGCAAAAGGTTCGACATACACGGGATAGCCGAGGTTATAGTCAAGGTGTCGCAAATAATATCCGAGTTCGACTTTATCGCCGAGATGGAGATAAATCCTCTTTTCGTTTACGAAAAGTTCGTGGTCGCGGCTGACGCGAGAGCGGCGCTTGTTTGACGGAAGTCTTTTTTGCGTTAAAATATATACAGGAGGGCATTGCCATGAGACTCATCGTTTGTTTGGTCGCATGCGCCGTCTTATCGTTGTTTGTATTTCCTTTTATTTCTCCCGCGCTTGCCGTTGACGCCGACGTAAACAAAGAACTGCAAGAGCAGAAAGAAATCATAGATAAACTCGGCAAGAGGGTTGAGGAACTCGAAAACGCCAATAAGGCCGAAATGGCGTCCCAAAGCGAGATGGATGGCATGGTTCCACGGTTCGGCCGGAACCTCGGGGCCTTCGGCGACGTGAATTATCTCACCGACTCGCGGGAGAAGGAAAACAAGACTTTTTCGCTCGGCAACATAAGCCTTTACGCCACAGGCGACAACAACGGCAGGCTTAATTTTCTCTTCGAGATGGTCATCGAGGAGCTTAACGACCGCGCGGTCGTTGAACTCGAAAGATTATGGGTTGGATATGCCTTTGACGACCTTTTGATAGTAAAGGCGGGGAGGTTTCACACCGCGCTCGGATATTGGAATATCGAGTATCACCACGGCAAGTACCTATTTCTCAGCGTGGACAGGCCGTTTTTTCTGGAGTTCGAGGACATCGGAGGCGTCATGCCGATGCATATCGTCGGGCTTGAGGTTGCCGGCGCGAAGAAGGCCGGCGAAGGAAAATTCAAATACATGTTCGAGATAGGCAACGGGCCCGGCCTCGAGACCAACGCCGACGGCGCAGCCCCTCGCGACCAGGAACTCATCCCGAACGCGCTTAGCGACAATAACGACGAAAAGCAGTTTGCCTTGAGGCTCGTGATGGATTCGGTATTGGCTAAGGGTTTGAGCCTTGGCGTATCAGGCGCTAAATTCAAGATAGAGGATTCGCTTAAGACCATAAGGGTTACCGAGACCATATACGGAGTTGACGTTCATTACGTAAAAGGGGATTTAGACCTTTTGGGCGAGTATTTCAGGTTTGAAAACTCAAACGAGGGCGCTGACGCTTATTACGCGCAGGCCGCGTACGCGACAGGCAAATTCACCCCGTATCTCAGGCACGAGAGGCTTTCTTCTAACTCCGCAGACCCCTACCTCGGACGCCTCATTGGCGGGGGCGCCAGACGCCAGAATATCATCGGAGTAAGGTATGAGATCGACCCGGTTTATTCGAGCCTGAAGGCCCAGTTCAGGCGCGACATCGCGAGACACGGCGACGATTTCGACGTGTTCGAGTTTCAGTGGGCGTTTCACTTTTAGGAGGCAGCCATGTTTGTCCGCGCGTTGATAATTCTCCTCTTATTCGTCTCCGCCTCAGGCGGACCGGCCCATGCCGGGGACTTCGTCATAATCGTAAATCCGGACGGCCCTCTTAAAAACGCCGACGCAGGCGACATAAAAGAGATATATCTCGGAGAGAAGAGGTTCGCCGATTCGGTCAAACTCGTCCCCATAAATCACGTCGAAGGGCAGATGAAGAACGCGTTTTTAAAGAATGTAGTGGGCATGGACTCGAAGGAGTACAGGCTTTACTGGATAAAGAAGGTCTTTCAGGAGGGGATTCCCATACCGCCTTCCATTGGAAACGTTTCCGCGATAATAAACATGGTAAAGATCGAGAAGGGCGCGGTGGCATACGTTCCGGAGGGAGTTGCGGACGGTAAGCAGGTGGGCATCATTAAGTTCATTCCATAGCTCCCTTTCCCTTTATTTTTCCCCCTCTCCTCCGCCTTAGGCGGAGGGAGAGGGCGGCGGGGTACCCAAGCGAAGCTTGGGTCGGGAGTAAAAGAGTCTGGTGAGTTTTCCATGAGAATCGGGATAAAAGATAAGATAGTGATTTCGTTTTTCGCCGGGGCGGTCGTTTCGTTAGTCCTCGTAGGGTATAGTCTTTTCGTGATAAGCGGCCTCGTGTCGGCAATGAACCGTATGCAGGAACTCACGTCTCGGATGGACGTTACCGACAGCCTGAATTTTCAGATACAGAAACTCACGAAGACCGCGGGCGATTATCTCATAAGCGGGGATGTCGGGAAAAGGGACAGTTTCGACGCGCTTATGGGCGACATATCGAATAACCTGAACATGCTCGAAGGCGGGGACAGGGACGAGAGATGGGAGAGCATATCCAACAGGGTCAAGAATTCCACGATAAAACTCTTCGAGATGACTCTCGACATAATGTATACCGACAATCCGGTCGGCAACAAGGACGCGGTAGCGCTCATGAATGACGCGTCCCGCTACGGCGAGACTCTCATAAAGGACATAGAAGAAGTCAACCGCATGGTCTCGGCCGACAGGAATAATCTCGGAGTCGAGGCCTCCGGCCGTGCAAAAAGAGCCAAGGCCATAATCTATGTCTTGCCGGCGGCAGGCGCGGTGCTCCTCGTCTTCCTTTATTATTATCTGAAAACGCACATAACCGACCCCATTATCGAACTTTACAGGGGCGCGGAGAGGGTCGCGGGCGGGGATTATTTGAGTTTGGTGGAGGTGGAGACGGGAGACGAACTCGAGGACCTTGCCGAAGGCTTTAACAGGATGGCTGAGGCGTTAAGGGAGAGGGAAGTCAAAATGTTCGCTCTCATTAAGGTGATAGACAAGGTTAATAACGAACTCATCGAGTCGGACAGGCACAAGGCCGCGTTTCTCTCCAACGTGAGCCATGAACTCAAAACGCCGCTTACCCACATATTGGGTTTTTCGGAACTCTTGAAGATGGAGCATTCAAACAGCCTTCCCGAGTCCGGGAAAAAATACCTCGATAACGTCAACCGGAGCGGCCATGAGCTTCTGAAACTTATCGAAGAATTGCTTATTGTCGCGAGAGGCGCCGGCGTCATGACGGCCGGAGAGATGAAGGAAGTTAATGCCGTTAGTATCGCGGAAGAGGCGATAAGGGCAATAACCCGGGCGGTGCAGCAAAAAGAACAGACCCTTCTGGTATCCATAGACAGAAGCCTTTCTTCGGTGCAGGCGGACGAAAGCATGTTGAGGCAGATATTCAACAATCTTCTTAATAATGCCGTTAAGTTTACTCCCACCCACGGCACGATAGAGTTTACCATGGAGACGATTCGGGAAAATGAAGACAGCTCGTTCAAGGTAACGGTAAAGGACACCGGGCCGGGCATCATGCCGTGGATGAAGGACGTGCTCTTTGCCCCGTTCGAGATAGGGGAAAAGACCGCCATGAGGGAATACGAGGGAATGGGCATAGGTCTTACGATTACGAAGCGTTTTGTGGAATTCCACGGCGGCAAGATATGGTTCGAGAGCGAGCCGGGGCAAGGCTCCGTCTTTATGTTCACGGTACCCGTAAGGGCGAAATCAGCGGAAAATACCGGAGAGTAGGAGGCGCGTCCCGCGCCGTGTCCAAGGGTCTAACGCGTCATGTCGCGGTATTCAGCCTTCGTAAAAGCGGTTTTTTTATCAGGCCTCTTATTTTTTCTCCGGGCGGAGATTTCCCGTTGCGCGGCGGAAAAGGGCAATAAAGCCATAAGAAAGATAACCTCTGCGCCAAGATGACGACGGATTTGAATGACGATACCGCGCTTCGCTTTCGCGAAGGGCTTAACAAAGCCCAGGTCGAGGCCGTGGAGCACTGCGACGGACCGCTTCTTGTCATAGCCGGAGCAGGCACCGGCAAGACGAGCGTTGTCACGAGACGCATCGCGCGGCTCATAGAAAAGGGCGTGAACCCCTCGAAGATCCTCGCCCTTACCTTCACCGAAAAGGCCGCTAACGAGATGGAGGAGAGGGTGGACCGTCTCGTGCCTTACGGATATTCGGCCGTGTGGATATCCACGTTCCATTCCT
>DASRUI010000070.1:0-55608 GCA_035655515.1 Thermodesulfobacteriota bacterium
GCTATTATGGCGACGTTCCTGATGCCTTCGATTTTCATGCGACAAACCTCTCTTTGGCTTTTTTATTAAAGGTGAATTTTTCAGTATAACACGTTCGGGAGACAAAAAGGAAGGAAACTTTATGAAGGGCATGAGGAGGACTTTAAAAACTTCTCCCTGCAATCCGCGCCGCAGAAGTAAAAGAGACTGCCGCCTTTTTTCTCGGTAATGGCGGCGCTTTTGGGCACATAGGTTCCGCAGACCGCGTCAAAGACGGTCTCCTCTCCGTCGCGGACCGGGGTTTTCTTCGCTTCGCCTGATTGCCTCTTCAAGGCCGAAGGCTTGCTTATGAGCCTGTAAGCGATGTAAAGGAGTATGATGAGTATTATTAATTTCATTTATCGATTAACCGGTTGACGACCGTCATTGCGAGCGAAGCGAAGCAATCTCGTGATTATAAAGAAATGAGATTGCTTCGGGCTGGGCTCCCGTTGCCGCGCGAAGCGCATTGCAACGGGAAGCCCCCTCGCAATGACAAACTCGGCTCATTATCAGTCTATCCTCGAAACCTTAAGCCTGTCTTTAAGAATCGAGGCGAGTTCGGCGATTGTTTTCCCGAAAACCGGATGCACTGCCTCAGGCGCTATCTCGGCCAATGGCACGAGCACGAACGCCCTTTCGTGAGCAAGAGGGTGAGGTATCGTAAGCCCCTCTTCCTCCAAAACGTCTTGCCCGTAAAGCGCTATGTCCAGATCTATCGGCCTTTCCTCCCATTGTCCGGAGGGGGTTCTTCCGAGCCTTCTTTCTATGTCTTTCAGGAAGTCGAGAAGAGCGCGGGGAGGCATGGAGGTCTCTATTTCGATTGCGCAGTTAAAAAAATCCCTCTGCTCGTGTTTACCCCACGCCGATGTCTCGTAAAAAAAGGACTGCCTTATGAGCCTTATTTTATCGGGGTCTTCGGCGAGCATGCGTATGGCGGTTTTAAGATTCCCGGCCCTGTCCCCGACGTTCGAGCCAATGGATATGAAGACCCCGCGTTTCATATTTGCGTAATGCGATTTAGCACGCTTAAAATATGAACTCCAGCGCCTTTATCCTTTTCCCCATCTCCTCTATGACCCTTACCTCGTCTTCCGTGTCCTTGGCGACAAAGGTGGCCGAGAACCTGAGATACCTTCCCGTGTCGTCCCACGGAACGGTCGAGATGAGGCCCTGCTTTATGAGATACTCGGAAACGTCCTCGGCCGTCTCGAAAATAACTCCCTTTGCCGTGCCTTTCGGGGCCTTAACGTATAAATAAAACGAGCCTCCCGGCATCGCGGCCTTGAATCCCGCCGAGGTCAACGCGTCCACCATGAGCTTAAGGCGTCTTTTGTATTTCGCGACAATCTTATCCGTAAGTTCGTGGTGCTTCATGGCATAGGTGCCGGCCTTCTGTATGGCTATGAACTGTCCGGAATCGCAGTTGTCCTTTACGTGGGCGAACGCCCCTACGACCTTGGCGTTCCCCGCCATGAAGGCGAGCCTCCATCCGGTCATGTTGAATGCCTTGGAAAACGAATGCAACTCCACTCCGACGTCCTTCGCTCCCTCGACCGAAAGGAAACTCAGGGGCTTTCCGTCGTAGATCAAGGCCGCGTAGGCCGCGTCGTGGACGACTATGATTTCGTTTGCTTTCGCGAACTCGACGACCTTCCCGAAAAACCCGGCGTTCGCCACGGCTCCGGTCGGGTTATTCGGGTAGTTAAGATAAAGTAGTTTGGCCTTTTTCAAATCCTCTTTATCAATGGAATCCAGATCCGGCAAAAAACCGTTCTCCTCGAGGAGCGGAACCTTGACCGTCCTTCCTCCGTTCCACTCGGTATGCGTCGCCATGATTGGATAACCGGGAACCGTCATGAGAGTTACGTCGCCTTCGTTTATGAAGGCGTCCGGAAGCATGGCAAGGGCGCATTTGCTTCCTATGGAGTGGATTACCTCCTTCTCCGGGTCTATGCCGGAAACCCCGTAAATCGAGGCCATGTACTCGGCCGCGGCGTTCTTAAGTTCCTGTATGCCGTTATCCGAATAGCCCCTGTTCTCCGTCTTCGCGCACTCTATCTTCAAGGCCTCGACGACGACACTCGGAGCCATCTCGTCCGGCTCGCCCACCCCGAAGTCGAGGAGTTCGGTCGCGGGGTGCGTTTTCCGCGCCTCGGCCTTGGCCCTCTTTATCTTCTCGAATTTATAAATCCTGGTATCCTTGCCGAAACTACCTCCGCCTATCCTTTCGGCAAAAAGCCCTTGAATGAAATCCCCCATGCCTTGAACCTGCCTCTCTGTCTAACATTTTATTGATTTAAACAACTGCCGTGCGGGACTTTAGCCCTGCCCTTTAACCGTATTCACGAGGCTTCCTATGCCCTCTATCCTGACCTCTACGGTGTCGCCGGGCTTCATCGGCCCGACCCCCGAAGGCGTGCCTGTCGCTATCACGTCTCCCGGAAGGAGCGTCATCACGTTGGAGACAAAACTCAAAAGCTGATAAACGTCGAATATCATGTCTTTGGTTGACGAGTCCTGCTTTTTTTCGCCGTTAAGATAACTCTCCACCCTCGCGTCCAGCGGGTCTATGTCGGTCTCTATCCATGGCCCTATGGGAGCGAAGGTATCGAAGCCCTTTGCCCTCGTGTACTGGATGTCTTTTCCCTGAAGGTCGCGCGCGGTAACGTCGTTAAAGCAAGTATAGCCCAGGATGTGTTTCTTCGCGTTCTCTTTGGAAACCTTTACGGCATTTCTGCCCACTACGATCGCGAGTTCGCCCTCATAATCCACCCTTTTCGACATGTGCGAGGGATAGACTATCTCGTCATTCGGCCCTATGACCGAGGTCGAGGGCTTTAAAAACATCATCGGTTCTTCGGGAAGGGGCTTTGAAAATTCCGCGGCATGAGCCTTATAGTTAAGCCCTATGGCCACGACCTTGGAAGGAAGCACCGGTGGAAGAAACTTCACTTTCTTCGCGTCCCACGAGGCAAGGCCCTTTTTAATCCGGAACGCTTCGTAGGCGAAGCCGAACCCCAATACGTCCACCCCCTCGGCCGCGAAAACCCTCTCATTGTCCAGTATTCCCGAAAAATCCTTATTGTCAACGCTGAACCTTACGAGCCTCATCTCTTTACCTTCCTCCCTGCCATGGCCTTGAGCTTAAGCCTGAGGGCGTTTATCTTTATGAAACCCTCGGCGTCCTTCTGATCGTAAACAGTATCCTCCTCGAACGTGGCGTAGTCCGGGCGATAGAGAGATACGGGGCTTTTCCTCGCGCATACGGTAATGTTGCCCTTGTAAAGTTTAACCTTTATAGTTCCCGTCACCCCTGCCGCGGCCGCGTCAACCAACTTTTGCAACGCCAGCCTCTCGGGAGAATACCAGTAACCGTAGTAAACGAGTTCCGAGTACTTGGTTATGAGGCTGTCCCTCAAGTGCATGAGTTCCCTGTCCATTGTTATAGCCTCTAACGCGCGGCGGCTGAAGTGAAGTATGGTTCCGCCGGGGGTCTCGTAAACGCCTCTGGACTTCATGCCGACAAAACGGTTCTCCACGCAATCGGCCCTTCCTATGGCATTCTTGCCCCCTATGACATTAAGGCGAGCGAGGAGCGCGGCGGTGCTTAGTCTTTTGCCGTCAATCGAAACCGGGTTTCCGTTCTCGAAGCCTATCTCCGCGTATGCCGGCTTATCCGGCGCCTTCCCGGGTGATACCGTCAGTTGGAACATGTCCTCCGGCGGCTCTTTGGTAATGTCCTCCAATATCCCGCCCTCGTAACTTATGTGAAAGAGGTTCGAGTCGGTGGAATAAGGTTTTTTCTTGGTCGCGGTTACGTGTATGCCGTGCCGCTTGGCGTAGTCCATAAGCTCGGCCCTGCCCTTCATGCCCCACTCCCTCCACGGGGCTATGACCTTTATGTGCGGGTTTATCGCGTAATAGGCGAGTTCGAATCTCACCTGATCGTTGCCCTTGCCCGTGGCTCCGTGGCACACGGCGTCGGCCTTGACCTTTTTCGCGACCTCCATCTGGGCCTTTGCTATTATGGGGCGCGCGATGGAAGTGCCCAAGAGATAACTTCCCTCGTAAATAGCGCTCGCGCGAAGCATGGGAAACACGAAGTCCTTTACGAACTCCTCCCGAAGGTCCATTATGTGTATGTCTTTCGCGCCGCTCTGTATGGCCCTTTTCCTTAAGGTCTTCACCTCCGCGCCCTGCCCTATGTCCGCGGAAAAGGCTATGACCTCGCACCCGTAGTTTTCTATGAGCCAAGCGCTTATTACCGAGGTATCGAGTCCGCCGGAATAGGCGAGCACGACTTTCTTAATTTTCTTTTCCATAAACCACCTTAATCCCCCTAACCCCCGTAGGACAGAGCCTGCCCCCGCAATATTAAGCGGGGGCGTCCCGCCCGTCTAACAGAATGGGTACCCTTGGTTGATTTCTTACGCAAGAAACATTTCGAGTACGGCCTTCTGCGCGTGGAGCCTGTTTTCGGCCTGTTGCCACACGGAGGAATTCGCGCCTTCGATAACGTCGTCGGTTATCTCCTCGCCCCTGTGGGCCGGGAGGCAGTGCAAAACTATCGCGTCCTTCTTGGCGAGAGAAAGTATCCTCGCGTTTATCTGATAGCCCTTAAATGCCTTGACGCGATTTTCCCTTTCACCCTCCTGCCCCATGCTCGCCCAGACGTCGGTATTCAAAACGTCCGCGTTTGATGCCGCCTCTTCCACGCTTTTACAGACCTCTATATTGCTCGCTCCCTTTACGGAATCCATTATGGATTTATCCGGGCAATAGCCGTCCGGACAGGCCACGGCGAGGCGGAAACCAAGGATATTCGCCGCCTCTATCCACGAGTTGGCCATGTTGTTTCCGTCACCTATCCACGCGGCCTTGATGCCCTCGCAGGAGCCTTTTTTCTCGACGATTGTCATTATGTCGGCCAGCGCCTGACAGGGATGGTGCGTATCGGTAAGGCCGTTTATGACCGGAACCTTCGAGTATTTCGCGAACTCCTCTATGAGTCCGTGGCCGAAGGTTCTGATGACGACCCCGTCCACGTAACCTGACATCACGCGCGCCGTGTCTTTTACCGGCTCGCCCCTGCCTATCTGCGAATCAACGGAACTTATGAATATGACATTCCCGCCGAGTTCCGTCATGGCGGCCTCGAAAGACACGCGGGTCCTTGTCGAGGGCTTCTCGAATATGAGGGCAAGGGTCTTGCCCTTTAAAGGAGCGTGGGGAATGCCCCTAAGGCGCCTCTTCTTAAGGAGTATCGCCCTCCTGATAATGCCCAAGATTTCATCTTTCGTAAGGTCCGATATCTTTAACAGATGCATATGCTTCTCCGTGAAACGCCTGAGGAAAGAGAGTTTTTATAACATATTCCGGCCGGATTTGCAACGAGGGGATGGGGAATTTGCTTGGACTTCGCGAAATATTTAATATGGCAATAAAAACAAAAAATTATTTTCTGCGGATTCTTATCTTGCCCGGCTCAAGAATAATGAGATTGCCGGAAAAATCTTCTTTACTAAGGCCGTTAAAAGCCGCCATTATTTGTCTGTTAATCTCATAAAGCGACACTTCGGTCGGAAAATGAACGACAAAAATTCCATGATGAACGCCGAGAGGGAAACGCAAAACATTTCCGAACCCAATATCTCCGGTCAATATAACCGCTTTTTCTTTTTTAGCGAAATCGAATATTTCTTCGTCGCTTTTCCCTCTAAGACCGCAATCCCTGACTTCCAAAACTTCAAAACCATTTTGTCTTAGCGTCTTGGCCGTTGAACGCGATAAATTTTCATCGAGCAAGATTTTAAGCATTCAACCTATGGCCCTTATTTCCTCGTTTGAGAGATGCTTCGCGGCATAATCAAGCACCGCGAGTATGTCGTCTTTCGTGATATCGTACTCCTCCATGACTTCTTCATAGCTCATTCCGTGGGCAAGTTTTCCGAGAACCAGTTCCGCGCTCACGCGAGTCCCCTTTACCACGGCCTTGCCAAAGCATATCTTTTCATCAATGATTATCCTCGGAGCTATCTCCATAACCCCCCCCATGATTAAGAACTATACTCTATTTTATACCACAGCCGCGGGTTTTGTTCAAACGCAGCTTGTAGGTTGGATTGATCTTTTCAACCCACCAAACAATGTTCCGTGATGTTGGGTTGCGCCGACCCACGCCGCCGGCGCGGGTGCCTCGAACCCACCCTACTCGACTGAAGGGTCAAACTACCTTGCCTCCTCCAAAACCCCCTTCAAAATCCCCGTCATCTCGTCAACCTCTTTCTCGGTGACGATTAAGGCCGGAATAAAACGAAGCACGGTCTCTCCGGTAGAGTTTATTATAAGCCCTTTTTCAAGGCACTTATTCACGATGTCCCCTGCCGGACGGTCGAGCTCTACCCCTATTATAAGGCCCATGCCACGGACTTCTTTTATGAACTGATATTCCTTTTTGAGTTCAAGCAACTTTTTAAAGAGATATTCTCCTACCTTGCGGCAGTTATCCAAGACCCCTTGTTCGAGAGTGGCCTTAATCGCGGCTATGGCCGCGGCGGTAACCAGGAAATTCCCTCCAAAGGTCGAGGCGTGAGTTCCGGGAGAAAAGGCCGAAGCAACCCCGTCAACCGCCAACATCGCCCCTATCGGCGCGCCTCCTGCGAGGCCTTTGGCGAGTGTCATTATATGAGGAGTAACGCCGAAGTTCTCGTATGCGAAAAGAGTACCCGTCCTTCCCATACCGGTCTGAACCTCGTCGAATATGAGGAGAATCCCCTTTTCATCGCAAAGGGAGCGGAGCCCCTTAAGATAATGGGCAGACGGCACGTTTACCCCGCCCTCTCCCTGAATAGGCTCTATCATTATGGCCGCTGTCTTTTCGTCAATTGCCGCCCGCGCGGCATCGAGGTCGTTAAAAGGCACGTAAATGAATTTTTCGATAAGAGGCTCGAATCCGGCCTGAATCTTTTTCTGGCCCGTGGCCGCCATAGCGGCCATGGTCCTGCCGTGGAAGGACTTTTCCATTGTTATTATCTTGAACCTCTCCATGCCTTTATTGTTGAAATACTTCCTCGTGAGTTTTATCGCGGCCTCGTTGGCCTCGGCTCCGGAGTTGCAAAAAAACGCCTTACCGGCGAAGGAATTCTCGCAAAGGAGTTTCGCGAGTTCCGCCTGCGGCCCTATGTAAAAGAGGTTCGAGGTGTGCATAAGTGTTTCGGCCTGCTTTTTTATGGCCTCCACGACCTTCGGGTGGCAATGCCCTAAGTTGCAAACAGCGAGACCCGAGACGAAGTCCAGATACTCCCTTCCATCCTCGTCCCAAAGCCGCACTCCCTTGCCTCTCGCGAACGCCACGGGAAAACGCCTGTAAGTGTCGCAGACGTGGTTTTTCGTGAGTTCCATTACGTCTTTGTTTGACAATCCGGCCTCCGTTCGATTCTCTGTTCCCCCCTCCCTTTTGATGGGAGGCTGGCTCCCGCGACCCATGCTTTTTGCATGGGTGCCCCGCGAAGCATTGCAACGGGAAGCGGGGAGGGTGAATTCTGTCTTTCTCTTTTCCCCCTCACCCTACCCTCTCCCCCAAGGGGAGAGGGGAAAAAATTATTATAAACATTCTTCCGCAAGAAACAATAAAAATTATTTTGCCCAAAAAACGGATATTGATTTTTTGGGAAACCGGCAAGTGAAAGATTTCTGCCTGTAGGCAGGAATCTTTACGGCAAGGTATGCCGTTATATAGCTCGCCCAGACCTTCGGTCTGCGGCGAGCATTCCGTTGTCTGTCAGACGAGGCAGCGGCCATTTTTGCGACCGAGCCGTATGTTACAATACGGTGAGGAGCAAAAATGTGCCGATAACGAAGTCGGGGTACCCACCCCATAGGGTGGGTCGTGCAAATCGCCGGTTTATTTCACAATTGCCTTTAAAATCCTCTCAACGCCTTCAAGGTCTTTCTTTATCTCAAAAGACCGGTAAAGCCCCGTGTCCGAAACGATTCTTTTCACTTCCTCGGCCTCTCCGAAACCGATTTCCATAAACAATGCTCTTCCCGGCTTAAGATATTTAGGCGCGTCAGCTATGATGCGCCTTATTAGAGTCAGCCCGTCCGCTCCCCCGTCGAGCGCCGCGCGAGGCTCATGGAGCCTCACCTCGGGCGGGAGGGCTTCGATGTCTCCGGTTTTTATGTAAGGAGGGTTGGACGCTATAAGGTCGAATGAGAATTCAAACCCGCTGGCCTTCAGCGAAGCGAAAAGGTCTCCCTCCAAAAACGTGATGCTCTTTTCGACGTTGTTTAAAAGGGCATTCTCTTCGGCTATCGCAAGGGCCTTTGGCGAGGCGTCTATCGCGATAACGCGGCTGCCGCGGATGTCCTTGGCAATGGCGACCGCTATGCAGCCGGAGCCTGCGCAAAGGTCGAGCACAATGGGATTTTTTACGCCTTTAAGGGCTTTGACGGCCTCGTCGACTATCTCTTCCGTTTCCGGTCTCGGTATCAGAACGTCGGGCGTTACCTTTATCGGGTATCCGTAAAACTCCGTCTCTCCGAGTATGTATTGAAGAGGCTCGCGGAGAATCCTTCTTTCGAGCCATCCCTTTAAAAGTTCTTTCGCCGAATCCTCAAGTTTTTCGTCGCGAACGGTAAGAAGAACCGAGGGTTTTTCGTTGCACGCGGAAGCCACCATAAAAAGCGCCTCTGTCGCGGCGTCCTCCACGCCGGATTGCCTCAAGAGTTCCTCGGCCTTTTTAAGGGCATCGAAGATATGTTCCGTCTCCGTCATCTACCCTGTTATCACCGTGCCGACTCCGGCGTCCGTAAAGACCTCGAGAAGCACCGAATGTTCGACGCGGCCGTCAATTATATGAGCGGACGAAACGCCGTTTTTAACCGCCTCTATGCAGCAGCCAAGCTTGGGAACCATGCCTCCTACCGCTGTCTTCTTCTTCATGAGGGCCTTGGCCTCGGCTGTGGTAAGGGAGGTGATAAGCTTTTTCTGCTTATCGAGCACCCCCGCCACGTCCGTAAGGAGGATTAGTTTTTCGGCCTTTAAGGCCGACGCTATCGCCCCGGCTACGGTGTCGGCGTTTATGTTATAGCTCTTCCCCTTGTCGTCGTAACCTATCGGCGCTATGACGGGAATGAAGTTGCTGTCCTCGAGGGTTTTTATGAGCCTCGGGTTAACGGTCTCGACCTCTCCGGCAAAGCCCATGTCCGAGCCTTTTATCTTCAAGCCCTTCGCCTTTATGAGGTTCGCGTCCTTGCCCGAAAGCCCGACGGCCTTGCCGCCGTAGTGGTTTATGAGGCCGACTATCTCCGCGTTTATCTTCCCTCCCAAAACCATCTCCACGACGTCCATGGTCTCGTCGTCCGTCACACGGATGCCCTTCACGAAACGCGATTCTTTCCCGAGGCGCGCAAGCAAGCGGCCTATCTGCGGCCCGCCGCCGTGCACCACGACGGGATTTATGCCGACATACTTCATGAGCACGATGTCCTGCGCGAAGCCCGCCTTAAGAGAGGGCTCGGTCATGGCGGCGCCGCCGTATTTTATGACCACCGTCTTCCCGGAAAACTCCTTTATGTAAGGGAGGGATTCGAAAAGCGTTTTTACTTTATCTATGTATTTTTGCATCACAGTATGTACCTCGACAGGTCTTCGTCTTTGAGTATGCCGGATAATCTGTCGTCCACGTATTTTCTGTCTATCTTTATTTTCTTTTCCGGCATGTCCGGCGCGTCGAAGGATATTTCGTCAAGGACCCGCTCGAGTATCGTATGCAGCCTCCTCGCGCCGATATTTTCCATCTTCTCGTTCGCGCGCGCCGCGAAGTCCGCGACCGCGTCTATCCCGTCAGGCGTGAACTCGAGGGTGGTCCCCTCTGTTTTCAAGAGGGCCATGTACTGCTTGATGAGGGCGTTTTGCGGCTCGGTCAAAATCCTCACGAAGTCGTCCTTTCCGAGCGGCTCCAACTCGACCCTTATGGGAAATCTCCCCTGAAACTCGGGTATGAGGTCGGACGGCTTTGAAATGTGAAACGCCCCGGAGGCTATGAAAAGTATGTGGTCCGTCTTCACCATTCCGTATTTGGTGTTCACGACCGAACCCTCGACTATGGGAAGAAGGTCCCTCTGAACGCCTTCCCTCGACACGTCCGGCCCCTGTCCCGAGCTTTTCCCCGCGATCTTGTCTATCTCGTCTATGAAGACGATGCCGGACTGCTCCACCCTCTCGACCGCGCCCCTCGACACCTTGTCCATGTCAACCAGTTTCTGCGCCTCTTCCTGCGCTATGATTTCCCTCGCCTCGCTTACCTTGAATTTTCTTCTTTTAATCTTCTTGGGGAAGATGTTCGAGAACATGTCCTTCATGTTCATGTCCATCTCCTCGACGCCCTGCGAGGTGAATATCTCGACCATGGGCATCCTTTGCTGCTCGAACTGCTCTATCTCGATTTCCTTGTCTTCGAGTTTGCCTTCCCTCAAAAGCGCACGGAGCTTCTCCCTCGTGGCCTTGGGCGATTCGGCCTCCCTCGCGCTCTCGCCTTCCTTGACCGGCTTGTAGGTGGGAGGCACGGGAGGGGGAAGCAGATAATCGAGGAGTTTTTCCTCGGCCAACTCCCTCGCCTTGACCATGACGGACTTGGCCTCGTCTTCCTTCACCATCTTCACGGCCAACTCCATCAAGTCCCTTATGATGCTTTCGACGTCCCTGCCGACGTATCCGACCTCGGTGAACTTCGAGGCCTCAACCTTTATGAAAGGCGCCTCGGCGAGACGCGCGAGGCGCCTCGATATCTCGGTCTTGCCCACTCCCGTCGGGCCTATCATTATGATGTTCTTGGGCGCGATCTCGTCCCTTAATTGCGGAGGGACCTGCTGGCGGCGCCAGCGATTCCGGAGCGCGATGGCGACGGCCCTCTTCGCGGCCTTCTGCCCGACTATGTATTTGTCCAATTCGGCGACTATCTCGGCCGGGGTAAAGTTCTTCATGCCTTAACCTTTCTCATCCGGAAAAATATATTTAGTTTTTATTTTTCCGGGGCAAACGCCGGGGCACCCATGCGAAGCATGGGTCGTGAGCCAAAGACAAGGAAAAATCGGCTGGACAAAACGGAGCATACCTTTTAGGTATGTGAGCGACCCATTGCTCCGCAATGGGTACCCCGACAGACGATTTTGACACAGTATTTGGCCAAAGATTGCGTTTGTCTTACAGTTCTTCGACGCTTATTTCTTCGTTAGTATATATGCAAATCTCTCCGGCTATCTTAAGAGCCTCCGTTGCTATTGCCTTTGCTCCGAGATTCGAATGCCTTAAAAGCGCCTTTGCCGCGGCTTGCGCGTAAGGCCCTCCCGAACCTATCGCGGCTACGCCCTCTTCCGGCTCTATGACGTCGCCGTTTCCTGAGATGATGAAGGTATGGTCTTTGTCCGCCACGATAAGCAACGCCTCGAGCCGCCTTAAAACCCTGTCGGTCCTCCAGTCCCTCGCGAGTTCCACGACGGCCCTCGTTATGTTGCCCCTGAATTCGTCCAGCTTTCCGTCGAATTTGTCGAAGAGCGTAAGCGCGTCCGCTGTCGAGCCGGCGAACCCGGCCAAAACCTTGCCGTCCCTCATGGTGCGTATCTTTACCGCGCCTTTTTTTACGACCGTGGAGCCGAGCGTTACCTGCCCGTCTCCGGCCAAGGCGACATGGCCGTCTTTTCTTATCGATATGATGGTGGTGCCGTGAAATTTAGGTTCCATAAGACTCCCCTATTCCGCTTTCATATTCGCCCTCGGATGCGCCTTGTCATAGGCGCTCATGAGGCGCTCCATCGATACGCTCGTATAACGCTGGGTGGTGGAGAGGTTAGCGTGCCCGAGAAGTTCCTGAATCGTTCTCAAATCCACCCCCCTGTCCAGAAGGTGAGTCGCGAAGGTGTGCCTCAGGGAATGGGGCGTCGGGGTTTTATTGATGCCGCTCGCCAAGGTATATTTTCTGACGAGCCTCTGCACCGTTCTCTGCGTTATCCTGCGGTTGCCCCTTCCGAAAAAAAGCGGCTCTTCCGGCAAGGCCGACTCATGCTTCGCATGGGTACCCCGTCTCGCGAAAGACAAATACCTTTTTAAAGCGTCAATCGCGAAACTTCCGAGAAGCGCTATCCGGGGCTTGCCGCCCTTGCCCAAAACCCTTATCGTGCCTTCGCTGAAATCAACGTCCCTAAGATTAATGCCCGTAAGTTCGCTGACCCTGACGCCGGACGAATAAAGGACTTCGAGTATCGCCCTGTCCCGCAATATTTCTCCCGCGTTTATCTTCTTCCCCCGGTTGCCTTGAGGCGCCTCGACCAGGCTTTTCGCCTCCTCGACCGTAAGCACGGTGGGAAGGCGTTTTTCGACCTTCGGCCTTGTTACGAGGGCGGAGGGGTTTTTTGTTATGATTTCTTTCCTGAGGAGAAACGCGAAAAAACTCTTTATCGAGGAAACCTTCCTCGCGATTGTCGCCTTCTTGCGCGTTCCGTGAAGATTAGCGGCAAAGGCCGTTATGTCGCTCTCCTTAACGCCCGTAACCACGCCTCCTGACGATAAAGCGCGTGAATCTTCGAGAAAACGCGTGAATTCGCGCAAGTCCCTCTCATAGGCGAGGCGCGTGTGAATCGAGGCGTTCTTTTCAGCCTCGAGGTAATCGAGAAAGGCTTTGATAAGCACCTTCACTCCGCTATCCCCCATGAGCCTTTTATAGCACCAAAACGCGAAACCTGCAAATATAAACCGCCAATTCATCCCGAAATACTGCGTTCTCGACAATTTTGCTCCTCACCGTATATCCACTATACGGTTGCGTCGCAAAATTGCCGAGGCCTTGTCCGACCCACGCCCGCCTAAAGCGGACGTGGGTGCCCCGGCGACTTGGCGGTTTACACAAATCAGCTTCTCCGGCAAACCAGCCCGCCTACCTTATAATGTTTCCAACCCTCCGGAACCTCAAGCCGCCTCTCTCCGCGTCAATTGAAAAATATATGATAAGAGCCCTTCCCTTTATCTCGCTTATGGGCACCGGACCCCAGAACCTGCTGTCGAAACTCCTGTCCCTGTTGTCTCCCATGACGAACACGTACCCATCGGGCACGATGTAGGGGGCGAAGTTGTCTCCGGTAGTGTCCCCGTAGACGCTCCCCTTAAAAATCCCGTAGGGGTCAACGATGGCCGTGCCGTTCACGAATATCCGCTTTTTCTTCACCTCGATGGTTTCGCCGGGAACCGCCATGACCCTTTTTATGTAGTCCTTGGTCCTGTCGCCGGGAAATCTAAAAACTATCACGTCCCCTCTTTTTATCTTTCCCCATACGGGCTTCATGGAGGACTCGATAATCGGGGTCAAGAACACGGTACGGCCGAAAAGCGTCCAACTCTCCCATCCTATTATGCCGGGCTTGGGAACCTGCACGCCGTAACTGAGTTTGCTCACAAAAAGATGGTCTCCTATGAGGAGGGTATCTTCCATGGAAGGAGACGGAATCTTGAAGGCCTGCACTATGAACATCCTTATGAGTATGGCGAGGACGAGCGCTATTATAACGGCTTCCGCGGTTTCTTTGGCAATCTTCTTGACTTTCGGGCCGTATTTTATTTTTTTAACGTCTTCTTTGTTTTCGTTTTTTTCAACCGTCATGATATCGCCTTTCAGATGGAATTTATATGTGACACCGCAAGGTAGGGGCACGATGCATCGTGCCCCTACTCTTATTCCGACATCCATACCAGCCTCAATCAACTTTCAAAACCGTCAAGAAGGCCTCCTGCGGCAGTTCCACCCTGCCGACCTGCTTCATCCTCTTCTTGCCCTCTTTTTGCTTTTCGAGGAGTTTTCTCTTTCTCGTTATGTCTCCGCCGTAGCACTTGGCAATGACGTTTTTCCTAAGGGCCTTTATCGAATCCCTCGCTATGACCCTCCCGCCTATGGCCGCCTGTATGACGACCTCGAACATCTGCCTCGGTATGACGGCCTTCATCTTCTCGACTATATTTCTGCCTCTGTAAAACGCCTTATCCCTCGGCGTTATGACGGAAAGGGCGTCCACGTGTTGGCCGTTTATGAGTATGTCTAAACGCACGAGGTCCCCTTCCTTATAATCGAGATACTCGTAATCCATGGAGGCGTAGCCCTTGGAAAGGGTCTTGAGCCTGTCGAAAAAATCCAGCACCACCTCGGCCAAAGGCATTTCGTAAACAAGCATGACCCTCGTCGGGCTTATGTATTTAATCTCCCTCTGCACCCCGCGCCGCGCTTCGCAAAGGCCCAGAAGCGCGCCCAAAAACTCGCTCGGCATGTGTATCGAGGCCAGTATGTACGGCTCCTCGAACTTCTCGACTCCGGGCGGAACCTCGGAGGGGTTGTCTATGCACTCGACCTCGCCGTTTTTATGCGTTATCCTGTAAACGACCGTAGGGGCGGTGGTTATGAGCTGCATCCCGTATTCCCGCTCGAGCCTCTCCTGTATTATCTCCATATGGAAAAGGCCCAAGAAGCCGCACCGAAAACCGAACCCCAGGGCAAGGCTCGTCTCGGGTTCGTAAATAATGGAAGAATCGTTAAGGCTGAGCTTCGCGAGAGACTCTTTCAAATCCTCGTACTGGGACGAATCAATGGGATACAGGCCGGCGAAGACCATGCTCTTTAAAACCTTGTATCCCGGAAGAGGCTCTTTCGCCGGGTTCATGGCGTCCGTTATCGTGTCCCCGACCTTCGTGTCCCTCACCTCTTTTATGGCGGCGGTTATGAAGCCGACCTCTCCGGCGGAAAGGCTCTCCACCTGCTTCGGATTAGGGGCGAAAACGCCCAACGTATCCACCTCGCATACCTTGCCTGTGGCGAAGAATTTTATCTTCATGCCTTTTTTCACCGTGCCGTCCATGACCCTTACCTGCACCACCACTCCGCGGTAAGCGTCATACCAGCAATCGAAAAGAAGCGCCTTCAAGGGCTTTTCGACGTCTCCCGCGGGATGGGGAATCTTCTTCACTATGGCCTCTAATATGTCTTTTATGCCTATGCCCTCTTTCGCGCTCGCCAAAACGGCGTCGCTCGCGTCAATGCCCAGAACGTCTTCGATTTCTTTTCTTATCCTCTCAGGCTCGGCCTGCGGAAGGTCTATCTTATTCAAAACCGTCACTATCTCAAGGTCCAGATCAACCGCCGTATAAAGGTGCGCCAGAGTCTGCGCCTCGACCCCTTGCGAGGCGTCAACCACGAGTATGGCGCCTTCGCACGCCGAAAGGCTCCTGCTCACTTCGTAACTGAAGTCAACGTGGCCGGGCGTGTCTATAAGATTAAGCACGTAGTCGTTTCCGTCGTCAGCCTTATAATCAAGCCTCGCGGTCTGCGCCTTTATGGTGACGCCGCGCTCGCGCTCGATGTCCATCTTGTCCATGAATTGGTCAACCATCTCGCGCTTGGTCAACGCGCCGGTCATTTCAAGGAGCCTGTCCGAAAGGGTTGATTTTCCGTGGTCAATGTGGGCGATTATGGAAAAATTGCGTATCCTCGATATATCGGTCATTTACCGTTCCTTCTGCGTTGTCGTCATGCAATAGGGTAATAGGATATTCTAAATAATTACGAAGGGTTTGTCAAAACAAAGGATTAAGGCGGTGGTGACCCCCGCGCCCCGAATGTTTCGCCTGCCGTGATGCGCGCGCATAGCGGCTTTTCATTGTGCCGGCCGTATTATTGTCTTTTATATTTCTTCCGTAAGGGGTAAAATGTTATTTTGTCCCAGCATCAAAAAGACGCGCGGCAAAAGAAAGGCACCCGGTTTTGAAACACAAACTCACGCTCATATATCCGGCGCACAAAAAGAACCTCGGGACCGGCAGGAGGAAGAAATATCCCATTCCCCAGTTGAGCCTTCCTACGATAGCGGCTTTGACCGACGACCGGTTCGACGTCGAAATCAAGGACGACAATATCGAGGACGTGGATTTCGACGCGAAGACCGACTTGGTGGGCATAACCACCATGACCACGCTCGCGCCGAGGGCCTACGAGATAGCCGATGAATTCAGAAGGCGCGGCGTGCCGGTCGTCCTCGGAGGCATACACGCCTCAATGATGCCGGATGAGGCGCTTGAACACGCTGATTGCGTCGTTACCGGCGAGGCGGAGGGCGTCTGGCCGGCCGTGCTCGACGACTTCATGAACCGCAGGCTCAAAAAAAGATACGCCGGCGAGGGCATGCACAACCTCGAGAATCTTCCGAGGCCCCGGCTTGACCTCTTGAAAAAAGACAGGTATTTTTCCTGCAGTCTCATCATGGCCTCCCGCGGATGCCCCCATGATTGCAGCTATTGTTCGGTGACCACGTTCTGGGGCAAAAGTTTCAGATACAGGCCGATACCCGACGTCATCACCGAATTAAAAAGCCTTCCTGACAAAATGGTTTTTTTCGCGGACGACAATCTCTACGGCAACAAGGTCTACGCCAAAAAATTATTTAAGGAGATGATACCTCTCAAGAAAAAATGGTCGTGCCAGGGAGACACCCTGATAGCGAACGACCCGGAGCTTTTGAACCTCGCCGCAAGGAGCGGCTGTGAGTGGATATTCATAGGCATAGAGTCCATATCACAGAAAAATCTGGCGCAAATGAGAAAATCGTTCAACAAGGCGGGGCAGTATAAAGAAACCTTCAAGAAGATTCACGACGCGGGCATAAGCATATTCGGCTCTTTCATATTCGGCCTTGAAGAGGACGACGAAAGGGTCTTTGAGGATACGGTAAACTTCGCGATAGACTGTCAACTTGACGCGGCGAACTTCTACATCCTTACGCCGCTTCCCGGCACCAAATTATTCGAAGAGATGAAGGCCGCGGGCAGATTATTGCATACGGAGTGGGATAAGTACGACGCGAACCACGTGGTATTCAAGCATCCGAAACTCTCGCAGGAGCAGCTCCTCGAAGGCCTCATATCCGCGTACAGACATTTTTACTCCGTCCCTTCCGTGGCGAAGAGGATACTCCGGCCCGGCAATAAAAGGTTTTTACAGGCCTTATCGTTGAATATCGGACGTTACCTCAGGAGGAAACGCTTCGAAACGACGTGCCGGATGGGGTGAAGGTGACTTAGCTCAGGGGATAAAAAATAAAAAACACGTGAACAGATTTATTTTCTCTCTAAGTTACTTATTCTTACTTTCTTTTTGGTACCGATGAGTTTCAAATAAAAAATTTGTCAATGTCTTTGCTGCATTTACAATCAATATAGCATGATGTTTTAACGGTTTATATGACCTGACATGTCGGTCACCCATACGATTACTTAAGCCAGCAATTCCGGAAATCACGCTTATAAGGCCAGATAAAACTTGTTTAAGAGAACCCTCAATGTCAGGACGTGAGGGGTCAAGATTAAGCTGCTTTTGAACTCTTTTGTAAAGTTTTATTAAATCGCCGTTATCAGTTGGCACATTGATGCTTACTTTCTTTTCAATCTCTTCCAGGACAGCCTCAAGTAAAGAACGTGCGTTGGTGATTGCGCCGTCATAGTCACCTTCTTGAATCTTTTTTTCTGATTTCTTGATTTGTTCGTCAATAAATAAATGCCCCTCTTTTTTAGACCCCTCAAATGGATGTTTGCATTCAACTGACACCCCTTGCAAATCCCTAACTTTAGCCATCCCGCCATCAATCACTACTTCAAAATGATCATATCGAAGGCGTTTATTTATATACTCATAAGCTTCTTCAATTTTAAAATCCTTATCCATGAACTCACGTGGATCAAGAACTTCACAAAGTAAAGTCTCGAATGCGGAAGTACCATTTAGGCTCCTAAGCTTATCCTCGGCATATTTCCATCGAGACGGGAATCCCTGCCCATAGACATCATTTGCTCCGTAATTGTTAAACAAGCTAACTAATTGAGGACCGCTACGGTAAAATGATAATTTTTTATCACCTGTAATAATCTCACCAATAGCATTAATTGTCCGTTCAGATACTTTCATCGTCTTACCCCGTCGCCTCGTCAATCCACTTGAGATACTCATATAGTCCGTCTTTTATCTTGAGAGATATTATCTCAGGCACATCATAGGGATGAAGTTCTTTTATCCTCTTCTTAATGGCAGAAAAGAGTTCTTTTCTTGTCTTCATCAGACAAATGACTTCGCCTTCCTCGCGAACCTTGCCTTTCCACGTATAAATGGAGGTAACGTTAGGAATGACATTACAGCACGCGGCAAGGCGTTCTTCGACAAGCGTCCTTCCTATACGCTTCGCCTCCGCCTCGTTCGGCGCGGTCATCATGCAAACGACATAATCGCTCATATCCCGCCTTTCACCACCCCCACCCTACCCTCCCCCGTAAAGGGGGAGGGATAAAAAGGGAGAGGAATTTTATTTAAATCCACCCCTGTTCAAAAAATCAATCGCGAGTCCCGCCATAAGGCTTGCCCCGATTGTCAGGCAATTCTCGTCAACGTCAAAGGTAGAAGAATGTAGGCACGATGCCGCGCCTTTTTTCGCGTTACCCGTGCCGAGCCTGAAAAGAGTTCCGGGAATCTCTTCCGCAAAAAGAGAAAAATCCTCGGCGCCCATGACCGCCTTTTCCATTATGACTACGTTTTTTCCTCCTAAAACGTCAGTTGCGGTGCGCCTCACCATATCGGTCAACTTTTTATCGTTTATAACCGAAGGGCAACCCTTCTCGTAATAAAACTCGTAAGAAGCATTGCTCGCGTAGGCAACGCCCTTTAACGTTCTTTCGACGAGAGAAGGGATTTTTTTTCTCAGGTTCGCGTCAAGCGTCCTTATCGTGCCCTCGAATTCGACCCTGTCGGCAACGACGTTTCTCGCGGCGCCGCCCGTTATCTTTCCTATGGAAATGACGGCGTTTTCGGTCGGGTCTATCTTCCTTCCGACTATCTCGTGTATGGCGTTTATGGCTAAAGACGCAATCGCTATGGCGTCTATGGCCTGATGCGGCCTCGCGGCATGTCCGCCCTTGCCTTTTATGACGATTGTAAAAGCGTCGGCCGAGGCGGTCATTACCCCGTACCTTATCCCGGCCTTTCCGACAGGATACTCCGGGAAACAATGGAGCGCGACAATCGAGTGAGGACGCGGGGATTCCAACGCCCCGTCCTTAATCATGTCCTTGGCGCCGCCCGGGGATTTCTCTTCCGAAGGCTGGAATATGAACTTGACGCTTCCGGGCAGTTTATCTTTAAAGCTTGAAAGAACTTTCGCCGCGCCGAGTAAAACGGCTGTATGCACGTCGTGGCCGCAGGCGTGCATCACGCCCGGAATTGAAGAACAATAAGAAACATTACTTTTCTCATGAACAGGCAGAGCGTCCATATCCGCGCGTAGCGCGATTACAGGGCCTTTTGTTTTTCCCCTTAAAAGCCCCACCACCCCGTAGCCGCCTATTCCTGTCTTAACGCTTATGCCGCTTTGCCTTAAAATCTTCGCGACAAAGGCCGAGGTGTTCTTTTCCATTCCCGAGAGTTCGGGGTTTTTGTGGATATGCCTCCGCCACGCGATAAGTTCTTTTTTAATAGAGGCGGCCTTTTTAACGGCGTCGTGTTTCATGCAGGGAAAATACCACCTTTACAAGGTTAAATCAACTAACAGCCGAATCAAAGATTAAAAATCGAAAACCCGGCCATATTTTCTTCAACCCGCTTGACAATGCCTCTTTCAAGCCGTATCCTTTACTTATATGGATACGGCAAAGGCAATAAGGATAACCTTTTCCGCGTTTATCCTGCTCGCGATATTTATTTCCGTTCCTTCGCCTTCCGCCTTAACGGGCGACGCCGGAACGCCGGAGTTCGCGGCTAAAATCGGTCAAGGCAACCTTGCCCTCCTGAGATTCGACGCGCCGCAAGGCGTCGGGGAAATTACCGGCAAACTCCGCGAAAGGGAAATGGCGTTTTTCAAAAACCCAGAAGAAAACTCCTTTTACTCTCTTGTCTCCGCGCCTCTTGGAATGGCGGAAGGCATACATCTCATCGAACTCAAAGCGAGCAGAAATTCCGCAAACAACAAACGCCTCTTTTATCCCGTTATAATCGAGGAAACGGAATTCCCGGGCGAAAACATAAGGGTTCCGAAAAAAATGGTTGATTACGACAGAAAAACCCTTAAGAGGATAAAACAGGAAAGAGAACTCGTAATGAGCGTTACCGGAAAACGTTCGAGCGAAAAACTCTGGAAGAGCGAGTTCCTCTTGCCGCTCGACAACGCCATAACGAGCGGGTTCGGCACGAAAAGGACTTTGAACGGAAAGAAACCCTACCGCCACGCCGGACTTGATTTGAAGGCCAAAGTAGGCAATCCAATCACCGCCTCCAACTCGGGCCGGGTCGTTCTCGCGAAATCTCTCTACCTCGGAGGCAACGCCGTGATAATAGAGCACGGGCTCGGGCTTTTTACGGCGTATTACCACTTATCGAAGATAAAAGTCTCCGAGGGCTTTATCGTAAGCAAAGGGGATGTGGTGGGCCTTTCCGGAAAAACCGGAAGAGCCACCGGGCCGCACCTTCACTGGGGCGTGGCGCTCGACGGGGAATGGCTTAACCCCTTAAGCGTCCTTACGATAAACGACGCCGGCGAAACGCACGGCGGGATTACTCTCGCGAATGCCCTTTGAAATCCCGCCCGACCCGTCCCTCGGGATGAGTTCCCCGCGCTTGTATCCGTCTTTGCCCCTGCCCTTTTTCTCTTTGTCATACGCCTCGATAAAGTCCTTGAGTATGTCGTCGGCATTGCCGCGGCTTTCGACCTCGATAATCATGATATGCCCGCCGGAACCTTTCCTTATGACAAAGGTTAAGATATCCCCGTCCCGCTCGCCCTTAAAAATCCCTTCCTTCTTGTCAAGCCCTCCCACGGGCTTGAATCCAATGCTCTGGGCGGCGTTAAAACCCCTCTGATAGCCGAGGTCCTTGGCATAATCGTCGGCCTCTATTGTTTTTTTGGCGCGCGAACGGAACTCTTTTTTCGGCCGTCCGTGGGACTTCTCCATAATCACCATATCGGCCGCGCAGCCGAATGACAAAACAAGGGCCGAAACAAGGAACGCCTTCCAAACGTGTCTCTTTTCCATTGTATTTCCCCCCGCTTTGTTTTAGGATAATTGATACATAAATGTTACCCGACTACGCGATTCTGTCAAGGAAAAAGGAGGATTACTTTCTTTTTAGGAAAAAAGAAAGTAATCAAAGAAAAACCGATTTAAAAAACAATATTCCCGACGATACAAAATAATTGAGATTGCCGGAGGTTTAAAAAATGCTTTTCGACCATATCGAAGAAAAAGAGGCAGTCGAGAGAGCCGCTCTCATAGAAAAAAACGGGATTACTTTTTACACGCTCCTCGCCGAAAAAATCAACGATAAAGGCATGAAGGCCGTGATAAAAAGAATCGCGGAGGACGAAAAAAAACACCTTCGCGTAATCGAGAAGAAATATTTCCCGGAGGCCGGATTCCCGATGGACGTGACCGACGAGGAGATTGAGATAGAAAAATACGTCAAGAAAAACACGCCCGACCTTTTCACGAGGCGCATAAACATCGAAAAACTCTTCGCCCTCGTGACCGAGCCGAAGAAGGCGCTCCTCATCGCCCTCGATACGGAGATGCACTCGGCCGAGTACTTCGAAAACCTCTCCAAAAGGGCCATGACCGAAGAGGGCAGAAAAATCTACAGGGAACTCGCCGAAGAGGAAAGAGGCCACGTAAAGGACATAGAAGGGATTTTGGAATCGTTGTAAAGACGTTCATGAAAAAATTAACGGGCTAAAAAATTACCAAAAGATGGTGGTAAGATAAATAAGATAAAAAGGAAGTAATTGATTTTACGGTGGATAAGGAATAAAATGGCGGCACAAAATAGTGACTGTCCCTACTTCTTTGAGGAAAAGAAAAAAAGTGGATAGAAAGATACTGCGGCGCTAAAAAGGGGAGGGTTACAATGCAAAAGAACCTCGCAAGATTAAAAAAAGTAGAATTGCGCGACGTGTGGGAACACGAGGCGATTGATTTTACCAACTGGCTTGCGCAGGAGGAAAATCTTGATTTGCTCGGCGAAGAAATCGGCTTTGAGATAAAACTTATCAAAACCGAAGCAAATGTTGGGACATTCAAGGTTGATATCTTGGCCGAGGAAGAAAGCACCGGAAGAAAAATTATAATTGAAAATCAACTTGAAAATACTAACCACGACCATCTCGGCAAAATCATCACCTATGCGTCCGGCTATAACGCAGAAATAATTATTTGGGTTGTTCGCGATGTCCGCGAAGAACACCAGCGCGCGATTGAGTGGCTAAACGAACACACCGATGAAAAGACGGGCTTCTTTCTCATCAAGATTGAGCTTTGGCAGATT
Source organism: Thermodesulfobacteriota bacterium (assembly GCA_035655515.1). GTDB lineage: Bacteria > Desulfobacterota > GWC2-55-46 > GWC2-55-46 > DRQE01 > JBBTLC01. The sequence goes on from DASRUI010000070.1 coordinate 22,404, forward strand.
GAGGGCTCAAGCCCTGCACCGAAGTTTGAGATTATGGCAAGTCCAAATGAATGGGCAAAGGCAATCAAGGCAAGTCCGGCCGGCGGTGAACTAACCGATACCAAACTTCAGCAATTGGACTTTTGGACCAAATTCAAAAATTTCGCCCAGACGAAAGACCAAAAGATTAATCTGCGAAGGCCGTTTCCTCAACACGGGTACATTGTCAGCATAGGAAGTTCCGACGCTCACGTTGAGCTCAATATTAATTCCAAAGAAAATTTACTCGGTTGCATAATGACCATAAAAAGCAACAAAAACCTCTTTACCTTTTTGCAGGAGCGCAAAAAAGAAATAGAAAAAGAAATTGGCGAACAGGCTGAATGGGTGGACGCGGCAGTTACCTCGCGCATCAAAATCAAAAAAGAGGTTTCCGATATATTCAGCCAAAGCGAAGCCGAAAATTATTTTGCTTGGCTTTACGAAAAAACAGTGCTTTTTCAAAAAGTTTTTGGTAAGCACTTTAAGGAATTCAAAAAAGACGAACTTTCACAGGACAACTAATTCGCGTACGCAATGAAATAATTTGGCGGGTCGAGCCCGCCCTGCGGGACTTCATCGACCCTTCAATTCTTCGCTTATCTTTTCAGACAGAAAAATCTTTAAAAGCGACTGATAAGGCACGTCCTTCTTGTGGGCAAGGAGTTTCAGCCTTGTAGGGCGGGCTCGGCCCGCCGTTTAGGCGCTCATAAAAGGGATTAGCCTTGTAGGGTGGGCTCGGCCCACCATTTAGGCGCTCATTAAAAAGAATTGGTGGGCACAGCCCACCCTACGGGACTGACAAAAGCCTTGTAGGGTGGGCTCGGCCCACCATTCAGGCGCTCATTAAAAAGAATTGGTGGGCACAGCCCACCCTACGGGCCTGACAAAAGTTGCGGAATTAAAATAACACCGCGGCTCCGACATTCTCCCATCTTGCCGTTACGGCCTTCCACTCGTTGTCCTCTTTTTTGAAGACTATGCTGAATCTATATCCCGCGGCGTCGTCGGGGAGCACGTCTCCGATGGTTTTCACTTCCCTGCCTGAAATCAATACGGCCTTTACGTCGGCAAGAGCGGTCTCTCCCTTGACCTCGACCTTGACGCTTCTTACGAGCACCGAGACCTTCTCGGCCCTCAAAAACTGCGCGAGCAAAATCCCCTTTACCCCGTTATAGTCTACTTCGTCGGCGCTGAAACTCTTGGATACGCACGACAAAAACCTCTTTATGTCCTTATCCCTCGCCGAGGCCGCGAAGTCCTCCACCACGGACTTGACCCGTTCCTCTTCGCTCAAAGGCTTGGAGCAGGAAAGAACCCCTACGGCGATGAACATCAAAATCGTAAGACAAAATACGCGCTTCATTACGCACCTTTGAAAAAAACCAGATTAGATCGTCCGAACGTAAGAAATGGCTTTAGACAAGGCGCGCGACGAAGGAAAACCGCAGGCGCACTTTTCACGTGCGTCGAGGATTTTCCGAGGCGACCCATCCTGCGGATGGGTACCCCGACGCAGTATAAAGGCATTTATCACATTCGGTTAGAATCACCCGAAAAATACGCTCGCTATCCTGAATATCTCCGCATCAACCGTCTTGCTTTTTCCCGTCGCCTCGTCGAGGGATACGTCCACTATCGCCGTTCCCCGCAAGGCCACCATCCTCCCGAACTTTCCCTCGCGCGCCAGTTCGACCGCGGCCACGCCGTAGCGGGTCGCGAGCACCCTGTCATAGGCGGTCGGACTGCCGCCCCTTTGAAGATGCCCCAAAACGACGTGCCTGCTTTCTATGCCGGTTCTTTTTTCGACCTCTTTCGCCAAAAACTCCCCAACCCCTCCGAGCCTTACGTGGCCGAAGGCGTCAACCGCCGTGTCCTTGGCTATGACCCCTCCGAGTTCCTTCAGGCACGCCCCTTCGGCCGCGACTATGATGCTGAAGTTCTTGCCCTCCGCCTTCCTCCTCTGCACGACCTTCGTAACCTCTTCGACGTCGAAGGGTATCTCGGGAATGAGTATTATGTCCGCGCCTCCGGCTATGCCGCCGTAAACCGCTATCCAGCCGGCGTGCCGTCCCATGACCTCCACCACCATGACCCTGTGATGGGCCTCCGTCGTGGTGTGGAGCCTGTCGAGGGCGTCGGTAACCATGCTTACGGCCGTGTCGAAGCCGAAGGTGAAATCAGTGCCCGAAAGGTCGTTGTCTATGGTCTTCGGCACGCCCACGGTATTTATGCCGGCCTTATAAAGCTTCGCGCAAACGCCTAACGTGTCGTCGCCTCCTATGCCGATTATGCAGTCGAATTTCAACTTCTTTATGTTTTCCATGAGCTTTTTCTCGTCCTCGGACTTCTTGAAAGGATTCGTGCGGGACGTTCCGAGTATGGTCCCTCCCCTCGGCAAAAGCCCTGCTATGGATTCGTTGGTGAGAGGCATGGTCGAAATGTCTATAAGCCCCCTCCACCCGTCTTTTATGCCCGTGAACTCGCATCCCAACTGATGCCCTCTTTTTACGCACGCCCTTATAACGGCGTTAAGCCCCGGGCAATCCCCTCCGCCCGTAAGTATTCCTATGTGCATACGCGCCTCCTGTTTTGATAATTATAAAAAACAAAAACCCTATTCGAAAACCGCCACAGGAAGCCTCACGATAAAAGTAGAGCCCCTGCCAAGCACGCTCGTCGCCTCTATCCTGCCGTCAAAGGATTCGACTATGTCCTTGCAGATGCTTAGGCCTAAGCCGGCTCCGCCCTGCTCCCTCGTCCGCGCCTTATCCACCCTGTAAAACCTGTCGAACACGTACGGCAGGTCTTCCCCCGCTATCCCGACTCCCGTATCCGTAACGCTAAAAACCGCGAAACCGCCCGATTCTTCGAGCCTCACGATGACACTGCCGCCGGCGCGGGTGTATTTTATGGCGTTATCCACGAGATTATACACCACCTGACTCAGGGCCACGGGGTCGGCAAGAACCTGAAGCGGCTCGTTTTCTTCGAGCTCAAGCCTTATGCCCTTTTCAGCGGCCATCCTCTTTATCTGCTCGAAGCGGCCCGAAACCACGAAATCGAACTTGACGACCTGCCTCGCGGCCCTTTCCTTGTCCACGTCGGCCCGGGCCAGCATAAGGAGATTATTCACTATGTACCCCATCCTGTCTATCTCTTCAAGGAGCGAGACGAGGGTCGTCTTGAGTTCCTCCGGGGATGAGGCGGAACGGAGCGTCACCTCTATCTCTCCCTTCATTATGGTAAGAGGGGTCTTGAGTTCGTGCGAGGCGTCCTCGGTAAACTGCTTAATCTGGCTGAAAGACCTCTCAAGGCGGCCTATCATGCCGTTTAACGTGGCCGCGAGGCGCCCTATCTCGTCCTCCGGCCCCTTAATGCTAATCCGCTCGTTCAGGTTTTGGACGGTAATCCTTCTCGCGGCCTTTGTTATTTCAGTGACCGGCCTCAAGGCCTCTCTCGCGAGAAACCATCCGGCGCAACCCGCCACCGCGACCGAAGCCATTAAGCCGAAGACGAAGAGATACGTCATCCTGCGGTAGACCTCGTCCATGCCCTCGAGCGAACTGCCCACCTGTATGATGCCGATAAAGCCGTAATCCTTCATCATGATAGGCGTTGTTATGAGCCTCACCGGATAAACGCCGAACGTCCTTATTGTCTCGAACGTCGTGTCTCCGTTTTTGGCGGCCAGAAACGCATTCTCGGAAAGGGGCAGTTCGAAATCCGCGAGGGTGCTTGATTTTGCCATGATATCGCCGGCGGGGGAATCTATCTGGATGTAGTTTCCGACGATCCTCACGCCGAAGAATCTCTCGAGTATGACGTCGAAGTTCTTCGGTATGCGCACCTCGGCCGGAGGCCTTACGATTGTATGGGCGAGCATGCCCGAAACGGAGCTTATCTGCTCGTCAACCCTGTCCACGTAGACCCTGGAAAGGGTGTAAAAAAAACCCATGCCCATGGACACGAGGCTTATGGTGAGGATGGTAACGTACCAAAAGGTGAGTCTCGTTCTTACGGAAAACTTCATCATATGAATCGCCTTTTTTTGTCATTGTCCGGCTTGACCGGACAATCCAGTTTTTTCTTTGAATATTTTTCCTGGATTCCCGCTTAAAGGCTTGTCCCCGCAATCTTAAGCGGGGAACCAGTTCTTTTTAGAAGCGCATTTTCTGGATTCCCGCTCAAAACACCGCGGGAATGACAAAAAGGGGCGATCGCGGGAATGACAAGAAGAAAAAGGCGGATTAACGGCCCGCGGCGCCTATCCTCGCGAGTTCATCCATTGAGGTTATGAAGATGTCTTTCCTCTTTATGTCTATGACGCCGGCCTCTTTAAGGCTCTTCAAAAGCCTTATCGAGGTCTCCTGAGTTATGCCCAGAAGCTCCGCCATCTCGAGGCGCGAAAGCTCCAGATGCAGCCTCACCCCCCCGTCCTCCTTGACGCCGTACTCGCGAGCGAGGCTCAAAAGGAGACTCGCGAGTTTTTCCTTGGCGTTCATGAGGCCGAGGCTCCCTATCCTTTCGTAGGCGTCGTGGAGTTCCTTTCCGAGCGATATAATGAGTTTCGCGGCTATCGTGGGCTCGGTCGTTATGGTTCTCAAAAAATCGCTCTTGGCTATGAAGCAGAGGTCGGAATCTTCCATTGCCACGGCGTTATTTTCATAGTTCTTTCCGTCATAAAACACCTCCAGCCCGAGGAGGTCTCCGGGGGTGAGTATCTTTATTATCTGCTCCCTGCCGCCGGAGGAGCTCCTGACGAGTTTTATCCTTCCTTGTTTGACGATATAGAGCCCTTTGCACTCGTCGCCCTCGGTAAACACGACCTCTTTTTTCGAATAGGAAACAGTCGTCACCACGTCCTTGAAGACGTGGAGTTCCTTGGAGGAAAGCCGCGTAAAAAGGGCGTTATCCTTTATGCGGCAATTGCATATGGAGCAGACGGAATCTTTTGTCTTCATATCGCGTCCCTCACCTCTCGAGCGAGACAAGCCCGTTGGTTCCGCAAAAAGCCCCGAACGGAAAATCCGCCATATACGGCATGACCGCCATGCTGACTCCCTTTGCCTCAATCCTGCGCGCGAGTTCCGTGCCCTCGCCGTAATCTATCGGCTCCCCCGTAGTCCAATCAACCGTCTGGAATTTTATCAAAACCTTACGCGGCTCCCCCGCGATCTCGACCGCCTCGGAGGCGAGGTCCTCTATCAAACGGCTTATCTCCTCATTGTCTTTGCCGAGCTCATCCGACATCTGTTTATGATAAGCCATTATGGAATAATAATCAAACCCGCTTTTCACCGTCTCGCGAAAATCCTGCGAAAACCACGCGAGCGCCGACCTCGGATTCGTAACGCTCTCGTACATCATGTTTATGGCGAATTCGACGTCCGGGTTCTTGGCCCGGACGGCCTTTTTGAGCCTTCCCGCGACGTAAAGAAGCCTTTTGTTTTTCCACGACGCCCACTTCCAGAACTCCGCCGTATAAGCGACTCGCCCGTCGCCTCGCGTTGCATAGAGCCCTTTCGCGTCAAGCCTTCCGCCCGTGTCGCGCCTGTAAAGGGCCTCGGCGAACGGCCCGAACCCCTCGTTGTGCTTCAAAATCAGGTCGTCCTGAAATAATATTCCGTCTATGTCGTATGAGGCGAGGTCGGAATACAACCCCTCCAGACGCTCGACTGTTTCGTCGTTAAAAAGGTCAAGCCCCCGGCATCTCGTGAAAACGCCTTTTTCGATGTCATAGCCGCGGCAGGCGAGCTCGTTCCGCTCCTCGACGCCGTAATCCGCGTACCGGGTCGTCATCCACGCGAAAATCTTAATGCCGTTTCTGCGGGCCTCCGCCGCGGCAAGAGAAAGGACGTCGGCCTTCACCGGAGCGCGGGACGACCTGAAGTAAACGCCTCCCTCCGCCGTCCTTTCCTTGGTGAAGAATCCCCTGTCGAAACTGTTGTGAAATACCCGGAGTATTATGGCGTTCACCCCGAGAGAGGACATCCGGGATATTTCCTTTTTTATTTCCTCCGGCGTCGTTCCCTCGAAGACCAAAACCTGCGCGGCCCTCATGGCCGCGCTCATGGCAGGCGCGGGCTTTAGCTTTACCACGCGAAGAACCGGAATCCTTTCGCCTTCTTCTTTGAGTTTTTTCTCGGCTATAAGCGCTCCCTTCAAAGCTTCCTCGCGGTAAACGCTTTCGCCGAAATTCCTGATGAATATTTCGAACCCGTCTTTGGCTTCTTTATAACGCTTGTCTCTTAAAAGAGAGAGGGCCGTCAGGTAATGCGCCCTTTCCTTGAATTCCGTAAAGGGGAACCGCTCCGTGACGCGGGAAAACTCTCGCGCCGAAAGGGCATAATCCTTGTTGTCGAAGAGGCGCTTCGCGTAGGCGAACTGCGCCCGGTCGGAAACATAGCCCTCAGCCGATAGAACAGGCGCGCCTGATGCGAGAAGAAAGAAAAGAAAAACCGCTCCCAAGACCCTATTGAACGAAGAACGCATCTATCGCCTCTTTCACGGTCTTTACCCCGACGAGTTTCACCTTGTCCTGCCCCTGCTTAATATCCTGCGCGTTGCTCTTCGGAAGAATACACCTCTTGAAGCCGAGTTTCGCGGCCTCCCTCACCCTCTGCCCGGCCTGAGTAACTCCCCTCACCTCTCCGGCAAGCCCTATCTCTCCGAACACACACGTCTCCCGGTGAACCGCCTTGTCGAGAAAATTCGAGGTAAGAGAGGCTATTATGCCCATATCCGCCGAAGGCTCGTCTATCCTCAGGTCTCCGGCCACCTTTACGAATATGTCGTGGTTGGAAAGCGCGACGCCCGCCTTCTTCTCGAGCACCGCGGCGAGGAGCATGACCTTATTGTAATCCACCCCGGCGACCGTGCGCCTCGGCACGCCGAAAACAGAAGGGGACACCAATGCCTGTATCTCGACGAGAAACGTCCTCGTGCCCTCGAGGCAAGGCGTAACGCAAGAACCTGACGCGCCTTCGGGCCTTTCGGCCAAAAAAACCCCGGAAGGATTAGTCACCTCGGCCAAGCCGTCGCCCTTCATCTCGAAAACGCCCATCTCCATGACCGAGCCGTAGCGGTTTTTGACCGCGCGGAGCATCCTGTACACATGGCCGGACTTGCCCTCGAAGTAAAGCACCGTGTCCACCATGTGCTCGAGCACCTTGGGTCCGGCTATCGAACCGTCCTTGGTGACGTGGCCGATAAGGAATAACGGTATCTCAAGGGTCTTCGCGAGGCTGATAAGCCTAAAACTTGCCTCCCTCACCTGAGTTACGCTTCCGGCCGAGGATTCGAGCTCATCGCAGTAAAGGGTTTGAACCGAGTCTATGACTACTGCCGACGGTTTTATCTCTTTTATTCCCCCGGTTATCCTCTCGACCGAGGTCTCGGCCCACACAAGGAGATTTCCGTCAATAACGCCGAGCCTCTCGCCGCGAAGCTTTATCTGGCGCAGGGATTCCTCGCCCGACACGTAAAGCACCTTGCCGCCTTTTCCGGAAAACCTGCCCATGGCCTGCAAAAGAAGGGTTGATTTGCCTATGCCCGGGTCCCCTCCGACAAGGACGCAGCCGCCCGGCACCATGCCGCCGCCCAAAACCCTGTCGAACTCCTCCATGCCGGTCTTAATCCTTGATTCTCCCGCGCTTCCGACGTCGCCTATGGCGGCCGGAGGAACGCCGCTCCCGAGGCCGCCGCCCGCGCCCTCTCTTGCGGTCGAGAGTTTCTCCTCGGCCATTGTGTTCCAGCCGTTACAACCCGGACAACGCCCAAGCCACTTGGGAGCCGACTGGCCGCACGACTGACAAACGAATACGCTTTTGGACTTCGCCACGATAACCCGGCTAACGATACGGTTTTATTTCCGTAAAATAGCGATTAAAATCCCCGCTATTTCACAAACCCGCGCAAAAATCAAAGCATATTTTTTGTATGTTTGACAAATATTGCGGTTTTGTTATGATAATTTAAGTATAATAGTTTCAAATCCCGGGGAATACGGATAAAAATGAGCCTGGAACACACAAACATACTAATTGAACTGAATAAAGCTGTCAAGACACTAAATTTTTATCCCGAGGGACATCCCAACCTCGATAGCGTTATCAAGAACTTCCATTCCATGTTGCTGAACGAGACCGCTCAAAGAGGCCCTTTCACGTGGAATACGGACAAAAAAGGCATCTCCGTCGCTAACGTTCAAGTGGCCCCGGGAAACGCCGTGGTGGCCGGGCTCGCGAAATCCTTCTTCTACCGGAAGATACGGGCGATAACGATAACCCCCGATGTTTCAATCGAAGACATCAAAACGTTTGCCAAAATACTGGCGGAAGACGCCGAAGACGTGTTCGCCAAGGGCGGGGTCGAAAGGATACTGGCGAAAAACGACGTTAAGGGCATACTCCTTAACGAGATGAGCTACAAAGACCTCGCGGATCTCAAAGAAAAAATCGAAGAAGAAGAAAAAAACAAAGAAGAAGAAAAAGAGGAAGAAACCGAAGAACCTGCCGGGGAAAACGTTCGGGAAGAAGAGGCAAGCCCCGAAGAGGCCGGGGAAGAAAAAAACGAAACATTAGAGGCTCTCGTCGAGAAAATGGAAAAAGAAACCGACGCCATATTTTATAACGACATAGCCTCCCGCGTCTGCGAAAATCTTGACGGCTTGTATGCCGAAAAAAACATCGACAGGGCCATACCCGCCCTCATCGTCTTCGGCAAGCAAACGTTCCCGGCGTTCGCCGCGGACAATAACATAAGGAAAAGGGCCGGCGAGTGCCTCTCGAAGTTTCTGACCGAAGAGGCGCTGACCCGCATAGTTAAAAGAATAGGCAACAAGGAAGAACCCTTGCGCCCCGCGCTCGCACAGCTTATAATAATGTCCGGAGATACCGGCGCTTCTTTGATGATTAACGAACTCGTTGAAACAAGCGACGGGCAGGCAAGACGCATTTTTTTCAACATGCTCGTCCGCCTCGGCGAAAAGATACGCCCTCTGGTCGAGGCGAAGGTGCTGGACACGAGGTGGTCCGCGATACGGCAGATGGTGGCGCTTCTGGGCGCGATAGGCGACGCCCGGAGCATCCCCGCGCTCGAGGCCGCCTATAGTCACGCGGACGTGCACGTCAAAAAAGAAGTGCTTAAGAGTTTCGCGCTGATACATTCCCCCAGAGCCACGGAATTGCTGCTTTCGGCCCTGAAGGAAAAGAACGGCGACAAGGGCCTCATGGGTCAGGCCATAATATCGCTCGGAGTATTGAAAGAGGTCTCCGCGGTCGATACGATAGGAGAGATAGCGCTCCGGAAAGACGCCTTCTCGGACGACACGGACCTTCAGCGGGAGGCCATAAAGGCGCTCGGCATGATACGGGACGACCGGAGCGTCCAATACCTGAAAAAAATCCTCTTCAGGAAGGCATGGTTCGGCAAGGACACGAACGAGGAGCTCCGCACCCTTGCCGCGTTATCGCTCGGCAAGGTTGATTCGCCGGAGGCCAAAAACGCGCTCGATGAAGTTTGCAGGGATTCTTCGGGCAAGCTCTACAACGCGTGCAAGAGAATACACGAAGGGACCCAAAAATAGACTTTGATTTTTGGGGCAAACCGGCAAGTTGGCCGACCCACCCTATGGGGTGGGTCGTGCAAATCGCCGGTTTGTAAAATAGCGAGGTTTTTAATCGCTATTTTACGGAAGGGACCAAGGCCGAATGACACCGGAAACTCAAGAAAATATTCTAAGGGCGCTTAACGCGGCGCTTCAGAGCAGAAAACTCTACCCTCCGGGGCATCCTTCGGTCACCGCGCCCGCGAAAAAAGCGCACCAGCTCATATCCCTTGTTTTGAAGGAACAACCGAACCTCTCGATATGCCTGGTCGAAGAAGCGCTGGTGTTCGAGAACGTCCCCGTGCCGGACTGCGAAGAAAACTATCCTGATATCGTTTCCAACCTGAAAGAGAAAAAAGTCGAGGCAATGATATTCGAAAAGGGCATCCTCGAAAAAGAGGTCTTTTCGCTCTTTGAAATACTTTCGCGGGAAAAAGCGCCCGCCGAAGCGGAACTGCAAAAAGAACTCGCGGCAAAAGGCGTCACGCACATAACGCTTAAAACCGTTCCACCCAAACTCATGGAAGTCTATAACAACGCCTTGGACGTCGTAAAGACCGTCATGAGCGATATACGCGGCGGCAGAATCCCCGAGTCGAAGGCCGTAAAAGGCGTCATAGACGAAATGACCGAGCTCGTCTTCTCCGACACGAACGCCGTCATAGGGCTCACCATGATAAAAAATTACGACAACTACCTCTATAACCATTCCGTGAACGTGAGCATCCTCTCTTTGGCGCTCGGAAAATTCATGAAGTCCGACGAAGAAGACCTCCGTAGGCTCGGCGTCGCGTCCCTCCTCCACGACATCGGAAAAACCGGCGTATCGGAGGACATCATAAGAAAACCGGGCGGACTCAGTTCCGAGGAATGGGAAAAAGTGAAAGAACATCCGGTAATGGGCTCCAAAATAACCCAGAAAATGCAGGGCATAGACGAATTGATATGCCGCGTGATAATCGAGCACCACGTAAGATTCGACAGAAGCGGATACCCCAAGGTGGAGAGCCCGACGCTTCATCCCCTAAGCCTCATGGTGAGCGTAGCCGACGCGTATGACGCCTTAACGACGCTTCGCGTCTATCAAAAACCCTGCCAGCCGTCGGAAGCGGTAAAGATACTGAAGGGGCTCTCCGGCAAACACTTCGACCCGAAGACAGTATCGTCCTTCGAGAACATGATAGGGGTTTACCCGGTCGGCACGATGGTAAGACTCTCGACCAATGAGGTGGCCGTAGTCACGCAGGTGCGGCCCGAAGGCTCGGCCCGTCCCGTGGTGAAGGTCGCTTACGACAGCGACGGCAAGGAAATCGAGACGCCTTACGAGATTGACCTGGAGGCGAAAGGCGAGGACGGCCCGAGGATAATATGCGCGGTTGACCCGCTTTCAAGGAACATGGACATGGGGAATTTTTTCGCTAAAGAAGCGGCGCAGATAGACAGCAAAAAGTAAGGCCTCCCGTAAAAAGGCCGTCTCGACCGGCCCCGCAAACTACCGCTTCCGAACCCAACCTACAGAGCCGTCTTCTTCGGCGCGCCGGGCGGGTGCATATTGCCTTCTATGTATTCCTCAAGAAGTTTGCGGGATTTTTCGTCAATTGAGGGAAACCTTACCCCCACATGGCCGACCGCGTTGCTCCACGCAACAGGCCCGCGAAGAGCGAGATAATCCCTGTTTTTACCGTCCATGAAGCGCAAAGTGCCGTTAACGCCCTTTTTCGGCAATTCCGCGTCTTTTCCGAGGTCCACGCACACCCCGGAGATGCTTATGTTGACGAGGGCGCCTTCATAGCATACGCCGCCGAACGTGCATTCGACTAACGCGTTGCCGGTCGGCGCCCTTAAGTGGTCTCTGCATCCGTCAAGGAGTTCCTTCAAATGGTTTATGAATTTTTTCATGCTTCTTTTTGATATATCGTCCGGAACCGAGGTCTTGGCTCTCGCGCTTAACTTCTCTATCTCCTTCTCGGCCTCCATGAGAAGGCGCCTGTATCTGAGCAGATTCTCCTGCAACACGTCTCTGAATATGGAGTAAGGCCCCGCTGATATGTAAATGTTGTGAACCGGGACGGTTTTTTCGCAATGAGGGCAAAAGACTTCCTTTTTCCCGAGAAGAAGGGGCGAGTGTATCCATTCTTTGCATACGAGGCACTTCATCTTCAACACGGCCTATTTCTCCATTCTTTGCTATCCTCCCCCTCCGCCTTATCCGCCTTAAGTATTGGCGGAGCGGATGGGGAAAGGGCGGGGTGGGGGATAATGTCTCTCCTTGAAGCAACTTTGATTTAATTTTAGCAGATTATCGAGAAACCGCCATAAATAAGGTATGGGTACTGGAAAAAACCTGCCTAAACTTCCATGTAACCGAGGGACCTTAAAGAAATGCATCTCATGTTGAAGTTGCCTTTTACGGCGAAGTAAGACATCGCCTCTTCGGCCCTCTTGTCGCCTGTCCTGCCTATGGCGTCGAGGACCCTTTCTATTACGCCCGGGTCTTTGCTGGTTTTCAAAAGCTGCATCAAGGGAACGATGGTCTGCGGCTCGCGATACGCGGATATCGCGTCTATCACGACCCTCTCGACAATCGAACTCGGGTCGTTAAGCCTTTCTATAAGCTCGGGCAGGACTTCCTTGTCCGCTATGCTCCCTATCACCCTTACTGCCGCGGCGCGCACGTCCTCTATCTCGTCCTTCGAGGCCTTTAGGAGGATACTTACGACCTGCGCCCCCCTTAAGTTGGAAAGGGCGTATACGGCGCGAAGCTTCGCCATCTTGTCGCCTGTTTCGAACACCTTCTCGAGAAATGCCAGCCTGCCTCTTATCTCGAGCCTCTCAAGGGACTCCGCGGCAAGAGTCCTTATGTTTTCATCGGAATCCTGCAACGCCCTTACAAGGAGTTGCTTTCTCTTTTCCATAGCATTAAAACTATCAAATCCGCCTTAAAGTTGCAAGATTTTTGTTCAAGGGCTGAGCCCTTGCCCCGGCATGTTTTAACTTGCATTATGGTATGCACACCACAGTGGCCTATTGATTCATTGCGCAGTCCGCAAGAACAGGGCTGAGCCCTTGACCCTCCATGTCTGCGGCCTTGCTTCCCTAATCAGCCCTCAACCGCCGTATTTTTACGCGCCGGATTTCGCGTTGGCGTTAATCCAAGCCTTCATCTCCGAAAGAGCCGCGCCAGCCCTGGCCTCCCTGTCACGCCCGGCGGAGCGCAGTATGCCGAAGTTCGCGTTCATGGGCTGAAAATCATTCGTCGAAGGCGCAGAGACATAATCAAGGAGCGCCCCTGTCATGGTCGAGGGAGGAGGGAAAACCGCCTCCAGTCCTTTAGATAACCTTACCGCGTTTATGCCGGCTATTATGCCGGACGCGGCTGACTCGCAATACCCCTCGACACCGGTAATCTGCCCGGCGAATAAAACCATCGGGTCTTTTCTCAACTGGAGCGTCCCTGAAAGAAGTTTCGGGGAATTTATGTAACTGTTCCTGTGTATGCCGCCGTACCTCGCGAACCGCGCGTCTTTAAGCCCCGGTATCCCGGAAAAAACCCTTTTCTGCTCCTTGTGCAAAAGCCGGGTTTGAAAACCGACAATATTGTAAATGGTGTCTTCCTTATTTTCGCGCCTGAGTTGAACGACGGCAAAAGGCCGCTTTCCGGTGCGGGGGTCTATTATGCCGACCGGCCTCAAAGGCCCGAAAGAAAGGGTTTCCGGTCCCCTCTCGGCCATGGTTTCCACGGGCATGCAGCCTTCGAAAAAACGCGGCTTTTCAAACTCCCTGAAGGGGGACTTTTCCGCCGAGACGAGCTCCTTTACGAACGAGTCGTACTCGACTTTATTCATCGGGCAGTTTATGTAGTCGGCCCCGCCCTTATTATAACGAGCCGCCATGAAGGCTACCGAGAAATCCACCGAATCCTTATACACCACCGGCGCCATCGCGTCGTAGAACCAGAGATTTTCCGCTCCGAGGATAAGCGCGAGTTTTTCCGAAAAGCCCTCGGACGTAAGCGGCCCGGTCGCTATGACAAGGGGCCTTGCCTCCGGTATGTCAATAACCTCTTCCCTTATTATCTTCACCCCGGAGTTAACGAGCCTTTCCGTCACGAATGAAGAAAAAATAACCCTGTCCACGGCAAGGGCCTTGCCCGCGGGCACGCGCGAAAAATCAGCCGCCTCCATGACAAGCGAAGAAAGGAGCCGCATCTCCTCTTTCAAAAGGCCTCCGCCGTTCTCGACTGATTCGGATTTTAGCGAGTTACTGCAGACGAGTTCGCAAAGCCCCTGCGAGGAATGAGCCGCCGAATACCTCTTGGGCTTCATCTCGTAAAGCGTAACATCCGCGCCGAGGCGAATCGCCTGCCAAGCGGCCTCGCATCCCGCCAACCCGCCGCCTATTATGAGGACTTCGCTCATACCGACATCTTACAACCCCGGAAGCCCTCTTTACCACCGAAAAAATTTATGTTACCTTTAACGCCATGAAACCTGTGAGGGCTCACGTGATTATCCAGGGGCTCGTGCAAGGGGTTTTTTTCAGGGCCAACACGCAAGAGGCGGCCTCCTTCCACGGCGTAAGCGGCTGGGTCAGGAATAACCCGGACGGAACGGTCGAGGCTATATTCGAGGGAGAGGAAGACGCCGTTAAAAGAACAATCGAGTGGTGCAGGAAAGGCCCCAAAGGCGCGAGCGTCGAGAAGGTGGACGTCGTGTGGGACGAGTTCATGGGAGAATTCGACGGATTCAACGTCATCAGTAGAAGATAGGAGCGGGATGAAAAAAACAAAGTTCTTTTTTACGGCAATATTGCTGATATCCGTGGCGGCGTGCTCGGCCGTGAAAACGTCGGAGCAGACGCGCCTTTGGCTTGAAAACTCGCCCGAAGAAGGTGTCTATGAAAAAGACTCGATAAAGATTACCATAAGGCCGGCGACCGGGGCAGACGTCGCGGGGAACGCGCTTTTCGAAAAATTCCTGTCAAAGGACTATATTCTCTTGAAGATGGACATGGAGAACAAATCCGCGAAAAAATTGACCTTCAACCCCGCGATGAGCCACCTTCTCGCCGGCGTGATGGACTACAAAAAGCCTCTCGATTACCCGGACCTCTACCGGATACTTTCGACTCCCGACGCCGCGATAACCCCTGAGGCGGAACTTCGCGCGATAAAAGGCCGGTTCTACGACATGAACACCGTCGTGAAAGCCGGAGAGAAAACATCGAAACTCCTTATCTTCCGGCCGCTCGACCCTAATTCGGAAACCAACAGCGCGGCGTTTACCATGCAGGAACTCTACGTCGGCGTCGACACAATCGTGGTTACGTTTCCGTTCGCGGTGAAAAGAGAATAACCGGCGTAGAGGCACGATGCATCGTGCCCCTACTTCACGTATTCTCCGGCCTTTTCCCTCGTCTTCTCGAACGCCCTCGATGCTTTTTCCTTGGTGTCTCCGATGGTGTCCTTTGCCTTTTCGGCGCCCTTCCTGACGCCTTTCTCGTAAGTCTCGAGCTTCTGCCCGACCTCCTCGGTCTTCGTGCCGAACCTCCTCACGTATTCGCCGCCGCCGAAATAAAAAAACGCGGCGAAGAAAACAACGCCGAGGATAATGCCTGCGACTATTCGCAATATTACGCTTAGCATTACTCCCCCCTTTCGTTTTCCGCCGGAATTACTTTTTGAGTTTAAGCGCTTCTTTGTAGACATGGCTTTTCGGCAAACCCGATTCCATGGCCGCGGCCTTTACCGCGTCCTTCCACGGCACCCCCGCGTCGAGGAGCCTCTTGACCTCCCCCGAAACGTCGCCTGCCGGCATTTCCTCCTTCTCGCTCCTGACGACGAGCGTTATTTCCCCTCTCGGTTCCTTGTCGCCGAAAACCCGCTCGATATCCCCTATCGCGCCCCTTAATATCTCCTCATAGAGTTTGGTGACTTCCCTCCCGACGACTATCCGCGCTTCGCCCAAAATCTCTCTCATTTCGGAAAGGGTCTTTTTTATCCTCGAAGGGGCTTCGTACATGACGAACGTCCCTCCCCTGACCTTCATGTCCAGAAAAAATTGCTTCCTCCTGCCGGATTGAGCCGGAATAAAACCCTTGAAAGTAAACTCGTCCGTCGGCAGCCCTGAAACGCTCAAGACCGCGGTAAAGGCCGACGCGCCAGGCACGGGCGCGACGGAAACGGAATTTTCGATTGCCAGCTTTACCAAACGGTACCCCGGGTCGGATATGCCGGGCGTGCCCGCGTCGGAGACGAGCGCCACGTCGCTCCCCTCTTTCAACTTTTCGACGAGCCTCGCGGCCACCTCCTTTTCGTTATGCTCGTGATAGATAACCATGGGCGTGTCTATGCCGTAGTGATTGAGGATTTTCTTTGTCCTCCGCGTGTCCTCGGCGGCGATTAGCCTTACCTCTTTCAAGACCCTGATCGCGCGAAGGGTTATGTCTTCCATGTTGCCTATCGGGGTTGCCACTACGAAAAGAGTTCCCACGCTACCTCCTCTCGAAAGACCGGGCTGAAAGCGCGGTCATTACTACGGCAAAGGCCGCGATTGCCGCCACGTCGAGAGAGAGAGGCAATTCGGGGCCGAGCCTTCCCGGAGAGGTAAGAAGCACGTGCTTAAACGCGTCCACTCCGTAACTCAAGGGGTTTATGAAACTCGCGTAACGAAGCGCGGAAGGGAGGGAATCGACCGGATAGAGCGCGCCGCTCAGAAAAAACATGGGAAGCACTATGAAGTTCATTATGACGTTAAAGCCCTCGAGCGAGGTCAAGCGCGCCGCTATAAAAAGGCCGAAGGCGGTCAACGCGAGGGAAACCGCGACTATGAGAAAGACCATGATGACCGCCTGCTTTAACCCTATATCCAGCCCTATGAAGGGCGCGACGACAAGGAGCGCGCCTCCTTGAAATGACGAAAGCGCGGTGCCGCTTACGAGCTTGCCCGCCACTATCGTGAGCCTCGAAACCGGACTTACGAGCATCTCCCTTAAAAATCCGAACTCCCTGTCCCACACTACCGATATGGTCGAGAACATGGAGCTGAAAAGTATGGTCATGCCTACTATGCCGGGAAACAAGAACTGCATGTAGGTCGGCCCGGAGCCTTGTCCCGTGAGTTTTGTCATGCCCGCGCCGACTATGAAAAGCCAAAGAAGCGGCCTCGCGATGGTCGTAATAAGCCGCCCCCTCTGCCTGAAAAACCTCTTGAACTCGCGGTTCACTATGACATATACGGCCCTGTACGCCATCAATGCCTTTTTCTTGCTTCCCGCGCGCCGGCTTCCATTCCTCCGGCATCGCGCACGTCCCGGCCGGTAAGGTGCAAAAACACGTCGTCCAGAGAAGGCTTTTTAAGGTTTACGGATTTGACTCCTGTCTTAAGCCCGCTTAAAAGCCGCGGTATGAAACTCTCCGCGCCTTCGACCATGAAGGCGATTCCTCCGGACGAAAGACGCTTCGGCTCGACTGAAAACCTCTCCCTGAGTTCAATCTCGGCCGCGGCGTCGTCCTCGGTATTAAGGTATATGGTGTCGCCCTTAAGAGCGCTCTTCAGCCCGGCGGGGCTTTCGCACGCGATGATGGCTCCGTTGTCTATTATGGCTATCCTGTCGCAGACCTCGGCCTCGTCGAGATAATGGGTGGTCATAAAAATCGTGTTGCCTTCCCTCTTTTTCAACTCGGCTATGAAATTCCAAACGCTTCTCCTCGTCTGCGGGTCGAGCCCTAATGTAGGCTCGTCCAGAAAAAGCACCTTCGGCCTGTGAAGCAATCCTCTCGCTATCTCGAGCCTTCTTTTCATGCCGCCGGAAAAATTCTTCACGAAGTCGTTCCTCCGGCCGGAAAGGCCGACCACTTCGAGTATCTCGTCAATGCGCTTTTCCGTAAGGCGCCTTTCCATGCCGTAGAGATAGCAGTGAAACTTAAGATTCTCGTGCGCCGTAAGCTCGTTATCGAGGGTAACTTCCTGAAACACGAGCCCTATGGAAGACCTCACTCCGTAAGGGTCGTTCACGCAATCATGCCCGTTAACCGTTGCCCTTCCGGAGGTCGGGGAAAGAAGCGAGCAGAGTATGTTTATCGTCGTGGTCTTTCCCGCTCCGTTCGGCCCTATGAAGCCGAACGTCTCCCCCTCGCCGACCGAAAGGGAAACGCCTTCGAGGGCCTCGAACCCGTTGTAACTCTTCTTGAGATTTTCGACTTCAATCATCGCCATTAAAAACGCTCCAAAAAGCGGATATATTTAATTACGCGCGGAGCAGGTTACTTCCGCCGGGCGGCCTTCAGGGTAAAACTGAATGTAGAGCCCTTGCCCTGCTCGCTTTGCACCCAGACCCTGCCGTTCAAGCCCTGTATTATATGCTTCACTATGGCAAGGCCGAGGCCCGTGCCGCCGACCTCCCTGCTCCTTGCCTTATCGACCCTGTAAAACCTTTCGAATATCCTCGGTATGTCGGCCTTTGGTATGCCTATGCCCGTGTCTCTCACGTCAACTCTTATTTCGCGGCTTCTCGCGGAAACGGAAACGCCGACCCTTCCGCCTTGCTGGGTGTATTTTATGGCGTTATCCAGAAGGTTCACCATGACCTGCTCGAGGCTTTTCCGGTCGCCCACGGCGTCGGGAAGCCCCTTCCGGAGATCCATCTCAAGGGTTATGCCCTTGTCCTTGGCCTGTTTTTTAAGACCCTCGATGGCGGAGCGGACGAGTTCATTGATGTCCACGCGCTCCAGAAGAAGCGCCGTCTGGTGGGATTCGAGCCGCGAAAGGGTCAGGAGGTCGTCTATCAAAAGACTCATCCTCGTCGCGTGCTTGTCTATTATCTTAAGAAATTCGCGAAGCGCCTTTTTGTCGTCCGTGCCGCCGCTAAGGAGCGTTTCGGCATAACCTTTTATGCTCGCCAGAGGCGTCCTGAGTTCGTGGGAGACGTTTGCGACAAAGTCTTTTTTTACGGCCTCGACCCTTTTCTCGTCGGTTATATCCTGAAGAAATATCATCACGCCGGGGTTTTCTTTTCCCTCGAGCGGCACCGCGCGCATCTTGAAAAACCTGTCATTTTCGTTTATCTCGGTCTCGCGCCTCTGTCCAAGGCCCGGGCTTTTTTTCAAAAATCCGCGAACGGCTTTAAGAAGTTCCTCTCCGCAAAGGACCTCGTCTATCTTCTTTCCTTGAAGGACTTCGGCGCCTGAAGGCGAAAAATGAGCAGAAAAAAAAGGATTGCAGTACCGCACGACGCCGTCCCTTCCGAGGACGAGCACCCCTGTTTGCATCTCCCTCTCTATGGCCTTCAATATCGCGCCGTCGCCCACCTACCCCTCCGTGAACTTATATCCGACGCCCCTTACGGTCTCGATATATTCCCCCGCCGTTTTAAGTTTCGCGCGAAGCCGCCTTACGTGGGTGTCAATGGTGCGCGGGGTAACGTAGCAATCTTCTCCTCGCACCCTGTCTATGAGGGAGTCTCTTGAAAGCACCCTGCCCTTGCCCTCGAAAAGGGTTTTAAGGAGTTTGAATTCCGTGTGCGTAAGCTCCACAGGGGTTTTATTCACCGTAACCCTGTGCCTTTCCTGGTCAATGGCGAGGGTTTTATAGGCCATTTGAAGCGAGGCGGTTATTGGACGGGATTTCCTCTTTAATACCGCCTTTACCCTCAAGATTAATTCCCTCGGGCTGAAGGGCTTGGTGACGTAATCCTCGGCGCCGAGCTCGAAGCCGACTATCTTATCTACCTCTTCGCCCTTGGCCGTGAGCATTATGACCGGGACGTGAGAGGTTCTGTCGTCCTGCTTCAGCCTTTTAAGCGCCTCCATGCCGTCCATGTCCGGAAGCATGACGTCCAAAAGTATCAAATCCGGGGTTTTGCCTATGGCGAGCTTTATGGCCTCGGGACCGTCCTTTGCCTCGTGAACGCGAAATCCCGATTTTTCGAGGTTATAGGAAAGAAGCTTGAGTATGTCCGCCTCGTCGTCCACGATAAGGATTGTCGGTTTATTTCCGCCCACTCTTGATATCCTTCAAAAGCTTTTTTACGCGCTCTTCTATGTCGTCGCGGACGCTTTGCATGACTTCCCACGGCCTTCCGAGCGGGTCTCCTATGGGCCAGTCGTATTTTTCGGCCTTGCCAAATGCCGGGCAAAGTTCATCCGCGGAGCAACACCCCATGGTTACGACCATGTCGGCCCACTCTATCATCTCGTCCGTGAGTTGAATCGAGGTTTGAGCGCTTATGTCTATGCCCTTTTCGGCCATAGCCTGTATGGCGCCCTTGTGCACTATGCCCGAGGCGCAGGTGCCGGCGCTCTTTACCTCGACCTCATTGCGTCCGTATGCCTTTGCGAAGCCTTCCGCCATCTGGCTCCTGCAGGAATTCCCCACGCAAACGAAAAGTATTTTTTTCTTGCCCGCCATGCCGTCCTTAGTGAATTATTGTATCATTTATTTATCATAAAGGCGATTTCATTGGCAAGGGGGTAACGTCAATTATTTTGTGCCATAAAGGAAAAGGAAGCGGCTCCTTGTTGTTTACTTTCGTAGGGCAGACCTTTAGGTCTGCGTCTTTATGCAAGGCTAAAGCCTTGCCCTACGTAAAAAACCCTTTGCACCCTCAAGCCTGTTGACAACGGGAATTTGACTTGTAAAATAAAAAAAGACCGCTCGCTCAAAACTTATTTAAAAGCGAACAGCCTTTTTTGAAACCTTCTTAAGCAACTTCCCTTAGAAGTAAAACTGCCCCTGCACCTGATAAACGTCCTTTGAGGAATCGTTCGCGAGATGCCCGGACGCCGCGCTTTCGTATTTCGTGTGCGCCCTGTTAATGCCGAACTTCAACGAGTGCCCCTTGGGATACCAGTTAAGCCCGACTGTCGTGGTCTTCTCTTCCTTGTCGGCGACGTTTGAGTCCTGGTCATAGGCCTCATACCTCACGACAGGCTCGATATCGGGCCCGGCTATGAAGTAGCCGGCCTGAGCGTACCAACCCTTTGGCTCCTTCTTTCCTATGGCAGGGTCGCTCGAATCCACTGTCCAGCCGATTTTCTCGAACTGCGCGCTAAAGCCCTCGTAATGCGCCGAGAGGTCGAATCCCGCGAGTTTCCTGTCCTCGTCAAAGGCGTTTTCCTTGTACTCTATATTGTTCTGCACGGCCGCGTTCACTCCGAGAGTCAGGTGTTTGCCCTTGCCGAGATGGGCGTCGCTCTTTTTCGCCTCTACCCAGCCGGGCGGGGAGAGTTCCATTCTTCCTACGATAAGTTCCCCTGCCTTGAACACTTCCTTTGAGGGAGCCGTATATACAGTCTCCCCGTTAGACCAACCGTCGGCGAGGGCAAGGGCGTAATTGAAAACCCCTCCCGCAATCTTGCCCTCGACCTTGAACGCCGTCTGATAATAGGGGTTATCGCTTCCAAAGAGTTTCTTCGCGGCCTCGGTGGAAACAGGCCTTTCTATAAGGAGCTGCGCCGAAGAAGAACTCAACGACACCCTTGAATAAGGGAGCTTGTTCTTTCCGAACTCCACCGAGAGTTCGGGCATGAAGGTGTAATTCAAATACGCATAAAGGAGCGACACCTCATCGTCATTCTCGGCCTTGCCCCACTTGTCAGCGTCAAGAGTCAGGTTATACTTCAGGTTTTTCACGGCCTGCCCGCTCATCTCAAGGCGCACCCTCCTCATATACATGTCGGAGTCCTTTTCATAGGACGTGCCGGCCTTATTCTTTATTATGTCCCCGTAGTCGAACCTCGGCTGCATCCTTATCCTTATCAAAAGGTCGCTCTCGTCAGTCACCTGAATCTTCACTCCCTTACTTTCCTCGCCGAGCATGAAGGCTTGTGCCGGGACCGAGCAGGCTATGACTATTGCCGCAATCATGAGACTTAAGATTCTTTTCAACATTTTTACTCTCCTTTTAATTTTATTAATTTCTGCGAATATCCTATCAATGCATTGTTACGGCTTTATTACCGCAATGTTGAGTTTAGAAGACAGACAAGCCGCGGGAATGGCAAAAAGGGGTCCGCCTCAGGCGGACGGGAATGACAAGAAGGGGCGAATCGGCAAAAAAGCCGGAGAAGGCAAAAGCCTCTCCGGCTGTAAGGTCAAACCCGCACTTAGTTCCTGCGGAGGGCAGGCTCTTTAGATCTGCCCTTTACCGTAGGGGCACGATGCATCGTGCCCCTACTAATGCCCTGCTTTTCCAACAGCCTCCCTGCCACACCCCCGTAGTGAGATATTCGTGCATGGAATTAGTAGGGGCACGATGCATCGTGCCCCTACTAATGCCCTGCTTTTTCAACAGCCTCCCTGCCACACCCCTGTCATGAGATATTCGTGCATGGAATTCGCGGCCCTTCTGCCGTCTCCCATGGCGAGTATGACGGTCGCCCCGCCCCTCACTATGTCTCCTCCGGCGAAGACTCCCTTTTTGCTCGTCTTTCCCGTATCGACGTCTATGGTTATGTTTCCCCACTTGTTAAGTTTCACGTCAGGGGTCGTCTGGGGAATAAGCGGATTCGCGCCGTTACCGATGGAGATTATGGCCACGTCGCACTCGAGGCAAAACTCCGAACCCTTCACGGGCACCGGCCTTCTCCTTCCGGACTCGTCCGGCTCGCCGAGTTCCATCTTCAGGCACTCGACGGCCTTAAGCCTTCCTTCCGCGTCCCCTATGAAGCGCACCGGGTTGGTGAGTAGCCGGAACTTAAGCCCCTCTTCCTCGCCGTGATGAACCTCCTCGACCCTCGCCGGAAGCTCCTCCCTCGACCTTCTGTATATGATGGTAACCTCTTCGGGGCAAAGCCTCAAAGCGGTCCTTGCCGCGTCCATGGCGGTATTTCCTCCGCCGACGACGACCACCCTGCGGCCGTTCAATATCGGGGTGTCGTATTCGGGGAACTGATAAGCCTTCATGAGGTTTACCCTCGTGAGATATTCGTTGGCCGAATAAACGCCGACGAGGTTTTCGCCCGGTATCTCCATGAAGTAAGGCAGACCCGCGCCCGTGCCGACGAAGACCGCTCCATAGCCGTTGGCTAAAAGCTCGTCTATTGTCTCTAACTTTCCGACGACCGCGTTCGTGACTATCTCGACGCCCATGCGCCTTAAATACTCCACCTCTGCCTCGACTATCTTTTTCGGAAGCCTGAATTCCGGTATGCCGTAAACGAGCACGCCTCCGGCAATATGAAGGGCCTCGAATATCGTCACCTTGTGCCCTTTTTTCACGAGGTCTCCGGCCACAGTAAGGCCGGCCGGCCCGCCTCCGACGATTGCCGCTCTCTTTCCGGTCCACGTCGGCAGTTCCGGTATCGTAACCTCGCCGTGCTCTCTCTCGAAATCGGCGGCGAACCTCTCGAGCCGTCCTATGGAAACAGGCTCTCCCTTCTTGCCTATGACGCAAACCTTCTCGCACTGGTCTTCCTGCGGACAAACCCTTCCGCAAACCGCCGGCAGTCCGTTCGTCTCCTTGAGTTTTCTCGCGGCCTCTATGAACTTGCCTTCGGCTATGAGCCTTATGAACCACGGTATGTCTATGTTGACCGGGCATCCGCCGACGCAGACGGGCTTTTTGCACTGTATGCACCGCTCGGCCTCTTTCATGGCCTGCTCAGGGGTGTAGCCGTAGGGAACCTCGTAGAAGTTCCTTATCCTCGCCATGGGCTCCTGCTCGCTCATCGATTGCTTGGGGATTTCCATTCTTCTTTTTATGTCTTTCGGGTCCACCATCACGGCCTCCCCTTGTCATAGCACTTTTCGCCCTCGTGGTAGCCGAATCCCTCCATGGCGGCCTTCTCCTCTTTAAGATAACTCCTGTTTCTGCGCGTGAGTTCCTCGAAGTCGACCTCATGACCGTCGAACTCAGGCCCGTCCACGCACACGAATTGATTCTTCCCTTTGATGGTGACCCTGCACGACCCGCACATTCCCGTGCCATCCACCATTATCGGATTAAGGCTCACCATGGTATGCACGTTATACTTCTTCGTCAGGTTCGACACGGCCCTCATCATGGGCACCGGGCCGACCGCCAGAACGATGTCCACCTTCTGTCCCTCCTTAAGGAGTTCTTCCAGGACGTTCGTCACGAACCCGTGATGGCCGTAACTGCCGTCGTCGGTCGTAACGTAAACCCTGCCGGACACGGAACGCATCTCGTCTTCGAGTATGAGGAGGTTTTTCGTCCTCGCGCCGATGATGGATATGACCTCGCACCCCGCCTCTTTAAGGGCCTTGCCTATGGGATATGTTACGGCCGTGCCTATGCCGCCGCCGACGCAAACGACTGTTCCGTATTTTTCGATGTGGGTCGGCTTGCCCAAAGGCCCGACGCAATCGAGTATGGAATCGCCCTTGTTCTTGGCGGAAAGAAGCGCCGTCGTTCTTCCGGCTTCCTGCACTATTATGGTTATGGTTCCCTCAACCGGATCGGAATCAACTATGGTAAGGGGAATCCTCTCGCCGCGCTCGTTAAGCCTTATAACCACGAACTGCCCCGCCTTCCGCTTCTTGGCGATAAGCGGGGCCTTGATTTTAAACAGTTTCACGAGTTGCGCCAATTCCCGCTTTTCGATTATCTCGAACATGTATCGCTCCTTTTACCGTCATTTGTCATTGCGAGGGGCTTTATCCCGAAGCAATCTCATCTTTACAATCACGAGATTGCTTCACGGAGCCTGCCCTGAGCGAAGCCGAAGGGTTCGCAATGACAAACCGGGGTTTCAATTTTCCGCCGTGAAATAAATCCAGAATTCCGCGTTGCCTTTCGCGCCTCTTATCTTCGAGCAAGAAACGCCCAAGACCTTGAAGCCGGCCTCCCCGGAAAAAGCCTTTATATCCTCCACCACGGCTTGGCGAACCAAAGGGTCTCTCACCACCCCGCCCTTTCCGACGTCTTTCTTCCCTGCCTCGAACTGGGGTTTTATCAAAGCCAAAACCCTGCCATCGGGTTTTAGAAACTCCTTGAGTTTGGGTATCACTTTTTTAAGCGAAATAAAAGAAACGTCGATTGTCGCGATGTCTATCTTCTCCCCCACCTCAGAGGCCTCAAGATGCCTGATGTTCCGCCCCTCCAAAAGACAAACCCTCGGGTCGCGCCTCAAGGAGTCGTCTATGACGCCCTTTCCGACGTCAACGGCATAAACACGCGTAACGCCGTTTTTTAAAAGGCAATCCGTAAACCCTCCCGTGGAGGAGCCTACGTCCATGGCGACAAGACCTCTTACGATAACATCAAAGTCCTTTAACGCGCCCTCCAGCTTGAGCCCGCCGCGCCCGACAAAGGGAGCGTCGGCTTTTATCGAGACTTCGCTTTCCCTCGAGACCTCGGCTCCGGCCTTGTCCGCCACTCTTCCGTCAACCAAGACCTTGCCCGCCATTATGAGAGGGCACGCGCTAAGAACGCTTTCAGCGAGCCCGCGCTCGACAAGAAGCATATCGAGACGGATTTTTTTCATTATCCGCTGAAAGGCAAGGTCTTCCCTTCGGCAATCTCAGAAGAGGCTTTTCTTTCCCTTGCGAAAAGAAGCGCCTGTTTTTTGATTCCGCCGGCGTCCAGGCCAAGAGAACCCCTAAGCTCCTCCTGCGTGCCGTGCTCCACGAAAACGTCCGGCACGCCGATGCGCTTCGTGGCGCATTGTAACTTATTTTCCTCGAATAATTCAAGAACCGCGCTCCCGAAGCCTCCCTGAAGCGCGTTTTCCTCGATTGTCATTATCCTGCCGGTTTTTTTGGCCAAAGAGAGTATGAGTTCCGAATCGAGCGGCTTTACGAACCTCGCGTTAACGACCGTCGCCTTTACGCCTTCCTTGGCGAGCATGTCCGAGGCCGCGAGCGCCGGATAAACCATGGAGCCCAAGGCGAGTATCGCGAGGTCTTCGCCTTCCCTTAAAACCTCGGCCTTGCCAATAGATATGTCCGCCGGCGCGCCCGTCATGTCGGCCCCGAGGCACGCGCCCCTCGGATACCTTATCGCCGTGGGAGAGCCGTAATTTACGGCGGAGAAAAGCATATCCCTCAACTCTGATTCGTCCTTCGGCGCGCATACAATCATGTTCGGAAGGTGCCTTAAAAACGAAATGTCGAACATGCCGTGATGAGTGGGCCCGTCGGCTCCCACTATGCCGGCCCTGTCCACGGCTATTATGACGGGAAGCCCCTCTATGCAGACGTCGTGAAAGACCTGATCGTAGGCCCTCTGGAGAAAAGTGGAGTATATGGCCGTAACAGGAATGAATCCCTCCTTAGCGAGCCCTGCCGCGAAGGTTATGGCGTGCTGCTCGGCTATGCCGACGTCGAAGAAGCGGTCGGGAAATCGCGCGGCGAATTTTTTAAGCCCCGTTCCCTCCGGCATCGCGGCGGTTATGGCGACAATCCTTTTATCCGTCGAAGCGAGTTCCATCAAGGTGGAGCTGAAAACGTCCGTAAAGCTTCGCGTCGAGGACTTCGCGGCGTATCCGGTCTTGGCGTCGAATTTGCCGACCCCGTGGAATAGCGAAGGCTCGGCTTCCGCCGGAGCGTAGCCCTTGCCTTTTTTCGTGACCGTGTGTATGAGCACCGGGCAGTTAAGCGCCTTCGCGTCCTCGAACGTAGCTATGAGTTCTTCGACGTTATGGCCGTCTATCGGGCCCATGTAATGAAAACCCAGCCCCTCGAAAAGCATGCCCGGGGTAAGAAACGTTATGACCGAATCCTCGATTTTTTTGACGACGTTAACGAGCCTTCCGCCTATGCGCGGGATATGTTTTATGAAGCCTTCGACCTCGCTCTTGATTTTGGTGGCGAATCTTCCGGTAATCTTCCGGCTGAGAAATGACGACAACGCCCCGACGTTTTCGGAGATGCTCATCTCGTTGTCGTTCAGGATTACTATCAGGTCTTTTTTAAGATGCCCCGCCTGATTAAGACCCTCGAACGATATCCCCGCCGTCATGGAGCCGTCCCCTATGACGCAGACGACCTTGTTCGTTCCGCCCCTTAAATCCCTGCCCGCCGCCATGCCGAGCCCGCTCGATATGGAAGTCGAGGCGTGTCCCGAAACAACGGCGTCAAAGGGGCTTTCCGAGGGTTTCAGAAAGCCGCTTACGCCGCCGAGTTGCCTTAACGTGTGAAAATCGGCCTTCCTTCCGGTAAGTATCTTATGTGCGTACGCCTGATGTCCCACGTCCCATATAATCTTATCCTTCGGGGCGTCGAACGCGTAATGGAGCGCTATGGCCAGTTCGACCGCGCCGAGGCTCGAAGAAAGATGCCCTCCGTGCCCGGCCACGGTCTCGACTATAAGAGACCTTATCTCCGAGGCGAGCTCCGGGAGTTCACTAACGGAGAGCTTCTTCAGATCCTCCGGAATATTTATGCGGTCTAAAATCTTCGCCATGCCCGTAACTCTACTTTCTTCTTTCCACTATGTACCGCGCGATGGCCTTTAAAGGTTCCGCCTTTTCGCCGAACGCCTCGACCGAAGCCACGGCCCTCTCTATAAGCTCCTTAGCCATTTCCTTGGATTCCTTGAGCCCGATTATCGAAGGATAAGTCGCCTTTTTTCTTTTCTCGTCCGACCCGACCGGTTTGCCGAGCTCCGCGGCGCTCCCCTCGACGCCCAATATGTCGTCCGCTATCTGGAAGGCCAAGCCTATGCTCGCGGCGTAACGGGTAAGGCTTTCGAGTTCCTTTTCCCCTGCGCCTCCGAGTATCGCGCCGCACCTCACCGCCGAAGCCATGAGCGCGCCGGTCTTGTGTATGTGAATGTGTTCGAGGACCGGGAAAGAGACCTCTACTCCTTCGCTCTCTATGTCAACCATCTGCCCGTTGACCATGCCGGCGTAACCGGCGGCGCCGGAAAGCTCCCTTATGACCCTTAAAATCCGGCCGTTATCAACCGACGGGGTTTTCGCCGCGAGTTCGAAGGCGAGCGTCAGGAGCGCGTCGCCCGCGAGTATTGCCGTAGCCTCTCCGAAGGCCTTATGGCAGGAAGGCCTGCCCCGCCTCATATCGTCGTTGTCCATGCCGGGCAAATCGTCGTGTATGAGGGAATACGTGTGCACGCACTCGAAGGCGCAGGCCGTGTTCACGCACTCCTCCGCGTTGCCTCCCACGGCCTCGTTCGCCGCCAAAACAAGCGCGGGGCGAAGCCTCTTTCCCCCGGCGAAGACGCTATACCTCATGGCCTTAAAGAGGTTTTGCGGGTAGTCGGTCTCCGGCGGAAGAAGCCGGTCAAGGGCGTCGTTCACGAAACGCGTCTTTTCGCCGATATACTTCTCTATATCCAAAAAAGCGCCTCCGTCCGGGCAATTACGTTTCCCCCTCACCCCGACCCTCTCCCTCCGCCTTAGGCGGAGGAGAGGAGAAAAATAAGGTCGAAAATAAATAATAACAAAAGCGGAAGGCAAATACAAGAAAGGGCAATAATGTGATTATCGGTAATCGGTGGACGGATAAGTTGTAGGGGTTCAAAATTTTGAACCCCTACAACAAAAAAATAACCCTGTTGCCGGTGTAATCTCTGCAACAGGGTTATTGAACGGTCTATTTAGTTATAGCAGGGGGCCGTCACCTACCGGGCAGCAAACCTATTATACCTTGAATACGTTTGAAGCCTGGGGGCCTTTGGCGCCCTGAGTTACCTCGAACTCGACCTCGTCGCCTTCCTTAAGGGTCTTGAAGCCTTCACCCTTGATGGCGCTATAGTGGACGAATACGTCTTCTCCGGATTCCTGCTGTATGAAGCCGAATCCCTTTGTTTCGTTAAACCATTTTACTTTTCCTCTTGCCATTTCCGGACCTCCTCTTTTGTTCGGCGCCGTTTGTCTCAGCCTTAAAATAGATAAAGCCGCGGAGGTTACACCGTGCCCTCCCGGCCAACATAACCTTATCCATATCAAGCTCTGAGACAAAAGATTAACGCCTTTTAATTAAAAGAACATTATCACTTAATACTAACCCTGTCAAGCGGTTTTTAAATTAATATACCCGGGCGGGGGCAGGCTCTAAATAGTCTTCTGTATCTCAGGGCTTTAGCCCTGAGAGGCGATGGGTATCTATAGAAAAAAGAGGCGATTGCTTTGTCGCTCCGCTCCTCGCAATGACAGTCATTGCGAGCGCAGCGAAGCAATCTCGTTTTCTTGACAACACGCAAAAAAATAACCCTGTTGCCGGTGTAATCTCTGCAACAGGGTTATGAACGGTCTATTTAGTTATAGCAGGGACCCGCCACCTACCGAGCAACAAGCGTACTAGGCCTTAGCTACGTTTGAAGCCTGGGGGCCTTTGGCGCCCTGAGTTACCTCGAACACTACATCATCGCCTTCTTTAAGGGTCTTGAAACCTTCCCCTGTGATGGCGCTGTAATGGACGAATACGTCTTCTCCGGATTCCTGCTGTATGAAGCCGAATCCCTTTGTTTCGTTAAACCACTTTACTTTTCCGTTTGCCATTTCTGGACCTCCTGATTTGTTCGGCGCGCCTTGTCTCAGCCTTAAAATAAATACAGCCGCGGAGGTTACACCGTGCCCTCCCGGCCCTAATAACCTAATCTACCCAAGCGCTGAGACAAAAGATTAACGCCTTTTAATTACATGCATCTTACCAGTTGACGTTACCCGTGTCAAGCGTTTTTTTAATATTTTTTAAAAGCGGCATATTGCATGCCCCCTATTTGACAATTCCGTTGGCTTGGCTATAGTCGTAATACGGGGTGAGTATATGAAGACCTTTATGACTTTAATGCTCGCGATGGCTTTTATTTCAATTGGTTTTTCCGGCGCGGAGGGGAAGATGGACGCTAAAGACGACAAAAAACTCGAAAAAGCGGTATTCGCCGGAGGGTGCTTCTGGTGCATGGAGGCCCCGTTCGAAACGCAGGACGGCGTCATAAACGTAGTCGCGGGCTATAGCGGGGGAGACGAAAAAACCCCGACCTACAAGGAGGTGTCCTCGGGCGCGACCGGACATCTTGAATCAATCGAGGTTACCTACTATCCTCATGTGGTATCTTACGAAAAACTCTTGGAAATCTTCTGGCGAAACATAGACCCGACGGACGCAGGAGGCTCTTTTAACGACAGAGGCAAGCAATACCGCTCGGCGATCTTCTACAAAAACACGGAGGAAAAACGCTTCGCCGAAACCTCCAAAAAAGAACTCGAAAAATCGGGCGTTTTCAATAAGCCCATAGTAACCGAGATACTGCCTTTCAAGGCCTTTTACCTTGCAGAGGAATACCATCAGGACTATCACAAAAAGAATCCCGTGAGATATAAATTCTTCCGCTTCAACTCGGGCAGAGACAATTTCCTCAAAAAAATATGGAGCAACGTAGGGCAGGACTTTAGCCCTGCGAAAAAAACCGCCCAAAAACCCTCTGACGAAGAACTCAGAAAAAGGCTCACCCCTCTTCAATACGAGGTAACCCAAAGAGGCGGCACCGAGAGGGCGTTCGATAACGAGTACTGGGACAACAAAAGAGAAGGCATTTACGTTGACGTGGTGTCGGGAGAGCCGCTTTTCAGCTCCATTGAAAAGTTCGACTCAGGCACGGGCTGGCCGAGTTTCACAAAGCCGCTCGAGCCGGGGAATATAATCGAAAAGGAAGACAAAAAATTCTTTCAAATAAGGACCGAAATAAAAAGTAAACAAGGAGACTCGCACTTAGGACACCTCTTCGACGACGGCCCTCCGCCGACCCACATCAGGTACTGCATGAACTCGGCCGCGCTACGCTTTGTCCCGAAGGAAGACCTTGAAAAAGAGGGCTACGGAAAATATAAAACTCTTTTCGACGGGGGAAAGAAGGGGAAGTAAAAGGGGCTGTTGACCCCCTCTCCCCTTGAGGGAGAGGGTCGGGGTGAGGGGAAAGAACCGTTCGCCCTGAGCCTGTCGAAGGGTCGAACTATCGAAGGATCGAATAATTTGTTAGTTTTTTACCCCCTCTCCCCTTGGGGAGAGGGCAGGGGTGAGGGAGAAATTTAAGTATGGTGCCCACGGAATTGTCTGAATTACCCCGCCCTGCGAACTGTCACAAGATATGCTGCGCTGCCGAGGGAATTGGAAAGATTGCGGAATACGAAAGAAAAAGGTATAATTCAAACATTGGCGAGGAGGCAAGACATGTTGGACCGCATCACATTCGACACAAAAATCATGGGCGGCAGAGCCTGCATAAGAGGCATGAGAATTCCAGTCTCAATAATCATGAACCAACTTGCCCACGGCGAAACGATTGACGGCATATTGAAAGATTATCCGGATCTCGAACGCGAAGATGTTACACAGGCGATGGAATACGCCTTATTCCCCGGGCTGAAAAATAAAAAATGGTGGGCATAGCCCACCCTACGGACTGCGGGGTTAAAATGGTATATCATCTGGTGAAATTTTAAGATTTTCAATACGCATTAAGAGTTGCTCTATCACCTTTCCTGTTTCTGTATCACCAAAATTTAATAAGTATACTAGCGGTTTTTTAATATTTAAAAAGGCATCACGTAATCCTGTTGTAACGCCAATATTCTTACATTCCGAAACTATAACATTTAAGGTTAACGCCATATCTCTTATTGCTGCGGAATTAACGCTACGACTTGGACGAGGATTCGTCTTCAAAATTGTACGACTTATATTTAAAATTTCTTCTAAGATTTCGCGCTCCGATCTTATAGTACTCTTCTTCTCAGTTATTTCTTTACTGACAATACCGTTTACCTTAGCTTCCAAATCATCCCACCACTTGTCAAAAACAGAATTAAGAGTGGTCGTAAGTAATTTGCCGTCTTCCAATGCATTATTGATAGTCTCTACTACTTTTTTGATCTCATGTTTAGAAAATTTTGTGGCTTGGAATTGAGCTAAAGGTCCTTTAATGTCCGTAGGTTCCAATCTAAACAATATCGGACATACCTTAGCCGAATCAACTTTCTTCGATAAAGCTCCACTTTCAAACATAATCCAAGGAGATTCAATATTCTCGGGAGTAAGAATTATAAGACCAATTTTTGATTGTTCAAGCTCAGTGGATATCTCAGTATTCCAACGTGTCCCTTTTTCCATATCATCAGGTGTAAAATACGGCTTTACTGCCTGAATAACGTTTGGTAACCAATCTTTCAAACACTGTGCAATTTCTCCACTTTTACTTCCAGACCAACTTATAAAAACTTTCATGCGATACCCCCATTTTTTATCTACAATACCGATAAGTTAGCCCGTAAGTTGGATTAACCCCCGATGTTACATCGGGGAATAAACTCCGCGTAACCCAACAATTAATCTGGCCGCCTTAAATCCCCCTCACTCCTTCGACAGGCTCAGGACAGGCCCAACCCTCTCCCTCAAGTGGAGAGGGGACTGATAAACCGGCAAGTTGCCAGTCAGGCGAGGCAGAGGCCGTTTTCGCAACGCAGGCGTATTAACTTATACGCCGAGTAGCAAAAACGCGCCGATAACGAAGCCGGGGTACCCACCCCATAGGGTGGGTCGTGCAAATCGCCGGTTTATATCTCAACCGCACTCCGTATACCCGCACCCGCGACACACAACGCACCCGTCCGCATGCTCCACCGTTCCTCCGCAATCCGGGCAGGCGCCGCGTTTTTGCATCATGCCTCCGCCGGCTAAAGTGAAGGGAAGCCTTATTGACTCGTCCGCCTTGCGCACCATGTCCTCACGGCCCACCATGAGCGAATCCCCGAGGCTTCTCTTAAATCCGGTGTACCACTCAAGGGCCTGAGCCATTGCGTCGGAACAGGAAAGGACCTTGTTTTCCCCGAACCCGACAGGAAGGTGGCAGCTTATGCCGCGCATCTGGCTTAATATCTCGACCGAATCAATCCCGCCCCGTAATGCCAACGAGGCAAGGCGTCCTATGGCCTCGCACTGAGACGTGGCGCACCCTCCTGCCTTGCCCATCTGGGTGAATATCTCGAAGGGACGGCCTTCCGGGTCTTCGTTTATCGTAACGTAGAGATTGCCGCAACCGGTCTTCATGCGCTTCGTGACTCCGAAGGCGACTTCGCTTCTGGGTCTTGGTTTTTTATTGACTTCGATATCAGCCGCAGTTTCCTTGGCAACGTCTTTTTTGGCCGAAGCCCCTGTGGTCAAGACCTGACTGTCCCTTGAGCCGTCCCTGTAAACAGTAACCCCCTTGCACCCTAATTTATAGGCGAGAGAATAGACCTCGGCAACGTCCTCGATTGTCGCCTCCTTGGGGAAGTTGACGGTCTTACTCACGGCGTTATCCGTGTATCTCTGGTATATGGCCTGCATCCTTATGTGCCACTCAGGGGATATATCGTGCGCTGTCACAAAGACGGCCCTTACGTCTTCCGGAACCTCCGGCGCGTCGTGCAGGTCGCCGGTCTTTGCTATCTTTCTTATTAGTTCGGGAGTATAAAAACCCCTCTCCTTTGCTATTTCCTCGAAAAGAGGATTCACCTCCACAAGTTCCGTTCCCTCCATTACCGTTCTGGTGAAGGCAATGGCGAATATGGGCTCTATGCCGCTTGAGGTTGCGGCTATGATTGATATGGTGCCTGTCGGCGCGATGGTCGTTACCGTGGCGTTCCTGACCTTATCGGCCTCGTTACCCGTGTCGTAA
>DASRUI010000071.1:0-5705 GCA_035655515.1 Thermodesulfobacteriota bacterium
GGTAACGTATCATATCTTGTGTCAGTAAAAGGAAAGGGGTACATTTATATCTTTTACGGGGGATAATGAGCATGTAGGGCAAGGCTTTAGTAGGGGCACGATGCATCGTGCCCCTACCGTAAAGACGCAACCCTCCGTCCGCCTGAGGCGGACGGAGGGTTGCCCTACGGAAACAAAAAAACAAAAAACCGCCGCCCCTTTCTTTATGACACAAAATACTTGACGTTACCGGTCTCAACCGAAGATTTGTCAAGGAAAGGAAGCGCAATGCCTACACCCGCAATGTTTCAATAAAGCAATTCCCTCTCCCCACGTGGGAGAGGGTTGGGGTGAGGGGGAAAAGGACTTGAGATTGCGTCGTCCGTCCGCCAATCAGTAAGGCGGAGCGGAGGGAGCCCAACCCCTTATAAGAAGGGGAGGAGAAAAATGCCGTCCGCGGGACGGACGACGGACGACAAAACGAATCCACTTGAAAAAGGCAAAAAAAATGTTATGATAGGTTGCTCTTAGTCGGGGCGTGGCTCAGCCTGGTAGAGCGCTGCGTTCGGGACGCAGAGGTCGGAGGTTCGAATCCTCTCGCCCCGACCAATTTTTAAATAATACTCAAACACCTCTTCCTGCTCTTTCTTATCCGCACCGATCTTGCAAAGACCAAAAAAACAAAGGGGCCAAAGGCCCCTTGTGTATTTTAGCTTGATGATGCGCTTATAACCAAAACCCTTCGATAGACTCAGGGCAGGCTCTACCTTCTCTTTCCCCTGCCTCCGAAGCTTTTCCTCTCTCCTCCGCCGCCTTCGCGGGGCTTGGCCGGCGCGACGGCGATTTTCTTGCCCGAAAAAATGCTCCTGTGCATTGCCTCTATCACCCTCTCGGCCGATTCCCTCGGAACCTCGACGAACGTAAACGACTCGAATATCGCGACGTCTCCTATGTCCGTCTTGTTGAGACCGGTCTTTTCGGTAATGGCTCCGACTATATCCGAAGGCTTTACCCCCTGCTCCTTGCCGATTGTGATAAAGAGCCTTACCTTGCCGGCCGATGCTCCGGTATCGTTAAGAGAAACCTCCCCGCTCGGAGCCGCGGCCGCGTCATAAACCCCTTCTAACTGGAACTTAAGCAACGACGCGACTGCGTGAACAGGGTTAATGTCGGCGGTAAGTCTTTCGGCGAGCTTAAGAAAGGCGTCGAATTTCTTATCGTCTATGAACTCGTCTATCTTATTCTTGAGGCTTACGAACCTGCCCTCCATGACATCCTCTTTTGTCGGAAGTTTTCCGCGCGTTATGGTTGCCTTGGAAACGGCCCTTATCAAGCGAAGCTGCTTATCCTCGCGCGGCGTAACAAAGGTTATCGCCACCCCTTCTTTTCCCGCTCTGCCGGTGCGCCCTATCCTGTGGACGTAGGACTCGGGATTTTGCGGCATGGAAAAATTCACGACGTGCGATATGTCGCTTATGTCGAGACCTCTCGCCGCGACGTCGGTCGCTACCAGAACGTCCACCCTGCCGTCCTTGAACTTCCTCAAAACCGATTCTCTCTGGGATTGAGAGAAATCCCCGTGCATTGCGTCAGCCTCGTAGCCGCGGGTTTTAAGGTTCGACGACACGTCGTCGGCCTCGCGCTTCGTGTGGCAAAAGACCAGAAACCTGCCGTCGGCGTCGTTGTCTATGAGCCTTGAGAGGGCTTCCAGCTTCTCGCTTGCCCTTACCTCGTAAAATATCTGGTTAATCTTCGGAGCGGTCAAGGTCGAGGTCTGTATCCTTATCTTCTCCGGATTTTTCATGTAGCGCTTGGATATCTTCAAGACCCCGTCCGGCAGCGTCGCCGAAAAAAGAAGCGTCTGGCGGGTTTCGGGCGTCTCCTTCAATATCCTCGTTATGTCGTCAATGAAGCCCATGTCCAGCATCTCGTCCGCCTCGTCAAGCACCGCGAACTTTACTCCCTTCAATATCAGGGTTTTTCTTTCGATATGGTCTAAGACCCTTCCCGGCGTGCCGACGACCACGTTAACGCCGCGCCGGAGGGCCTTTATCTGCCTCTCTATGGAAGTGCCGCCGTAAATCGGCACGGATTGCACGCCCTTGAATCTGCCGAGCTTATTCATCTCTTCCGCGACCTGTATGGCGAGCTCTCTTGTCGGAGCGAGGATTATGGCCTGCACAAGGGGGTCCTTCTTATCTATGCGTTCTATTATGGGTATGCCGAAGGCCGCGGTCTTTCCCGTGCCGGTCTGGGCCTGTCCCATAAGGTCTTTTCCGGTAAGAAGAACGGGGATGGTCTGCATCTGTATGGGGGTGGGCTCCTCGAAACCCATTCCGGAAATGGCCTTCAAAATATCCGGATCAAGCCCCATCTCGCTGAACTTGGTAACTGTCTTTTCCAATTAAACTCTCCTTTTTTATTTTTGGCTTTTTTAATATGTCATAATAGCATAAAATAACGAAAATGGCTACAACTAAACTTAAAACCCAATTGGAACGGCTTTACAAGACATACGACATAACATTTCTTTCGTCAGACCCCTTGGAATTCGTCCACCGCTTTAAAGACGACCGCGACAGAGAGATTACGGGGCTTATTGCGTCGAGCCTCGCCTACGGAAAAGTGGCGGGCATAAAAAAAAGCGTCGAGACGGTATTAGCCTTGATGAATAACGAGCCGTATCGTTTTACCATGAACTTCAAGCCTGAAAAACACGAAAAGGCCTTTTCGGGCTTTATTCACAGGTTCAATAACGGAGACGACATAAGGTGCCTTTTGTATTTCATGAGGCAGATGTTCGAGCAATCCGGCTCAATAGGCGAATTTTTCACAAAAGGCTATATTCCGAACGAAAAGAACATAAAATCCGGCCTCATCTCGTTTTCGGAAAGAACGCTCGCTCTCGATTCAAGCGAGATTTACAAAACCAAAAAACTTCCAAAAAAGGCAGGGGTCAGATTTTTCTTCCCCTCTCCTTCGGACGGAAGCCCCTGCAAGAGGCTGAACCTTTATCTTCGGTGGATGGTAAGAAGAGGCGACGCGCTGGACTTCGGACTCTGGAAGGATATATCGCCCTCCAAACTCGTAATGCCTCTTGACACGCACGTTGCGCGCATCTCGCGCTACATAGGACTCACCTCAAGGGAAAACGCAAGTTGGCTCATGGCCGAAGAGGTAACGGAAAACCTTAAAAAACTCGACCCGAATGACCCCGTTAAATACGACTTCGCCATTGCGAGGCTCGGCATACTCGAGGAATGCAAGGGCAGAAAAAAACCCGAAAAGTGCAAGGGGTGTTTGATACGGGAACTTTGCGTGGTGAGGTAGGGGACCCGCCTTCGCGTAGAAAATAGAACCGTCCCCTTTGTTCTTCCTTTATTCTTCTTTATTCTTATACAAATAACAGCAGCATGCTATATATCGGCTGAGCCTAATTATGCTTCTCAATCAGTATTTCTAATCTCTTGATATCACCGTCGCTCAGTTGTTCTTTATAAAGCTCATTGACTTGCCATAGTCCGCTTTCTCTTATCCTATCTTTTGGTGAATACAGACCTAACCATGTAAATGATGGTTTGCATCTGCCGCAAAGAGAGATAGTTGAAACAATCCGCGACTCAAGATACAGCCGCTCTTCTTTGTTATCCACTTCAATAACGGCAAACGAAAGATTGCCTTGAATATATCGAGATATTTTCTTTTCAATCTGGCTCTGGAACGCTTCATTTATTAGAGAGGCATTCTTCTTCCTTCTTTCCTTTGTTGTGAGGTCTAGATTCCAAACCTTTAGATACGGGTTGCTTTCCTTATTTAGAAAACAGCGACCAATATTCTTACGGAAAATACTTCTGTCCTTGTTTTCTTTTGTGAAGTGCTGATACAAACGAGACCTCAGTTGATTGTTGCCTGTATGTGTTCCTATACGCACAATCCTGTCCAAGCCATCATAGGTCTCACCTTTTTCAAATATGATATAGATGCCATTCTTGGGTATCGATTCCAGTTCTTCAGCAAAAGAAGACCTGTATCTTCTCAGAGCGTTGAACCAACGGTGCAGTATTTTACATGTGTCTTTCATCGCCCCTCCATGGGAATTCTGTATTTCTTAATTTCAGGCAAAAGAAGCTTTCTATATTTCTGACCTGCAAGTCCGTAGGTTGGGTTGCGCTTTACAACCCAACAAAATAAAGAACATTAAAATGTTGGGTTACGCTTCGCTAACCCAACCTACCAACTGAAAAATAGAACCGTCCCCTTTATTCTCATAAGATCAAAATTATCCCCGCTTAGCATTGGCCTTTTTACAGGAAAAACATGTGGACAGCTACTCATAGGTAAAAGGGGACGGTTCTATTTCCCCTCGCTCCTTGCCTTCCTTTTTCAATCGCTCCCACGCTCCAGCGTGGGAGCGCATCCGGGGACGTTCCAACGTCCATCACGGCAACCGGCTACCACGCCTTCCTTATCGTTTTAAGACTCTTAAGATAATCCTCTTCCTCGAGGTTGGCGGCCACATTATGCTCCTTCATTATATCGAGCATCTTCGAGATGGACACGCCCGCTATGCGGGCGGATTTTTCTATCGACGCCTCTCCGCTCTTATATTTTTCCAAGGCGAGCATCGTTCGCCCGAGTTCGACAAGCTCTCTCACTGTCTTTGAGACGTCTTCCTTTTCTTCTTTCGCAAGCATGACGATGGAACGGTAATCGTCCTCGTTCATGCGTATGCTGAGTGTTTTTACGGACATCCTACTCACCTCCCGTTATCGCTCTTCTCGCGTTTGAGATTATCGACTTCTTATATCTTCCGATTGATTCTAACTTTGTAAGGTGGCACCGCCCACCAAAATATCCGCTACTCGCTCCTGTAAATGGTGGGCATTGCCCACCCTACAAGGCTGCCATGTAAAATGGGAACAGTTATTCCTTAAATTATACTGAAAAATTCTACTTTGTCACCCTGAACTTGATTCAGGGTCTTGATTTTACGAGATGCTGAAACAAGTTCAGCATGACATTCCGGATTAAAAAAATAAGGGAGAACCCTCCCCCGCCGAAAAAAATTGACTCTCCCCCTTCGTTGCGATACCATTTTTCAAAAGCGCCTTGATATGGTCTTTTGTAACTCAAGGCTTTAGCCTTGAGACATCAACCCTAAAAGGGTTGAGTTACGTAATTCGAGGCTTTAGCCTTATAGGGAGCAAAACGTTTGAAAATACAACAGGCGTTCGACCTCGTAAGGGACGAACTCAAAAAGGTAGAGACGCAGTTCAGGGAAAACATCTCCTCTGACGTTTACCTCATAACCAAGATCGGCGAATACATCCTTAGAAGCGGCGGCAAGAGGTTCAGGCCTCTCATGCTTCTTCTTTCGAGCAGGGTCGCCGGTTATAAAGGAGAACGGCACATACCTCTCGCGGTGGTGGTCGAGTTCATACACACCGCCACGCTTCTTCACGATGACGTGGTTGATAACGCCAAAATAAGGCGCGGCGCCGAGTCCGCTAACCTCGTATGGGGCAACGGCCCGAGCATCCTCGTCGGAGACTATCTCCTTTCCCGCGCCTTCGAATTAGCGGTGAACGACGGCGACCAGAAGATATTGAAAACCCTCTCAAGCACCACCACCCGCATGGCAGAAGGTGAAATGCTCCAGATGCTCCGCCATTCGAACATACACACCACCGAAGAAGAACACCTTAGGATAGTGGCGGGCAAGACCG
>DASRUI010000072.1:0-12029 GCA_035655515.1 Thermodesulfobacteriota bacterium
CGCGCAAACCAAGCCCGGCAGGGGAATCATTGATGCCTTACGAAGTATCCATTCAAAAATGCGCCACATACTCCGGCGATGAAGTGCGGAGGGCCGTAGAAGGCTCGATTCTCCTCCTTGGCGGCATGGAGAGGTTCGTCAAAAAAGGCGAAAGAATTCTCCTTAAACCGAACCTCCTTATGGCAAAACCGGCAAGCTCCGCCGTAACCACGCACCCTTCGGTGGTAAGAGCGCTCATACGCCTCGTGAAAGAGGCGGGCGGGACGCCGGTCGTGGGCGACAGTCCCGGCGCGGGAAACGCCGCCAAGGTAGCCGAGGGATGCGGCATAATGGACGTCGTAAGGGAAGAATCCTGCGAGTTCATGGACTTAAAGACGGCGGTAATCGCGGAAAACCCCGGAGGCAAAACATTCCGGCGCTTCGAGATAGCGAAAGAACTCCATTCCGTGGACGGCGTCATAAACATGCCGAAACTCAAAACCCACGCCCAGATGTTTTTGACGCTCGGGGTGAAGAACACCTTCGGCTGCGTGCCGGGAATGAGGAAGGCGCAGTGGCACTTGTCCGCCGGCACGGATTCGTCCCATTTCGCCGGCATGCTCATAGACCTCCATCTTCACGTGAACCCGCGCCTGACGGTGCTCGACGCCGTGGTCTCGATGGAAGGAAACGGACCCGCGAGCGGCACGGCTAGGAATACCGGCTTCGTCTGCGCGTCAAAGGACGCGTTCGCGCTCGATATCGCGGCGACATGCGCGGTCGGGGCAAAGCCCTCTGACGTGCCGACAATCAAAAAAGCCGTTGAATCGGGCCTCGGGCCGTCCGGCATATCGGAGATAAATATCCTCGGCGAAAGACTCGAAGCAATCAAGGCCGCGGGGTTCAAGTTCCCTCCCCTTATTCATACGAACTTCACGGCCTCGCTTCCGCCTTTTCTGGATAAACATTTGAGGAAGGCCTTAACCGCGAGGCCTCACATAGACAACGGAAAATGCGCGCTTTGCGGCGTGTGCGTAAGGGCGTGTCCGACGGAAAAAATATCCGGAAAAGACAAACTCGCGATAGATTTCGACGGGTGCATAAGATGCTACTGTTGCCAGGAGATGTGCCCGTACGGCGCCATAAGCGTAAAACAAGGCTGGCTTAAAAAAATAATCCCGTGGCTTTAGGACGTCATGCTGAACCTCGACATTAAAAAATTCCTCAAAAAACCGTCCGTGGCGGCGATAGCCCTTACCGCGCTCATCTCGGTCTTCATGTTTCTCTCGCTTGTGCCGATAGACCTTACGTCCCGAATCCCTCTCATAAAGGCAGAGATAGAAAACAGGATAAACGGACGCGTCGACATAAGCGCGATGGAACTCCGCGTTCTGCCGTTTCCGCGCGTCAGCATAAGAGATTTTTCCATCTACGACGAGCGCGAGGAGATATTCAGGGCGGAAACCGTAAAAGCGGGCGTCGGGCTCTTCGACCTGATATTCAAAGAGATAGATGTAAAAAGCCTCTCGATAAACAACGCCTCGGCAATAGTGCGGCGGGACGCCGAAGGGGTCGTGAATTTCGCCAAAATCAGGAAGCACGGCGTCTTTACCGTCTCGCTCAAAAAATTGACCCTTAAAAACGGCTCCGTAAAATTCTTCGACGAAAAAGCCGGAGGGTCTAAATTCGAGGTCAAGGGACTTCTGGTGCGCCTGAGCGCGGGGAAAGACGGCTTTTCTTACGGCGTGGACGGGAACCTCCTGCCCGGAACGCCTTTTCATTCAAGAGGCTCGGCAAAAAATAAAGACAACGGCATGGTGATAGAAGGCGCGCTCAAGGCAAGCGACTTCGCGATAGAGCGCGCGACGCCGTACGTAAAAGACGCGGCCAAACTCGGAACCTTAAAAGGCGTTGTCTCGACCGACCTCTCCTATTCGTTCGCCGGAGAACCTCTCGCCGAAAACGGAATCCTGAAAGGCAAAGGCGTCGTTAAGGGCCCTATTTCGATAAAGCGCATGGAATTAGCGGCGCCCAAGCTTTTATCAAAAACTCTGCACTCGACCAAAGGCTCCTCTATCATGGAGATTTCGTGGGACACCGAGAAAATCGCCTTCTCTCTCGATAAAACCTCCGTGAATGTCGAGGACTTCGAGGTCAACGGCAAGGTCTTGTTCTCTTCTCCGGATAAAACCGTCGAGATTGACGTCCGCTCGACGCCCGTAACGATATCCTACATAAAGGATTTCCTCAATCCCGGCGTCGTGCCCGAAAGCATAAAGGCCGCGAGCGACGACTTCAGTCAGGTGGAAGGCTCTCTCGCCCTTAAAAAACTCTACTTCAAGAAAACCGCCGGCGCCGAAACAAGCGAAGACCTGAGGAAACTTTCGATAGACATATCACTCAAAGACGTGGGGTTTTTTTACAAGCCCTTCGCGAGGCGTTTTTCCGCGATTAACGGCGACGCGTCCATAGAAAAGGGCGTGGCAAAACTTGCGGCCGTAAGGGGGAATTACGGAAAAACCGCGCTGAACGCGCTCGAAGGCGAGATAACCGGCCTCTATGATTCCCCTAAAATGAAGTTCGCGCTCGACGCCTCGATAGACGCAAGCGAGGCGATATCCGAACTCAAAGACATACCTTCGCTAAAGACATTTAAAGACCTCGACGTTACGGGCGTGACAAAACTTAAGGCCTCCTGCGACGGCGGAGTCCTCGTCACGGGCAAAAAGTCGAAAACGACCCCGGATCTTAAGATAGACGTAGCCATAGACCTCTCGCAAAACGGGATCGCCTACAAAAAACTCATTGAAAAATCCGCCGGCGCGGCTCTTACGATAAACTCCTCCCTCGTCGTGAAGGAAAGCACATTCGAGGGAAAAGGCTCGCTCAATCTCGGAACGTCGAGCGTAAACGTGGATTCGGTTTTCTCGCGCAAGGCGTTTTCTTCCACGATAAAATTCAAAGGGGAAGACATAAAGGTGGCGGACATGATTTCGGTTTTCCCGTATTTCGTAAAGACTTCCCCCTCGCTCGGAACGATAAGCCTCGACATCGCGAGAAAACGCGTTCCCGAAGGCGAAAGGCTCTTGTATAGCGGAGAGCTGCGCGTCGCGAACGCGCTCTTCGAAACGCCCTATCTGGAGAGGACGCTCAGGGACGTTAACGCCGTCATGAGGCTCGACGGCAATACCGGAACCGTTGTCATAGAAGACGCGAAGATAGGCTCATCCGACGTCTCGGGAAAACTCAACGTCATAGACCTCTCCAAAGGCATAGTTAACTTTAATCTCTTTTCAAATAACCTCGACATGGCGGACTTCGCAAAGGCAAAGAAAAGGAAAAAACTCCGCCCCGATGGCGACGAAGCCGGCCTTGATAAGAATACCGATAAAGATGCCGGCAACACACCCGGCGCCGTTTCTGATATAAAGGCTTTAGATGTCGCGGAAGAAGCAATTCCGCCGGAAATAACGCCGGGCGCGCCGCAAGGCGTCGACGCAGGCGCGCCAATAACCGGAAGAGGCCGCATATCGGCAAAGCAGGGCTTTATAAGAGGCATATCCTACACAGCCCTCTCCGCCGAAGCGGCCATTGGCGACGACGCGGCGCATATCTCGCCGATAACCTTCACCTCTCACGGCGGACAGGTAACGGGAGAGGCGGTCTTATTCCTGGACAAAAAATCCCCGAACCTCCTTGAGACTTCTTTTAAGGTTTCGAGGGCCCGGGTCGCGGGCATATTCAAGGACTTGGGCGCCAAGGAAGACATCCTGACGGGAAGGCTCACCGCCGTGGCCAAACTCAACGTAAAACGCGGCGCCACGCCCATGAGTTCGGGGCTTAACGGAAAGGTCATGCTCTCGGCCAAGGACGGCAAACTCAAAAAATTCCTCGTCTTTACCAAAATATTTTCAATCGTCAATATCCTCACCATAACGGAACTCTTCAACACCGGCATGCCTTACGACACGATTGACGGAAAATTTTACGTGAAAGACGGGATAATTTCGACCGACAACTTCTTCCTCGAAGGCAATTCGCTCCGCATGTCCGCGGTGGGAGAGATAGACTTGCCGCACTCGACCATGGACTCGACGCTCGGGCTCCACCCCTTCGTCACGGTGGATAAGATAATCTCGAACATTCCTCTCGCGGGATGGATAATAGCCGGCAGGGAGAAAAGCACCATTACCATGTATTATAAAATATACGGGCCCGTAAAGAATCCGGAGGTCGAGGCGGTACCCATATCAGGCATGGGCAAAAAGATACTCGGCATATTCGAGAGGATATTCACGGCCCCGATAAAGGGCATGGGCACGGACAAGGAGAAAAAAGGAAATGCGGCTGAACCAAGGCAATAACTTCTGGAACAGGCTCAAGGCGCAGTGGTACAGGCGCGGGCTCGAACATTCGGACTTCTCGAAAAAACTCCTCCCCGTCATATTGCCGGAGATGCGCGGAGCCAAGACCGTTTTGGACGTGGGCTCCGGCTGCGGCGCCCTTTCGGTGCCTCTGGCGAAAAAGGGGAAAACAGTAACCGCGCTCGACCCCTCTGCCCATATGATCGATATCCTGAACTCCGACATAAAGAAGCTCAAGATAAAAGGCGTAAAACCCGTGCTCGGCGCGTGGAATGGCGTGAAGTTGAAGCCGCACGACGTCATAATCTGCTCGAACGTGCCGGAACTTTTAAAGGACAACGTCGAATTCATGAAAGAGGCCGACAAACTCGCCAAAAAAGCGGTGTTCCTCATTACGGGCGTTGACCCTAACGCGGATAAATTTTATTACAAGGAACTTTTTCCTCTTATATTCGGAAAGCCGCTCCTGCCGAAGAGCGATTACATGAAGACCTGCTCGCTCCTCCACTCAATCGGCATATTCGCGAACGTGAGGATAATAGAGTACGACTTCGACCAGCCGTTTAACGACATGGATGAGGCGGTGGAATTCTGGAAGGAGTACATGGGAATAGTTACCGGAGAGCACGACGAAAAATTGAAGAAGTTCCTCGAAAGAAAACTCAAAAAGACAAAGACCGGCCTTCTCGCCAAGTTCCGCAAAAAATCGGCCGTGATATGGTGGAGAAAAGATGCTTGATGATTACTTCAGTCTCGTAGTTATTGCGAGCGAAGCAATCTCGTTTTCGTATAAAGCATCTCTGCAACCATTTCGACATTATGAATTGACTTGCCTGCAATCAGGGAGTATAAATAACCTATGGGCAATAGCGCTCTCAA
Organism: Thermodesulfobacteriota bacterium; assembly: GCA_035655515.1. Classification (GTDB taxonomy): domain Bacteria; phylum Desulfobacterota; class GWC2-55-46; order GWC2-55-46; family DRQE01; genus JBBTLC01. Next base: position 5,223 of record DASRUI010000072.1, read on the forward strand.
AAGAGAAACCATACAACCTTTGCCGGAGTTGAAAGACGCCCTTCAAAGACTCCTCGGCGAAAAACTCGTCAAACTCGTGCTTTTCGGATCAATGGCGCGCGGGGATTGGTTTGAGCGCTCCGACATAGACATAGCAATAGTGGTCAAAGGACTTTCAAGGGAACTCAAGTCCGCTATATTCGACAGTGTTGCCGAAATAGAACTAAAATACCTTACTCCGCTCTCGGTCATAGTATTTTCGGAAGAAGAATTCAACCGCCTGAAAGAAAGAGAAAGGCGCATCGCCCTCGACATAGCAAGGGAGGGCGTGCCACTGTGACTGAGGAAAATAAAAAGAAAAACATCCGCGAAGAACTTGAAAGGGCCGAAGCCGCGCTTAAAGCCGCCACTGTTCTGTTTGAGAAAACGCTCCTTAACGACGCTGTTTCAAGACTTTACTATTTTCTTCTCTACAATATCCGCGCGCTTCTCCTTACGAAAGGGCTTGAACCAAAAAGCCACGAGAGCGCGCTAAGACTCCTCGGACTCCATTTCATAAAAGAAGGCATATTTCCGCCCAAAACTTCCCATGTGTTCTCGAAACTCATGAAGTACAGGGAAGAAGCCGACTATAACCCCTCATACGTCTTTACATCCGAGGACTTCGTTGAACTTAAAAAAGAAGCCGAAGGGTTGAGCGAAAAGATAAAGGCATACATCGAAAAAGAAGGGTACCTGTAAAATCATGCGCCCCATATAACTATTGCCTACGGAATATCTCCACTCTGGTTTCTTCTTCATCTTTCACCTTCACTCGTTCCCCGCTAACCTGAATCAACTCGACATGATCCACTGTATCATCTTTGTAAAGGGCAACTTTGCCATACTTCGATTTATCTTTTTCTATTTGGTTATCACAAAACGCGTCCACAATCAGCTTTGGGACATTCTCAACATCAAACCTCCTTTTCCCCGATTTTTTAAAATGAATTCTGAATGCCCACTTCCATTTTAAAACACCTTCTGCCTTTTTAAGGAAATGTATTCCGGCTTCCTCACGAATATATTCCCGTTTTTCTTTATCAGTATGTCCCTTTCTCATATCAGCGTAAGTAAAAGCTCTCTTGAAAGTGAAGTCGTGTATTTTCCTATACTTATCAAATACGTCCGCCATGCTGACATCCTTCCTATTTATCGTTCCCACGCTCCGGCGCGGGAACGCAACTCCGGCAATCCTAAAAACTGTGACTGCTCTTCATCAAAAGCCCGACGCCTATGTAAGTGAAAAGGGTTATGAAGAACCCGATAACCGCGGCCAAGGAAATCCAGAGGCCGTTACGTTCCTTCATGTACCAGAGGTGCATCGCGCCTCCGTACCAAAACCACACGACGAAAGACCATAGCATCTTCGGCTCCCACATCCAGTAAGCGCCCCACGCCACAAACCCCCATATCGCTCCCGAGAACATGGAAACCGAGAAAAAGAAAAATCCGAATAATACCGCCCTGCCTGTTATGTCGAGAAAATCCCTCGCGCCCTCGCCCTGCCTGTAAGAACGGATAATGAAAAAAACCGCCGATGACAGCGCGAGGGTAAAAAGGGCGTAAGCGGCAAAACTCGTCATGACGTGAATCTCGAACCAATAAGTCCTTAATATGAGAGGCAGTTTCTTCGGCGCCGTCATATTGAGAAAAGAGAAAATAAAGGCCGTTATCGAAAGGGGCATCATTATAAGGCCGGTCAGCCTCTCGTTGTAACGCCAGCCGACTATCGCCGAAACCCCTGAAACAGCCCAACTGTAAAAGAAAAGCGTCTCGAACACTCCTGCCACCGGAAGCCGGCCGGAGAGGTATCCTTGATAAAACAGGATTATCGTATGGAGAAAAAACCCGGCAAAAAGCGCGACGGAAGAAAAACGCGCGGCCGGGCGTCTTTTGGAAAAGACGTAAAAAACGGCCGCGGAGAAAGACAGGACGTAAGAGGTTAGAATCAGAAGAAGGGAGGATTTCATTCGGGATGAATCAGAGGTTTTAGCCTTACTTCCTCCCGTCCTCCCAAATGTAGTTATGCAGTTGTATCTGAAGCCTTACCCTCAATCCGTCCCGCAATATCCAGTCAGCGAGATCTCCGGGGTTCAACTTCGGCCTTACGGGCGCGAAAAGCATCTTGGCCGTGGTGTCCCTTACGCACTCCTCCATAAACCTTTTGGCGTACTCGTAATCTTCCGTGTCGGCTATGACGAACTTAAGCTCGTCGTCGGATGTCAGGTATTTTCCGTTATCCATGACGAACGTCCCCGCGTGCCCGCTTGACGGACATTTAACGTCCACTATCTTTACCACCCTCGCGTCCACCCCTTCGAGGCTTACGGAGCCGTTCGTCTCTATAAGAGTCTGATAGCCCTCGTTAACGAGCCTTTTCAAAAGCTCCTTTGTTTCAGCCTGCATGAGAGGCTCTCCGCCAGTAACCTCGACGAGCCGCGGCTTTAACTTCTTAACCTCTCCCAGAATCTCCTCTATGCTCATCTCCCTCGAATTTTCCGCGCTTCTCGCGTAAGGCGTATCGCACCACGAGCAGGCGAGGTTGCACCCCGCTAACCTTACGAATATGCAGGGCATGCCGACGTAAGTGGATTCTCCCTGTATGCTTAAAAATATCTCGCTTATGAGCATCTTTAACCCCCCGCCCCCCCCCCTTTGAAAAAAGGGGAACCGCTACTTTTCCTTATTCTCGTCTTTCCCCTCGCCGGGCTTGGCCTTCTGGCGCCCGAACTCCTTAAGGCTTTTCGCGAGCCCCCTCAGCCTCTCATCGACGAGATTGTTGACCGTGCCTTTGGGGAATTTTCCGTCCGCGCCCCTCGTTCCAACGGCGGTAGAGGTAAGTATCTCCATGCCCTCGTCAACGGTCTCTATGGGATAAATCGAGAAAAGACCCTTAGCCACGGCCTCGACCACCTCTTTTTTGAGCATGAGATTTCTTACGTTCCTCTTGGGCATTATAACGCCCTGCTTCCCGGTAAAGCCCCTTCCGGCGCATACGTCGAAAAAGCCCTCTATCTTTTCGTTTATGCCTCCCACGGGTTGAACGTCTCCTATCTGGTTCATGGAGCCCGTCACGGCGATGCCCTGATTTATCGAAAGCCCGGAAAGGCTCGAAAGTAAAACGTAGAGCTCCGTGCAGGTGGCGCTGTCGCCCTCTATCTCGTCGTATAACTGCTCGAAACAGATGGAGGCCGAAAGAGTCAACGGAAAGTCTCTCGCGAACCTCTCTCCCAAAAAATTGCCGAGTATCATCTGAGCCTTGTTGTGAATCCTGCCGCTCATCTTGACTTCGCGCTCGATGCTCACGACCCCCTCGTCGCCGAGAAATACCCGCGCGGTTATCCTCGTCGGCTTGCCGAACGCGTAATCGCCGGGGTCCATGACGGCCAGACCGTTAATCTGCCCCTCGACCGCTCCGTCCGTGGAAATCATGAAGGTGTCTTCTTTTATGAGTTCCTTCAGCCTGTCGTCTATCTTGGAACTCCTGTACACGCGTTCCCTGTCGGCCTTCTCGACGTCCTCGGCCGCGACAACCTTCTTTCCTCCTTCGGCGGCCCAGTAATTCGCCTCGATGATGAGGTTTTCGAGCGTTCCGAAACGGGCGGAGAGTTTCCCCTTGTCAGCGGAATACCTTAGCCCGTACTCCACGACCTTCGCCACGCCGGTCCTGTCAAACGGCAAAAGCCCCCTCTCCTTGCACCTCGCCGATATGAACCCGGCGTATTTGTCCATATTTTCATCGGTCTTGTCTATAATGCTGTCGAAGTCGGCCTTTACCTTGAAGAGTTTCCTGTACTCGGTGTCGAGGTTGTAGAGGAGATAATATATGTAAGGCTCCCCTATCATTATTATCTTTATGTTTACCGGTATGGGCTCGGCCTTAAGCGCGGTCGTCGTCATGAGCCTGTACTGCTCCCACACGTCCTCTATCCCTATCTCGCGGTTCTTTATCATCTTCTTCAGGGAATCGTAAACAAAGATGTTGCGCAAAACGTCCAAGGCGTCCACTATGAGATACCCGCCGTTCGCCTTGTGCACCGCGCCCGGCTTCATCATGGTGAAATCCGTCGACGCCACGCCGTACTGAATCCTGTGCTCTATCCTGCCGAAGAGATTATAATACGTCGGGTTCGTCTCGACCACGACAGGGGCGCCCTTTGTGTCGCGGTTCGACACGAAAAGGTTCACCTTATACCTTTCGAACGACGGCTCCTGCTTCGGAAGCCTAATCCCCATGGGAAGGGCGATGTCCTCCTTGGGCCTGAAGTCGTCTATGTTACGGAAGATGTCTTCCTTTGCCTCTTCGAGATAAGCGGTTACCTTGGGAAAGTCCCTGTATTTTTCGAAGAGTTCGTTCGTAAGGGGATTTATGACGTATTGGACGACCTCCCTGTCGAGTTCGTTTATCCTGTCCTGCGTCTCCTTCTCGATGTTCCTCGCTTCGCGCACGGCGTCGCTGAGCCTTTCCTGAAGAATATGCATCTCCCTTTCGTACTCGTCCTTTTTATGCTTCGGGAGGGCGTTATACTCTTCCTGCCCCATGGGCTTTCCGTCCTTTGCCGGAACAACGGCCAATCCGGAAACGCTCTTTTTGAGCACGAACCCCTTTTCAATGGCCTTCTGCTCGACCCTGTAGAATATGGCCTTGGCCCTTTCCTGCTGGCCTTCGAATATCTCGTCGCGGTGTTTTTCGTAGTCCTTGCTTTCAAAGACCTTTGGAATGTCGCGCCTCAAGGTCTCCACGAGTTCAATCATGTCGTCCCTGAATGCCGTGCCGAGCCCCGGAGGAAGATTGATCGCCGACGGCCTGTCCGGATCCGAAAAGGCGTAAACATAACACCAATCGTCCGGAATCTTTTCCGAAGCGGCCACCTCGTCAAGGCGCGTTTTGACTATCGAGGCCTTCCCCGTGCCGCTTTCGCCCAAAACAAACATGTTGTAGCCGTGATTGGAAATGCCGAGGCCGAAGGCAAGAGATTTCATGGCCCGCTCCTGCCCGATGACGCCGGGAAGAGGCGGCACGTCCTCGGTAGTCGAAAACTTGAACTTGGAGGTATCGCACTTCCAGTAAAGTTCTTCGGGTTTAAGGGGTTTTACCGCCATAAGTCCTCCGTGTCATGAGTTTCCGCAAAAATCAAAGTTAATTTCCGGGCGTTCGGCGATTATCCCTGTGTGCCATTGTCCTCAGGACTTCTCCCTCGCTACGGCCTTCGCACCCCGGACACTCCACCTGTAACGTAGTATAGAAGATAGAATACCTTTCGGCAAGTCTTTCGTTTATCTTTTTTAACAACTCGCCGCTCGGAGCCGCGTATCGCGCCGAAACGTCAACGTGAGCGGAAAGGGCGTTCACGTTGTGGCAGATGCTCCAGATGTGGAGGCTGTGGAGCCCGCTCACCCCCTCGAACGACATTATGTCCTTCACCACATCGTTCAAATCAACCGAGCGAGGCACCCCTTCGAGCAATATGTGCGAGGCCTCTAATATTATCCTCAACGAACCCCAGAGTATCACGCACCCTATGCCCGCGCTCACGATAGGGTCTGCTATATAGGCGCCGGTAAAGTGTATTATGATTGCCCCAGCTATCACCCCAACGGAAGCGGCCGCGTCGCCGACCACGTGCAAGAAAGCGCTCCTTACGTTAAGGTCTGATTTGGCGAAACCGTGAAGCCCCCGCGCGACCGCCAGGTTCACCAAAAGCCCGAACACCGCCACGATAAGCATGCCCGTGCTCTCGACCGCCGGAGGGTCTAAAAACCGCAGATAAGCCCTGTAAAGAATAAAAACGGCGACAGCGAACACGGTAAGGCCGTTGAGAAACGCGGCAAACACCTCCACCCTGTGAAGCCCGTAGGTCCTGTTTTCGGTAGAGGGAAGTTCGCATATGTAGAGAGCGGAAAGGGTGAGAAAGAGCGCCAAGGCGTCCATGAAGACATGGGCCGAGTCCGAAAGAAGCGCAAGGCTGTTCGTAAGATAGCCGCCGCCTAATTCAGCGAAGAAAACAACCGCGGTAAACCCTATGGCTACCCTTAAACGCCTTTTAAGCTCTATGTCGGAAGAATTAGTCATGAGCGTTGCCTTTGATGTCATGCTGAACCATGTGCTAAACTTATTTCAGTATCATTTCAGCATCTGGTTTTAAAACAGGTAAAGATTAATACGAGACCCTGAAACAATCCTTCGGCAAACTCAGGACAGGGTTCATGGTAACAATATCGAGACCCTTGATTCGATTTTACCCGCGAATCTTCGGTATGGCAAGAGGTTATTAGTTATCCGTGGACGGTTAAAGACCATCATTGCGGGCGGGTGTGTAGCCCTCCCCTTTTTTAGTGCCGCGTAATAATGGGGTTTTCCTTGACATAAAGTTCCAATAATTGTAGAGTTTGTTTTAAATACTCTATAATATCAACATTTTTAAATCATCCTCATCGTAACAATAACATCCGGGAATCAGTAGCCTGCGAACCGGAAATATCGGAGAGGGAGATATGAACTTGTGAACGTGAATAGAGCCCTGTTTACAATTCTTTCCCTCATTTCGTTGGTATTATTATACCCCTCCAGAATTCTTGCCCAAACACCCATATCATGCGGTGAGATTATATCAGGAACCATCAGCACTGTAGGGGAAACAGACATCTATACCCTAACAGTCAATGCCGGGGACGTGATGACTATGCGGACCGTTGTAACCTCCGGAAGTCTCTACACGAGAATGGCGCTTTACGACTCCGCGGGGTCACAGATAGCCGCTAACACCGGCGACACTCTTAACTATA
>DASRUI010000073.1:0-10244 GCA_035655515.1 Thermodesulfobacteriota bacterium
CAAGTTCACGGTCAGAGCCTTTGTGCCGAGGTTCGCCGTGGCGAACGGGTCGGCGACCGGGTAAAGTATATGGCCGTATTGCCCCGTCGCCCCATTCTGCGCGGACGTTGCCTTTCCGAAGAAGTGTTTTATGAGCGTGCCAATTATGCCCTTTGTCGTCCCGGCCTCGGTAAAGAAGGGTATCTCCAAAGAGCCGCCCCACTTCCGGCTCATGCGGATTGCGGCGGTGTCGCCCTTTACCGTGTCCTCGCCCCGGAATTCCTTACGCCTCTTGTCGTCGAATTCCATCTTGGGTATGCCGCTATTGAGAAGCGGAATAAACCCGACGGTCGTTACCTCGCCCGTCCCTCTTGTCGCTTCTTCGCCTATGGCGCAATAGATTTTATTTTCAGCCATCTTAAACCTCCTTTATTCCTGAGATTCCTTCGTTCCTCCAATAACGACCGCCGCCTGTTCCCTCATGTTTCCCTGTACCTGATTCTCACCTTAAAGCCCAAAACCGCCATATCGCCTTTATTTTCGACATCACCGCGTTCAACCGTAACGAGGCTCGCCGGCTTGGAAACCGCGAGGTCTTCAATGTTTATGGCATTCACTGTAAGGACATCACGCAACAAATGCATCCACTTCTGCGCAGAGCGGATTAGCTCCGCGGAATCGCGATCTCGCAAAACGACCTTGACGAAAAAATCGGCTTCCGCGTACCCCGGCCTCTGGCCGTGGGTATATTGAAAATCCTCGCCCCTGTAATAAATTCCTCCAAACGGTAAAAGGGGCGCGGGGATATTCTTTTCGTCCTCAAACGTAGAGCGCGAAAACTTAATGCCTTGCGCCTGAAGAACGCTTTGGACGTTGTCCGTTATACTTTTTATGGTCGCAAAATTCTGACTCAATTTCCGCCTCCACGTATTCCAAAAGTCCGCAAAGATAAACCGCGTCCATGTTAACCCCGCCCTATTGTCCGGGTTAGATACTTATTTTTTTCCTCGCCCGCAATATACCCGTCGTTGCTCTCGTCATATTTGAATTTCAAACTCTTGAATATGGCGTAAGCCTTGCTCTCGTAGTCTTTCCACATCTGCCACCAAAACGTCGCCTCGCCCGTAATTGTCAACCCCTTGCAAACTTCAGCAACGGCATAGCAGATATGAACCTCTCTTAAATCGTAAGGGTCGAGGATAAGGTGCGCCCTCTTGCCCGAACGATAAAGGAGTTCGTCAATCTTCTCAAACGCCCTCTGTATCTCCTTCGTAAACGAGCGGGTAAGGATGTATTTGTCGGCCGCTATGGCGCCGGTAAATGCCGCCGTGGTTATTGTGCCTGTCGAACCCACAAAGTCCGTAATCTCTCTGGTTTCGTCTCTCGTAATGGAATAGGCAAGACCACCCGTAAAGTAATCGTCCTCGTAGCGTTTGAGTTCGGCGTCAACAAGCGTCGTAGTCGAGCCGCTGTCCGCCGTGCCGTGAACCCTCCAACCGATGTCTTTGAGTTGCGGGAGTTCGTTTACCAAATCCTCGTCCGTTATGACCTTTACGAGTTTGGAGTTCACCACGTCGTAAAAAAGAGTAATCGTGTAGGCCATCGAGTTATAAACATATGATATGACGGCCTTGTAATTCTCACCCGCTATATCGTTATGCGTTGCGGTAAGAGAGTATGAAAGAAGCCCGTCGCCTCCGACTGTCATGACCGCCGCGTCTATGAGTTTATCCGTGGAGCCCGGCTTATAGACCGTAAGAGTCGCGCTCGCGGGGACTACCTTGCGGTTATTCTCGTAAACATAAATCTTGAAAGTCTCCGCCGTATCAACTAAAAATTGTTGCCTCATTTCGCCACCGCCTTAAAAGGATTTATTGACTGTATGGCCTTTGGTTTATTATCCGCGCGTATGACTTTATGCTTCGCTTCCGGTTGTATGATTTTTGGCGCGAGCGGATTAGAAATTCTTTCGCTCCAACCCCAAAAGGCCGTGAGCCTGCCCCCTTCTCCCCATCCCCATTTCCACGGAGTTGCGCTCATGTCGCCTTGCTCCTCGTGGCAATTCCGCTATCCCATGTCCAAGTCTTAAGCACGGCTATTCCGTCATCATCATATAATTTCCACGTGCTGGGCGGATTCTCAACGAGTTTGTTGTTTATCCATTTTTCGATAAAATCTATGCCTGTATTATCAGGCGCCGTATAGCCCGCGCTTGCAAGACGGCTCGAAATCGCCGCGTCGAGGTTGTTTATATCGCCCGTGAACTGCGCCGATGCATGGCCGAAGGTCTCGATTATGATTTCCTGGTCTTCCCATTCCTTCGTGGCAGTTTGGTCTATGAAACGCACGATAATATGTTTTGCCTGCATTTCCGAAGCCGAAAGGCTTACCAAAACGGAAGTCCCGCCCGAAGGCGTTACTACCGGAAGGGTTGTTATGTTCACGAACGCCCCACCGTCCTTGCTTATCATAACGTCCCCCGTCGCGAGAGTCGGGTTTACCTTGTAGTCCATCGCGCCGCGCGTAATCAACGGAACGCCGTCAATCATTCCTGCCGCGCCGTATGTTCTAAGAAACGCCATTATCTCATCCCCCTTCCAAGCCCTCTGTTAACGCCTCTTGATGTCCTTTCATGTAATCGCTGTAATATTGCCCCTATCTCCACCCCCGCCCCGCCGTTATAGCTTTCGGTAACATCAGCCTGTTGCCACACTCTGCCCGCTATGGCAACCTCGTCAAGCCGCCCTTTGAGCCACCATGTGTGAAAATCCACGTCCTCCACTAATACGCCTAAATGCCAATGGTCTCCGCTCGTTGAAACATTCCCTAATAAGGCATTTGTCGCGGAATGTTCTAAAACTCCGTTCACGTAAATTCTTGCGGTTGTGCCTTCTCTCACGGCAACGACGTGATACCACGTGTCTGTGTTTATAGTCGTGGTGCTTATTGCCCTCGCCAAGTCCCCTTGCACGTCTCTTACATCGAAGTAAAATTTGCTCTCGTAAATGTAGAGTCTGATAGTTTCGATTTGTTTATCCCAAACAACGAGACCCTGATTGGCTACTTGAGTGGTATATACCCACGCCTGAATGGTAAAATCTCCCGCGCCTATATCCAAACTTCCGCCACCCGCAATACTAATCCAGTCGTCAACTCCGTCAAGACTACCCGCATGGCTACCTAATTTCTTAATGGAGGTATCGAAGGTCGCGCCGTAAGCGGTGCCGTGGTTTGTTCCCCATGAGTCCTGCCAATCGTTGTTCATGTGCCAGACGGCTATGAGATTGTCGGTAAGAGCCACTTAATTCCCCTCCACACCCCTTTAAAAAAAGGGAAGTTTAAAGAATATCCTTCGAGCAATTTGTAACCTTCGCGGATTCGTCGTGGTTGCAGTAATGAATTTCCTTTGTATAGACCTTGCCCGAAAAGAGCGGCTCGTAGAGAGGGAGTTTGGCGACAGCCTCGTCCCTGCTAACGACCTCTATCCTCAAAACCTGCCCTGTTTCGGCCAACCCCTCGGCGTTTACGAACGTTTCCGTAAGTTCGAGATAAACCTTCATCTTTTCCCCTTCCTGTTCTCCGCCCTCTCCGCGGTCCTCAATGCCTTCCTCTCGATGTCTCTTATCTCTTTAGCCGCCGGTAGCCGCCCCTTTACCTTAACAAGAGCCTGATATATGCGGCCCGCGAGTTTTTGAACGACGACTCTGCTCATTTCTTGCCTCCCTTCTTTTCTTCCTTTTCATCTTCTTTCCTTTTCCCTGCCTCCACATGCCCTTCGGCCCTTCGATTTTGCTCAGTGCAGGCTTCCCTCAGGACAGGCTTCCAGCCCTTCTTAAGATACTCCTCGTACTGCGCGCTGTCATGGGCCGCTACTGTCATGGAATGCTCGTTATTGTCCTTGTCTTTAATCTTCCGGCCTATGTCGAACCAAACAGGCTCCGGGAATTTACGGGACGTTTTATTAAGCGAGCCGCGAAAACCTATGCCCGCGTAACCATCGGCCATAAGGGCCGTGTATCCCTTTTTCTCCATACTCGCCGCTATGCCGCTCATATAAGCCCCTTTTCTTTACCGCTCCCCCTCCCCGGTTGAATTTGAAATTTCAAATCTCAAATTGACCGGAGAGAGGACGGTAAACATCCCTCTTTCGCGCGTTAAGCAAGAAGAACTTGCTCTAAGCGTCGGTCACCATCTTTACTCCGCCGTTAGCGGCGGGATTCACGCACTCGTCTCCGTAAATCGCGGTTACGACTATCTCGGTGGCGCGAAGCGAGGCGTCCCTCTGGAACTCGGTCTTTGCCCCGGTCTTAAGCACGTAGGCAAGGCCGCTCTGATTCCCGACGGGCATCATCACTCCCTGCCTGTCCGCGCCTGTGTTCACGAGGGCGCAGTTCGTGGAACTGAATACGTCAACTCCGTAAAGGCTCGTCAACGCGCCGATGTCTCCGGCGGGGGCCGAAGGGCCTCCCCAAACGGCTCCGGTCGTAGCCTTAAGCGCCATACGGAGGTCGTGCACCTGCACCGGGTGCAACACCGCGGCGTACGGCCCTGTCGCGTTTCCGCTCTCTAACGCGTATATGGCCTCTAAAAAATTAGCCTCGCTCATATCGACTCCGGTCGCGCCGACGGAATTAGTGAAGTCCGCGACCTCTGCCAGAAGGTCGGTGTCAATCTTGTTAGCGAGCGCCTTTCCGAGTTCCATTGCGTAAGGCTCAAGCCCGCCGATGCCGGCGCTATTGAGAAGCATATCCGTCACCGTTATCATGATGCCGGCCTCGTCCGCGGTAACCGGCGTGCTTGTGGTATTGACGGCGGTGTTGCCCGCGTCCGCGCCTTCGGTCAAATCAGCCGCCGAAAGGAGCGGCCACTTCGGAAAATCCACCGTCAGAGTCGAATCTCCGCTTATGTCCGCCACCCTGACCAGCGCCGGCATGACCGCTCCGGCGTATGCCGCGTCTATCACAAGCCTTGAAACTATCTCCGCCGCCACCAACTCCCCGGCGCTTCCTACTGCTGTGGTAACTTCGTTAGCCATGCGTTAACCTCCTGTTTTGAATCTCCTTTTCCTCGCCTCCAAGAACGGGTTCCCCACGTTCTTGAATTTGAATACCTGTCCACCTCCGTGCACGTCCACCCCTTCCTTGAGCAACCTGTCCACGTCCTCTCTCGGCATATTGCGCCACGCGTAAGGATCGGACAGGTTCGGCCTGAGCTTGCCCTCGTACCTCGCCCCGACCGAGCCCGCGCCCTGAGCCATCGAGGCCCTCAGATGATGAGGCCTTTCAAGGAGCCATCCGTGGACGTATTCGTCTATGTCCGAGTTCGGCGCGTCATTCGCAACGGCCCTGCCTGACGCGTCCAGCGCGACGCGTCTCGAAATAAGCTCCGCCACCTCCTCGGCGTCGACCACGTTATGCCTCGCCACCGCGCGAAGCACCGACGCCATGAGCTTGTCGCCCTTCAACCTCTCGACTTCTTTTCTGAGCTCGTCTAACTCGGGAGCGCCTGAAGAGACGCGCGATGCCTTTTGAAACGCCTTTTTATAGGCGTCGTCAATAAGCTCCTGCACGCGGGATTGCTGCTCCGGCGTAAACGCCACGGAATCCGCTTTCAGACCGTCGTCCGACTTATCCGTTTTTCGTTCGTCAACGTTTGCCATGTTGCCTCCTTTTATCTCTTTTTATTCCCGAAACCCGGCGCCCTACGCATCGAACGCGGGATAAAGGTCCTACACAAGGCGGCTCCTCTTGCCCGAGATAAAACCCATGAGCCTTTTCCTGTCGAGAAGGCTCCGGACGACCACGGTGCAAATAGCGGCCTTTTCCTTGAACGGCAGATTCAGCCAGTTCTTTTCCCCGACGGACGACGCAATTTTGCTTATCCCGCGCCGCGCCTCCTGCCAGAGCCGGAACGATATGAAATAAGCCGTCGCGTAATCCATGTTGTGGGCCTTTACGAGTTCCATCGCCGTCTCTCTCGCCTTAAGAGCCGCATAACGATATTGGTTATACCGCGCCGAGGTTCTTGCCATCTATCTCCTCCATAATCCTGTCTTTCACCTCGTCCTGTATCTTCGGCAGGACGCTCCTTACGACCGATTTCTGAAGCTCTTTCCCGAAGGTGACGGATTCTATCCTCGCGCCCAAAACCTTCATGAGCCTTTCTATGTCGCGGTCAAGATCCCTCACCGAAAAGTCGTCCGGATAGTCTATGGTTCCGTCGAACCTCTCGCCCTGCCACCTCGCCCATATCTCACATACCTCGCGCTCCGCCTGTTCGATATTATCGGCCTTTTCCGAAAGCGCCGCGTTAAGCTGCTGATATTCGAGCTCCAAAGCCACTCCGCTCCGGGGGGCGGCCGCGTCCTCCGTGGCCTTCACCCCTCCCATCTTCGCTATCCTGAATATCTCGGAGATGTCCTGCCTGACCCACTCCCTGATTTCCGTAAGAGAAGAGTGCGGGGCCTCGAGCCAGAAAGGACGCGCGTTGGGCAACTCCGGGTCGAATTGCAAGATGTTTTTCGGCCCGAGTTCCGCCGGAGCGCTTCCCCCTCCCTTTTCGTAAGGCACAGCGAGCATGGGAAACGCCGTATTTTCGATAATCTCCTTCGCGTCCGAGCAAAGGTAGTAGATGTTTTTATTTATGTCCGCCACGTCCTGTATGTCGGACACTCCGAGCATGCGTATGCCGCTTCTTCTGTTATAGAGATTCACGACGGGCACTACCCCGAGATTGTGCTCTCCGCTTCCCTCAAGCGCGACCTCCCGTCCGTTATCGATAGTCCTCCAGAGTTCCCACCCCTGCCTCGTCCATATCCTGTACGAGGATTTATCTTCCTTTATCTTCGCCATGCTCATGCTCGGCCTTCCGGACGGTTCTTTTTCAAAGGCCCAGTCAATGAGATTTTCCGGCGTCACCAAAGAGACGTAAGGCCGTATGTCGGAAGATATGGCCTCGGCCTTCGTCGAAACCGAAAGCGCGGGCATGTCCACCACTATAGAGACCCTTCCGTAAATCGCGGCGAACCTGTGCGCCTCGCGCATGAATTGCCGAAGGTTCGCGCCTTCCATGTCGGCGTTCGCCAAAAAGGATTTGAAAAGCGGGTCTCCCGAAAGGCTTCCGTAATTCCGAACAGCCGGCTTCCTGAAAAGATGCGCCACGAAGATGTCCACTATCGGGCCGCAGTAGTTGTAGTAATAGGCCGTGGCCTTCCTTCTGGCGTAGTTGGAGGCGCTCTCGAAGGGATGCTTCAGAAGATAATTCCCCTCCCTGTACATCTTCCCCCCGAAGTAGCTCCGGAGGAAAAACCTCCACTCTGTCGCGAAGCCTTCGTAATCCGGATGCTTTTTCTCAAGTTCTTCTCTGGTCATCGGAACCTCTCGCGATTATTTGTAAAACTTCTTGCCGATATCCGCCATGTACTGTTTAAGCGGAAACTCGTACTCGACGAAGTATCCGAGCGCGTCAGTGGCGTGAGTCCTCTCGGAATTTCTTTTGTCCAGCTCGCCCCATGTCTTAGCCCACTCGACTGTTTCAAAATCCCTTTTAAGACGCTTGCACCTCGGATGGTGGCTGAGCCTTATCTCGCCGGCCGTGTTTCTCAAGACCGCGTTTACCGCGTTAACCCTGTCCCTGACGGCCGGATTCGCCCTCTTGACCTTCTGCCTTTTAAAGCCCATCTCCAAGAGAAGCGCGTAGTCGCTTTTCCCCGCGGTCGTCCTCGCGGAACCGGCGGCGTCGCCGTATATCAAAAATCCTTCCTTGTGCCCTTCGTAGCGGCGAAGGAGTTCTCTCGCCATGTCCACCGTGTTCGTATTCCCGAGCGCCACCTCGTCGAAGACCCGTATCTTTTTCCCGTCCGTCTGGCAGAGTATCCACACGCACGGGTCAACGTTGAAATCGCACGCGACTATTATCGGAAGGCCTTTCATGAGCTCTATACTTTTATCTTCGTGCGCAACGGAGTCATAGGCGTAATAAACCCTTCCGCTCGAACCCTCGAAGCTCGCCTCGTACTCCTGCCTGAAGGTCTTCTCGTCAAGTATCCTTCTCGCGGCCTCCACCTCGTCCTTCGGCAGTATGTCGGAGGACGGCCACGAGTAAAATCCCCAATCCGGGTCGAGCGCTTTTTTCGCGTAGTCGGCCAAATCTTTATAGTGATTAAGGCCCTCCGGCACCCCTACGAACCAGCACCACCCTTGCCTGTCGGAAAGCGCCGGCCTTACGTTTTCCTGCCACGCATTCGCCCTCATGTTGGCGTACTCGTCCATCACGGCGCCGTCCCACGCGACCCCCTCGATCCTCTCCGGCTTATCGAGCCCCACTATAAAGAGTTCGGATCCGAACTTCGTCGTAATCGAAAGCTCGCTCTCGGAAACGCGTTTTATCCATCTCTTCGGTATAAGGGCCTTCAAATCCTTCCAGAAAATCCTCTTGGCCTGCTCCCTCGTCGGAGCGGCCGCGAAGTACCTGGGGTCCGGCCATTGTTTTTTTTCAACGAGCGCGAGCACCAGCCGCCTTTTGGCGAGTTCAGTCTTGCCCGACCTTCTTCCGGCGACCACCGCCTTAAACCTCTTCTTCTCCGTCCAAAGCCGCGCCTGCTCCGAATGGTAGCGTAAGGCGCTCCATCTCTTCGGCAAAAGACGCGGCCTCCCCGAGGCATTCGTCGGACTCTTCATCGATAAGACCCCATGCCTCCCTCTCCCCTTTCATTATGTCGAGGAGAACGTCCGCGCTAATCTTCAAGAACTTGAATTCCTCTTTGTCGCTTTTGTCGAGGTTGTTCGAGAACCTCTTCTTGACCCTTCCCCAGAGCTTTCTATGCTCGTCCCTGACGATACTTTTGGTTTGCGCGGGGATTGCGCCGCCCCTTCGTCCGTCCGCCTTGGGCGGAGCGGACCCGGAACAGGTTTTTCCGCCTTGGCGCGAAACCTTGGCCGCCGATGTCTTGCTTTTTAGAATTGCGTCCGACCCATGCCGACCCATACCGCGTTCTTCATCTTTCACCGTGTCCTCAATCCCCCCGCTTCCCGTTGCAATGCTTCGTCCGTCCGCCAATCAGTAAGGCGGAGCGGAGGAACCCGGCCCCTTTGCAAAAGGGAGGAACCTCTTTGGCGCGCCCGCCTTAGGCGGACGCGTTAAACCCGTTCAAGCCCTTCATGGTCGCCGCACATCCTCAAGGGATAGAGGCTCAGATAAACCCCGCCGCAAATGCCGCATATCTCGGCCTCGCGGAGAAGCACCCTTTCTTTTCCCTTCGGGTGGTAACGCGCCCAGTCAAGCCTCTCCCCCGACCCCAAACCGTTTGAGAAAAAACTCATCTTGCACCTCCGATTTTATTTTTTCGTTTCCCGGAACTTCGTCAAGAACACACTATCGTGGTTTTCTTCCACCCTCTTTCCGCGAACCATTCATTTTAACTGGAGAAAATAGCGGTATTTATTAATCCCCCCTCATGCGGGGATAAATTAAAATAAAAATAGGCGAGCCAACGTAACGTCGGCTCGCCCCGAACTCAGAATAAAAATCAATTTTGAATACGCCGCTACTCTTCTTTCGTAAGCCAGCCGTGCCCGTTTCCCGAGGCGTCGCCAAAGGCCGAGCCAACGTCAAATCCGCGAGGAGAGCGATTTTTAAGACGCTCGAGAACGTCCGCCGTTGTCTGATATTGCCTTATGGTTTTATACTCCATCCAATCAATCTTTGCCTCTGCCTTGCCTCGCGGACTAACCTTCGGAACCCTCCTCCTTTTCCTGTGGCCTTGAAGACGCGATTTTCCCCTCTGCCCTGTAAAGTATCTCATAAGCCCTCCCGAGCGATATTCTATGACTGTCGGCTATGACCTTCATGTGGGTATTCCAATAATGATATTCGACGAAGACCGCCCTCTCGCGCGGAGAAAGAGAAGAAAGAGGCCAGAGAAGGTCTCTAAGATGCACTCCCTCGCCTTTAAGTTCGCCGTAAAAAGCATCAGGATGAATTTCAGCCATGATAATCCGCCTCTTGATCGGGAATAAAAGTGTATGATACGCACGTGTAGAATTTCAGCGGCCATTGGAAACAATGCTTGCGACAAACACCCGGAAACAAATCGCGCGTAAAAACGCCGTTAGATAAAAACTCATAAAATCATATAGTTATAACATAAAATATTGAAACTATGATGCGCCTAAAGACCTATATGTAAATAAACGCTTGCCATAAAAGCAAGTAAAACAACCATTCATGTAAATATTATACGTTCCAGTCATGTGCTTGTCAAGCAC
>DASRUI010000074.1:0-2644 GCA_035655515.1 Thermodesulfobacteriota bacterium
ATTGGCTACTCTTTTTTTGTATCATACTTTTTGACTTCATCCAAGGATTAATCCCATGGCAAAACAAAACGGCGTTTTTAGTTTCGAAGAACTTAAGGCCGCGATAAAAAGCGGCGTGATAAAAGCCTCGTCTCCCATAGAGGAGCGGCAGATTCAGCCGGCGAGCATGGATTTACGGCTCGGAGCCAAGGCCTACAGGCTCGTTTCGAGTTTTCTTCCGGAGACGCAGGACGTCCTCAAGAAGCTTCACGACCCGGACGCCTACGGAAGCGACCTCGTCATGTACGAGCTCGATATAAGCAAGGGAGGCATACTTGAGAAGGGAAGCGTCTATCTCGTGCCTCTTATGGAAGAATTGAATCTCCCGGAAGACGTCGAGGGCAAGGCCAACCCCAAATCCACCACGGGACGGCTCGACATATTCACCAGAGTCATAACCGACCGCAATCCGCGTTTTGACGAGATACGGCCCGGATACGGAGGCGGGTTGTATCTTGAAATAATGCCGCGCTCCTTCACCGTAAAAGTCCAAGAGGGCATAAGCCTCGTGCAGTTAAGGCTCAGGAAAGGAGCGTGTTCGCTCGACGACGTTGAACTCAGGCAACTTAACGAAACGAGCCATCTGCTCTATGACGGCGACAATAAACTCTCGAACGAAAAGGTCAGGATATCGAGCGGCATATTCATGAGCGTTGATCTTCAGGGGGACGCGGGAAGCAATATCGTAGGCTATAAGTCCAAGAAAAACAGCCACGTCGTCGACCTCACAAAGAAAGACTATTACGAGACCACGGATTTTTGGGAGCCGCTTTATCGCAACAACAAGGATACCCTCATACTCGAGCCCGAGGAATT
This sequence comes from Thermodesulfobacteriota bacterium, assembly GCA_035655515.1. Classification (GTDB taxonomy): domain Bacteria; phylum Desulfobacterota; class GWC2-55-46; order GWC2-55-46; family DRQE01; genus JBBTLC01. The sequence continues at coordinate 856 of DASRUI010000074.1, forward strand.
CTACATACTCTCGTCCAAGGAAAAGATACGCATTCCCGTCGCCTACGCGGCCGAGATGCTTCCCTACGAGGCGGGAAGCGGGGAACTGCGCACTCATTACGCGGGGTTTTTCGACCCGGGCTTCGGTTACGGAAACGCGGGCGAGGTAACGGGCACAAAGGCGGTCTTGGAGGTAAGGGCGCATGACGTGCCTTTCATGATAGCCCACGGCCAGACCTTCTGCAAACTCTTTTTCGAGCGCATGATGAGGGCTCCGTCGGTCGCCTACGGTCTCGCGATAGGCTCGTCTTATCAGTACCAGACCATTACCTTGAGCAAGCAGTTTAAAAAGAATCAATCCAAATAGACGCTTTTCATTGCAAGACATGACGCGCCCGAATCCTTCGCAATATGATATACTTTTCATGCCATGACTGATATTAAAGAAGACAAAACCTCATCTTTAAAGGCCGAGATAGCGGGGCTTGTGTTTTTAGCCCTCGCCTTTCTTATCGGCTTGAGCCTCATGTCTTATCACGCCGGAACTTCCGGCGGCTGGGTCGGGCTTGTGGGGAATAACGTCTCGGCCGCGCTTTTCGTGAGCATCGGCTACGGCGCCTACGTGTTTCCGGTTCTTTTTCTCATTATCGCGTTCGAGTTTCTCGTGCGCCAGCGCCGCGGCATTAAATTCAGAATCAGCCTTCCGATAAGCCAGGTATTTCTCATAACCGCTCTTTCCGGTCTAATCTCGCTCGCATCCGGCAACGACGCCTCCGGAGGAATAGTCGGAGGGCTCGTGAGAGAGTATACCGAAACCTACCTCGGAGGCGCGGGCTCTTTTATCGTGCTCGTAACGGTTCTTATAATTTCCGTGAGGCTCGGCACGGGTCTTTCTCTTGTCCAGCTTTCGGAGAAGACGATAATGGCAGTCGCCTTTATCGCGAAGGGTATGGCTTCTCTCGTGAAGAAGGCGAAGGAAATTCCGCCTTCGGAAGAAGAAGGGGAAGAGGAAGAAGTTCCGGAGGGCGCAAACGCGCCGCGTAAAAAACCGACCATCGTAACGGCCGTTATCGCGAAGAAGTCCAAAAAGGAAGAAAAGGAAGGGGTTCAGGAGGAATTTCATTTTGCCGGCCCGAAGGGCGCGTTCCGTCTTCCGGGCATCGCTCTTCTCGACCCGGCCCCGGACAAGGGCGTAACGCTCGACAAGGAAACGCTCCTCGCGAATTCAAAGATTCTGGAGAGAAAACTCCTGGACTTCGAGGTCGAGGGCCACGTTACGGAAGTCCGGCCCGGCCCTGTCGTCACAACCTACGAGTTCGAACCCGCGCCCGGCATAAAGGTCAATAAGATTACGAACCTCTCGGACGACATAGCCCTCGCCATGAGGGTGCAAGCGGTGCGGATACTGGCTCCGGTGCCGGGCAAGGCCGTAGTCGGCATAGAAGTGCCGAACGCCAAGAAGGAAGGCATATTCCTTCGCGAGATTATCGAGAGCCCCGTGTACGCGAAAGGCCACGCGAAGCTTCCGATGGCGCTCGGCAAGGATATATCGGGAGAGACATATGTGGCGGACTTGGCGAAGATGCCGCATCTTTTGGTCGCGGGGGCGACCGGCGCCGGCAAAAGCGTTTCGATTAACGCGATAATCCTGAGCCTGCTGTTTAAGGCTACTCCGGACGACTTAAGGTTTCTTTTCGTTGACCCGAAGATGCTCGAGCTTTCGCCCTACGAGGGCATACCGCATCTTCTCGCGCCGGTCGTGACCGACGCCAAGAGGGCGAACCTCATGCTCAAGGGCGTTGTGACGGAG
>DASRUI010000075.1:0-3964 GCA_035655515.1 Thermodesulfobacteriota bacterium
ATTACCGTTCTGGTGAAGGCAATGGCGAATATGGGCTCTATGCCGCTTGAGGTTGCGGCTATGATTGATATGGTGCCTGTCGGCGCGATGGTCGTTACCGTGGCGTTCCTGACCTTATCGGCCTCGTTACCCGTGTCGTAAGTCGAGCCTTTGAAATTGGGAAACGCGCCCCTCTTTTGACCGAGTTCCCTCGAAGCCTCGCGCCCCTTCATCTGTATGAAGCCCATGACGCTTTCGGCGGTCTTTAAGGCCTCTTCGCTGTTATACGGAATGCCCAGCCTTATGAGCATGTCGGCGAAGCCCATGACTCCCAAGCCGATTTTGCGGTTGCCTTTGGTCATGTTCTCGATTTCTTTTATTGGGTAGCGGTTCATCTCGATTACGTTATCGAGAAAATGCGCGGCCATCTTTACGGTCGTCTCCAATTTGTCCCAGTCTATGGAATAGGCGGCCTCGGTGTGGCCGTTGACGGATTTTTTGAGCATCCTGCTCATGTTTATCGAGCCAAGATTGCATGACTCATACGGCAAAAGGGGTTGCTCGCCGCAGGGGTTCGTCGCCTCTATGGCGCCTATGTGCGGGGTCGGGTTGTCCCTGTTTATACGGTCTATGAATACGATGCCCGGCTCGCCGTTACTCCACGCCATGTTCACGATTTTGTCGTAAACCTCTTTCGCCTTAAGGGTTCCGGCAGTCGCGCCGTTACGGGGATTCCTGAGTTTGTACTCGCCATTCTTTTCGACCGCTTCCATGAATTCCTCGGTCATGGCGACCGAGATGTTGAAGTTATTGAGCTTCGCGTTGTCTTCCTTGCAGGAAATGAATTGCATGATGTCGGAATGGTCGACCCGGAGCATTCCCATATTCGCGCCGCGCCTCGTGCCGCCCTGCTTTATGGCCTCGGTCGCGCTATCGAATACGGTCATGAAAGACACCGGCCCCGAAGATATGCCCGAGGTGGAGCCGACCATGTCGCCCGAGGGCCTCAAGGACGAAAACGAAAAACCGGTTCCGCCGCCTGATTTGTGTATGAGGGCGGTGTTTTTAAGGGCCTCGAAAATGCTCTCCATGGAATCCCCCACGGGCAACACGAAACAAGCGGACAATTGCTGGAGTTCGCGCCCGGCGTTCATGAGGGTCGGAGAATTGGGAAGGAAATCCAAGGAGGCTATCATGCCGTAAAACGCCTTTGCCGTCTCGTCGAATGCCCCGGCGTTATTGAAGCGCTTCTCAGCCTCGGCTATGTTGGTCGCAACCCGCCAGAACATGTCCTCCGCCGCCTCTATGGCTCTTCCGTTCAAATCTTTCTTAAGATAGCGTTTTTCAAGGACTTTTCTCGCGTTATCGCTTATCCCGGCCTTGAAAGGATATGGAGCGATATCAGTGGTTTTCATCGGTTCCTTCTTTCTCGCGGGTTTTCTCCCGGCTGTGTCTTCAGGAATGTTAAATAAACTCTTTTCCATGTTCTTCACCCTCACTTTTCTTATCAGCCTTTATAGGCCGAATATATGTCAAATATCGCGGAACCGATTGATTCTAAAAGGAATTCACACTATACATATAGTGGGATTGACATATTAGACCACAACATATAGTGCTTGTCAAGTAGATTTTGGCACAGATAGAACAGGCTGAAAATGCGGGTTTTGTGAGAATAACGCTATTTTGAGGCTGTTTTTAAAGCCTTTAGGCAGGGGTGACCCCTGCACCCCCTATCTGTTGAAGATGTGTTGCCCAATGTCCGACAATAGAGTTATTCTAACGATTTATAACAGCCTTTAACGCCTTTCCGGGCCTTATGCTTTTTTTAAGGCCTTCCGGGGTTTTAACTATCTTTCCGTCAACAAGCACGTAATCAATGCCGATTGAGAAGCTCGCGGGCTTTTCGACAGTCGAAGTATCTTTAATCCTATCAGGATCGAATACGACTATGTCCGCGTCCATGCCGGCCCTGAGCCTGCCTTTCTTTTTAAAAAGTTCCGCTCTTTTTTCGAGCCTCTCCGCCGGAAGAAGGGTCATCTTTTTAATCGCCTCCATAAGGCTTAAGACTCCGCGCTCCCTTGCGTAAACCCCGAGGGTCCTCGAAAACGCGCCCGTGGCGCGGGGATGATTATTTCCGGTAGTCAATATCGCGTCGCTCCCTATCATGACGAACGGGGAGCGCAAGGCCTCTATCACGTCCTCTTCGGGAATGGCGTAGGCGACCGCGAGTTTTCCGAGCCTGCGGTATTCTTTAAAGCTCTCCGGAGTCAACCTCTCGCCCGTCCCGGCTATCTGCAAATCCTTGTGCGTTATCCTGAACCTCTTCTGCCATCCGTCGTCAAAGCGGGCGGAGTTGAGATACGTGCCCCAAAAATCGTACGGGTAAGCGCAGGCGGTTATGTCTATCCCGCGGCTCCTCGCCTGCTCCAGCATCTTCAGGGACTCTTTCATCGAGAACGTGCCGCCCGTGCTCGTTATGTGGTCAACGTGCGCGGCCGCGCCTGTCTTTTCGGCAATGGCTATGACCTCGCTCAGGGCGTCCGTGTTGGTTCCGGGCTCTTCCGTGTCCGAGTAACGGACATGGAAAAAAATCGGCGCCTCGAAACGCTTGGCGACGCGCGCCATTGCCTCGACCTCGTTTGAGCTTATTCCGGGCGCGTACTCGAGACTTATGCCTATGCCCAATGCCCCTTCATTCAAGGCCTGAGTCGCCATCGCGGAAAGTTTTTCAATCTCAATCGAAGTGGCGGCCCTCCTCATCCGTATGCCGAGGGAATTCCTCGCCTCCAGATAAAAAAACGCCGCTCCGAAATTAACCGGCGGCCTTGCCGCCGAAAACCTCTTATACCACGCCGTTATATCGGCCGCGCCGCCGTGCATGGCGAGGTTCGTGGTTACTCCGTCGGAAATCTTATACCACGCGCCGCGCTCGTTCGGGTCGTAGGAAAGAACGTCTATAAAGCCGGGCGACACCGTCTTTCCCGTGGCGTCTATCTCGATTGAGCCTCTTATCTTATCTTTCGTGACCTCGATTATTCTGCCTCCCCTTATGCCGACGTTCACGCCGGTTTCATCGAACGACGTCTCCGGGTCCATGACCCGGCCGTTCAAGATGACGACGTCGAAGGGAGAGCCGGAAAGCGCCTGCCCTGAGCCTGCCGAAGGGTAAGGCGCGGACGCGGCAAGGATAAAAAACAACAGCGAAAGAAATGTCTTTTTCATGAGCATATTTTTTATCATAAAAAAAACTCAAGGCAAAGAAAAAACGTAACTCAACCCTTTAGAGCCTGCCCCCGCAGGCATTAAGCGGGGGGTTGATATGTCAGGGCTAAAGCCCTGAGTTACGATAAAACCGCGCCTCTTGCAAAACAGCCTCGCAAAAGGTAATATGCCTTTCTCGTGAAAACGGTCGAATTAAACAGAATCTCGCGGCTTCTTGAAGGACACCTCTGGGTGTTTTCGAACGAACTCGCGATGAGCCCGAAGAATTTCCTTCCCGGCTCTCTTGTCGAGCTGAGGGACAAAAAAAGCACCTTCCTCGGCATTGGCTACGTAAACCCGAATTCCCTCATCTCCGTCAGGATACTCACGAGGGAAAAAGAAGAAATAGACGAGCCGTTTTTCAAAAGGCGCGTCACGGACGCGCTCGAATACAGAAAGAGGTTCATAAAAGACACCAACTCCTTCCGCGTCGTTTATTCCGAAGGCGACCTTCTGCCCGGCCTCATAGTGGATAAATACGGCGAGTGCCTCTCGATTCAATTCCTCACCCTCGGCATGGACTCGAGGCAGGACTTGATAATAAAGGTCCTTGACGAAATCTTCTCGCCCTCGACCATAGTCGTCCGTAACGATTCTTCGGCAAGGCTCCTCGAAGGGCTGACCCTTGAAAAAAAAATCGTAAAGGGAAATCTCGACAAACTCCCGGTTATGCGGGACAGCGGGCTTATGTTCGAGATAGACCCGATGAGCGGGCAGAAGA
>DASRUI010000076.1:0-7804 GCA_035655515.1 Thermodesulfobacteriota bacterium
ATGAAAAGCGGCACCATACTCCTATCGCACGGCGCGGGCGGAAAACTCTCCCACAGGCTCATACAGGACGTATTCCTCAAGGCCTTCAAGAATCCATTTCTCGAGCCTCTTAACGATCAGGCCGTGTTTCCGTCTCCCGGCAAAAGGCTCGCCTTCACGACCGATTCTTACGTAGTAAGCCCGATTTTCTTTCCCGGCGGAGACATCGGCAAACTCTCGGTTTGCGGCACGATTAACGACCTCGCCGTAGGAGGGGCCACGCCTCTTTACATGAGCGCCTCTTTCATAATAGAAGAGGGTCTGGAGTTAGAGGAACTCGCGAAGGTTGTCGAGAGCATGGCTAAAACCGCGCTGATGGCCGGAGTCCAGATAGTCACGGGCGACACCAAGGTCGTTGAAAAAGGCAAGGCCGACAGACTCTTCATAAATACCGCCGGGGTCGGAGTCATACCCGACGGGGTGGATGTCGGCCCGTCTTTCATGGAGCCGGGGGACGCGGTGATAATCTCAGGCACAGTCGGAGACCACGGGGTGAGCGTTATGAGGGAGAGGGGCATGATTACGCTTGACGTGGACGTAGAGAGCGACTGCGCGCCGCTTCACGAACTCGCCTCGGCCGTCGTTTCGACCGGCTTTGTGAAGGCAATGAGGGACCCTACAAGGGGAGGGCTCATAACGACCTTGAACGAACTTGCCCTTTCTTCGGGACACGGGATACTCGTTAAAGAGGAAAATATTCCGGTAAAGGAAGAGGTCAGGGGCGTTTGCGAGATTCTGGGGTTCGACCCCATGTATCTCGCGAACGAGGGAAAGATGATCTGCATAGCGGGAAAAGACGGGGCAAAAGACGTATTAAAGGCAATGAGAAAAAATCCGCTCGGCAAGGACGCCGAGATAATAGGGGAAGTAATCGGGGAAAGAAGCGGCAAGGTGCTCCTCGAAACCTCTCTCGGAACGAGAAGGATAATGGAGATGCTATCGGGCGAACAACTGCCGAGGATATGTTAGCCCGTAGGGTGGGCTTCGCCCACCGATAAAAAATTTGATTGTTGTAACGTAACTGTATAAAAATGGCGGGCACAGCCCACCCTACGAACTGCCAAATGCCATGAAAAATATTTCTTTCAAGACATTGCTTCTGATTCTCTCCCTCGTTTTCTTTCTGCCTAATAACGCGCCTGCAACGGACTCAATCGAAGACCCTCCCGCAGTTTCCCTCATAGCGGTTGGCGACATAATGCTCTCAAGAGGAGTCGCCGGCAGGATAAGAAGGAATAACGACCCGAACTACCCGTTCCTCAAGGTGAAGGATTTTCTTAAAACCGGCGACATTGTTTTCGGCAATCTCGAATGCCCGATTACGGACGGAAGAAAGATAGTTTCAAAAGAGATGACCTTCCGCGCCGACCCTGCGTCGGCTGACGCCCTTAAACAAGCGGGTTTTACGGTACTTTCCCTCGCCAATAACCACTCTCCGAACTTCGGCAAAAAAGGGCTCAAGGATACTTTCTCCTACCTGAAGGGAAAAAACATAAAATACGCCGGAGCCGGGATTGACGCGGACGAGGCCAATAGTCCGGCATATATGAATCCAAAGGGAATTAGTTTCGCCTTCCTCGCTTATAACGACCCCGACGTCGTGCCGGGTTTTTACGAGGCCGCCGAAAAACACGCGGGAACGGCCTTCATGAGAATCGATAAGATGACGGATGCGGTCAAGAAGGCCGCCTCGGAGGCGCGGTTCGTCATAGTTTCCATGCATTCGGGAAACGAATATGACTACGAGCCGAACGAAGCGCAGAAAAAATTCGCCCGCGCCGCAATAGACGCCGGAGCGGAACTCGTCATAGGCCACCACCCGCACGTAATCCAGCCTGTCGAGAAGTACAAAGGGAAACTCATCTTTTACAGCCTCGGAAACTTTATCTTCGACCAGAGCGAGCCCAAAGAAACCAAAGAAGGGGTCATGGTCAAGTTTATCTTTACCAAGGACGCCTTGGAGAGCGTCGAGGCAACGCCTGTCTTTATAGAGCGCTACGCGCAACCCCGGCTCATCGAAGGGGAAGAGGGAAGGCAGGTTGTCGAGAGGCTTAAGATTCCGCGGGAAGAAAAAGATGTCTTGTCGTCAGGCGCGCCAGTCAAGAATCAAGACGCCTTGGCGTTTTGATTCTTCTTCTTGAAAAATCCTCGGTCATTTGTAGCTCAGGGCTTTAGCCCTGATACGGGCATAGATTCTCTTTTGTATCAGCCCTTCCGCCTCAGGCGGAGGGCTGATCTACTCCTCGAAAAACTCCGTTCCTCTCGCGAGGTAGTCGTCAACCACTACGTTGTTATGGTCTTTGCCCTCTATGATGAGCACGTCCTTTTCGCCGCCCCACGCGAGGGCGAGTCTTAAGGAGTGTTCCGGTTTGACTATGCTGTCTTTTTCGGCTATGACGAATAAGGCGGGAGTATGTATATTCGGCGCCCTCGAAAGCGAGTCGAACGGGTGTTTTATGATAATACTTACGGCGACGTACGGAAACATCTCCTTCGCAATGTTTTCGATGCTGTCGGGAGGGCCTACGAGGAGAGTTTTCTTTACGGGCCTGTTTTCCGCAAGATACACCGCCGCCGCGCTTCCCATGCTCCGCCCCACGGTTGATATGTCGTCCTTACGAACGTCCTTTCTGCTTGACACGTAGTCGTATATAATGAGAGAGTCTTCGAAAATCTCCTTTTCGCCCGGAGTTCCCCGGCTCAGGCCGTAGCCCCTGTAATTGAAGGCGGCGAAAGACCTGCCCTTGAATTTTTTAAGCTCGGGAATCATCCACGAAACCTCCTCCGCGTTGCCTCCGAAGTATATTATGGCCGGCGCGACGGAGTTTTCGGAATTCTTTACGAACCAGCCGTGAATCCCGATTCCGTCCGATGATGTAAGGTTAAGTTCCTCGGCTTCCGGAAATTCTTTTTTAACCGATTCGAGCCGCTCGACGGAAATCCGTTGAGGGAAGAATAAGAGATTTTCCTGCGCGAAGAAAAGATACGCCGAGCCGAATACGTATATTCCGAGGGCAACCGCGATTACGTGCATTATCCTGCTCCATGTTGACGAGGGTTTTGACGAAGCCCTCGCGTCCGGCACAACTTGACGCTTGAATATGATTACCACACGGCGCCGGGCGAGTAAAGGGCTGAGAGAGGCTATTTTTGTTTTCGTAGGGCAGACCTTTAGAGCCTGCCCCCCGATGTAACATCGGGGGGGTCTGCGTCTTTACGCAAGGCTGCCCCACCCTGCCCTCCCCAACAAGTGGGGAGGGCATAAGGTGAGAAAATTCATTATAAGCCTTGCCCTACGTAAAAAAACCCTCTACCTCGGAGAATTTGTATTTATCTTTTTATCCTCTTTATAGTAATATATCGGGAAACTAATTTTAACCGCAGGACGGGCGTCCCGCCTGCCGGATTTCAAGAAAGGCAACGGCGCATGAAGAAGAAACAAAGACACCTGATACTCATATCGAACGACGACGGCATAAGAAGCGAGGGCGTAAAGCATCTTGCCGCGGCGTTGAAAACCCTCGGAGACGTTTACGTTGTCGCGCCTGACAGGGAAAGAAGCGCGGCGAGCCACTCCCTTACGCTTCACAGGCCGCTCAGGGTGGAGAAGATAAACGCGCGGGAGTACGCGGTTGACGGCACCCCCACGGATTGCGTAACCCTTGCCCTTAACGGCATACTCCCTGCGAAACCTTCCATAGTCGTTTCCGGCATAAATAAGGGATGGAATCTTGGCGAGGACGTTTCTTATTCAGGCACGGTGTCCGCCGCGATGGAGGGCGTTCTTTTGGGCATACCGTCAATCGCGATGTCGCTCGCGGCGAGAAAAAACTTTGATTTCAAAAACTCCGCCGTGGTCGCCAAAAGGCTCTCGTCCATGGTTCTTGAAAAAGGTCTTCCAAAGGACACCCTCCTTAACGTAAACGTGCCGGCGATAAAAAATATAAAAGGGCACAGGATAACGCGCCAGGGCAAGCGTGTCTTCGGCGGGGACGTGGTAACCGAAAAGATTGACCCGAGGGGAAGGAAGTATTACTGGATAGGCGGCGACATGCTCCGCTGGGAAGGCGGCGAGGATACCGACTTTGCCGCGGTCTTGAAGGGCTTCGTGTCCATAACCCCGATACACCTCGACATGACGAACTATTCGGCGATAAGCGAACTCCAGTACTGGAAGATATAAGGGATGAAAAAAGACGGTTACGTAAGGCTCAGAAAAAAGATGGTCGAAACGCAACTCGTGGAGAGGGGCATAAAAGACCCCGGGGTATTGAAGGCCATGGAGACGGTCAAAAGGCATCTTTTCATGGACGAAGCTATCATCTCTCAGGCCTACAGCGATTTTCCCCTGCCGATAGGGGAGGGGCAAACCATATCCCAGCCCTTCATGGTGGCGTATATGACCGAGGCGCTTAAACTCACGGGAGAAGAAAAGGTTCTTGAGATAGGCACCGGGTCCGGCTACCAGAGCGCCGTGCTTTCTCTCGTCTGCCGGAGGGTTTTTTCGATAGAGCGCGTCCACTCCCTCGCTGTAAAGGCGAGAAAACTCCTCGACAGCCTTCACTATTCGAACGTCATAATAAAGATAGACGACGGCACTCTCGGGTGGAAGGACGAGGCTCCGTTCGACGCCATCATAGTCACAGCGGCCTCTCCGGACGTTCCGAAGGCCTGTCTCGAACAACTTTCAGAAGGCGGAAGGCTCGTCATACCGGTCGGAGGGGAGTTTGTTCAGGAACTCGTCCGTATCACAAAAAAGAACGGAAGATTCATAAGGGAAGACCTCGGAGGTTGCAGATTCGTCAAGCTTGTCGGCAAAAACGGCTGGCAGGCAGAGACGTGATGAATATATTCAGACGGCTCTACGATTGGGTTCTGTCGTGGGCCCATACTCCGTACGGGATTCCCGCGCTTTTCATCTTGGCGTTCGTTGAAGCGGTTTTCTTTCCGATACCGCCCGACGTGCTCTTGATAGCCTTATGCGTGGCCTTGCCCGCCAAATCTTTCAGATACGCGGCCATATGCTCGGCCGGTTCGGTCTTAGGAGGGATATTCGGATACCTTATCGGACTTTATTTCATGGACACGGTCGGGTATAATATAGTCAAGATTTACGGCCTGACGGAAACTTATGTCCGCATAAAAGAACTTTACTCGAGATACGACGCCTGGGCCGTGGCCGTCGGCGGGTTCACCCCCATACCTTACAAGGCCTTTACCATAAGCGCGGGGGCATTCAGGATAGATTTCGTCGTATTTCTCGTCGCGTCCGTGCTCAGCCGTTCCGCGAGATTTTTTATGGTCGCCGGCCTCATATACCGTTACGGGCCGTCCATAAAAAAATACATAGACAAGTACTTCAATATCTTTACGTTCGCATTCATCGCGCTCTTGCTAATCGGATTTTTAATCCTCGGGGGCGTTTTGAAATAAGAGGTCATGTGGAAGCAAGGCGTCATAGCGCTTTTAATAACGGCGTGCCTCTCTATCGCGGGATGCGCGACGACTCATTCCAATAAGGGCGTATTCCACAAAGTGGGCAAGGGAGAGACCCTTTGGGGGATAGCCCACGCCTACGGCGTGGATTTGCAGGACCTCGCCGAAGCCAATAACATAAAAGACCCAACGCAGATTAAAAAAGAGCAGAGGCTTTTTATCCCCGGAATAAAAGGGAAGACCCGCAAGGCGGATAAATCTCTTCCCGGGCCTCCTCCGAAAAGCAGAAAAATCGTCGTTGAAAAGGGCAAGTTCGCGTGGCCGGTAAAAGGCACGGTCATCTCCACCTATGGCATGAGGAACGACGTCATGCATCAGGGCATAGACATAGCCGCGCCGAGGAATACGCCTATTCTGGCTTCGGAATCAGGCACGGTTGTTTATTCCGGCAGCGGCATGAAAGGATACGGAAACGTCGTGATACTAAAACACGCCGGAGACTTCTATACGGTTTACGCCCATAACGAGAAAAACCTCGTAAAAGCCGGAGAAAAGGTGAACAAGGGCTCGGCCATAGCCCTTGTCGGAGATACGGGAAACGCCGAGGCCTGCCATGTTCATTTTGAGGTGCGTCAGGACAAAAAAACCAGAAATCCGCTTTTTTTCTTGCCATAATGCATATTTTATTGTATAAAGTTAAAGTAGTTTACTAAATAGCCTTCACCCTGACCGCATCAGCCTTTGATAAAGAGAAAGGAGCGTTAACGGGTAACATGGCTATAAAGAGAAAAAATAACCCTGCCCTTAAATCCCAAAACCGCTTCGCCGGAGTTTATCGAAAACTGTCAGCAAAGACCTCCTCTTACGCCTTTACCGACGCCATAAAGGCCTATTTCGACAACATAAGAAAGTATCCCCTTTTAACGGCCGAAGACGAAAAGACGCTTTCGGAACGCATAGGCAAAGGCGATAAGGCGGCGAGAAGAAAAATGATAGAGGCTAATTTAAGGCTTGTCGTAAATATCTCGAAGAGGTACATGGGAAGGGGTCTTCCGTTTCAGGACCTGATAGAAGAAGGCAATATAGGGCTTATAAAGGCGGTCGAAAGATTCAAACACGCGAAAGGCTGCAAGTTCTCGACCTACTCGACGTACTGGATAAGACAATCCGTGGAAAGGGCGATACTCAATCAGGCCGACATCGTGAGGCTCCCCATACACGTCTCGAACGACATATTCAAGATGACCAAGGTTGGAACAGAATTCAGAAAGAAGCATAACAGGGAGCCGTCAACGACGGAACTTGCCGCGGATATGGGAATAAGCGGCAGGTATCTGAAGAAGCTTTCGATAATCACCCGCAAGAGCCTCTCGATGGATACGGCCCTTCACGACAATACCGACGAAACTCTCCTCGACAGGCTGGAGGACGAAAATGCCCTCTCTCCGGTGGACTCTATCAGCGCGGAGATGAAGACCGAGGAGCTTAAAAAATGGCTTTCAATCCTCGACGCCAAGGAAAACAAGATAATAAGGCTCAGGTTCGGCATTAACAGCGAGCCGGAAACCCTCGAGGACATAGGGAAAAAGCTCGGCGTGACGAGAGAGAGGATCCGGCAGATAGAGACAAGGGCGCTCGTAAAACTAAAAAAATACATGTTTGAGAGAAACATAACTTCGTCGGATTTGATTTGACGCGCCTGCGTCGACGCCTTGCGGCGCGCCTGCGCCCGACCCGCACTCCGTTGCGGCGCGGCCGCTGCAAATCATTTATAATCTTAAGCAGATAAAAGTTTGAAGGTAAGCGGCGCATTAAAGGAGTTGAGAAAAATCCCGGGTGTCGGCAAGAGGATCGCCCGGAATCTGTACGACCTCGGTATCCGTTCGGTTCGCGACTTAAACGGCAAAGATGCGGAAGAGTTATATGTCCGGTCTAACCGGCTTGCCGGAAAGACGCAGGACAGATGTCTGCTATACGCTTTCCGTTGCGCTGTTTATTTTGCTTCGCGCGGGAAATACAATCCGGAATTGTTAAAATGGTGGAATTGGAAAGACAGAAAACCGCCGCCAAATAAAAAATCGGGATTCAAATCAACGCAAAAATAAAATAGAACGGAGACGTTATTGTGGAACATCTTAAAAAGACGATACGCGACGTACCTGATTTTCCGAAAAAAGGCATACTCTTTAAAGACATAACGACCCTTTGCAGGGACCCTCTGGCGTTTCAGAGGATGGTTGACATAATGGGGCACCGCTACTTAGGGCAAAAGATAGACATGGTCGTCGGAATAGAGGCGAGGGGGTTCGTGGTCGGCGCGGCTCTCGCC
>DASRUI010000077.1:0-8437 GCA_035655515.1 Thermodesulfobacteriota bacterium
CTCGCGGACGAGGGCGCGCTCATAAAGGACGTCGCGGACAGGAGCGCCGTCAAGGTTACGACAGACCTCGATCAGGAAGAGGTCGCCAAGATATTCCAGAAATATGACCTCATAAGCATGGCGGTCGTCGATAAAGAAAACCGGCTCGTCGGACGCATAACCATCGACGACATGGTGGACGTCATAGAAGAGGAGATGTTCGAGGACTTCTACAAGATGGCGAGTTTGAACGTCGAGGAGAGGGTTTTGGACGAGCCCATGAGGTCGTTCAAGTTGCGCGTTCCGTGGCTCCTCATCAATCTCGCGACGGCTTTTTTGGCGGCAAGCGTCGTAAAACTCTTCGAGGGCACGATAGAAACGCTCGTCATCCTCGCCGTCCTCATGCCGATAGTCGCCGGCATGGGAGGCAACGCCGCCACTCAGGCGATAACGGTCGTAACGAGGGGGCTCGCCCTGGGCGAGCTCGATTTGAGGCACGCGAAGAGGGTTCTTTTCAAGGAATCCGCGGTCGGTTTCGCGAACGGCGTCGTAACCGGCGCGTTGGCGTGTCTTGTCGCGTATCTCCTCGGAGCGAAACTCATGATAGGGGTCTTGCTTTTCCTCGCCATGACGGCGAACCTCGTTATAGCGGGTTTCAGCGGCGCCATCATACCGCTTCTTCTCAAGCGGTTCGGGTTCGACCCGGCGGTGTCGTCGAGCATATTCGTCACGACCTGCACCGACATCGGGGGGTTTTTCACGTTTCTGGGTTTGGCCACGGTGTTTCTTAAGATAGGGATTATATGAGAAAAGGGCACTATTCCACGGAGGCGATAATCCTGAATTCGTTCGATTACGGCGAGTCGGACAGGATTCTTGCTTTTTACACAAAGGAGTTCGGAAAACTCAGGGGCATCGCCAAGGGCGCGCGGAGAAGCAAAAGGCGGTTCGTGGGGAACATCTGCCCGCCGTCCCACATAGACGCCGTCTTCTACCGCGGAAACAATGATCTCGCCATGGTCGAAGAGGCGAGCCTTATTTACGGGTTTCCCGAGATTAAGGGAGACGTATCGAGGTACGCGGACTCCTGCTACATTCTGGAACTCGCGAACGAGATGACCCGCGACGGCGGGCATCAGAAACCGGAACTCTTCGAGGTGCTCTTGTGTTTTTTGAAGCTGGTTAACTTTTCGGGCGGCGGAAAAAGCCTTCTCCGGTTTTACGAGATAAAACTCCTCGCTACGCTCGGGTACATGCCTCATCTTTCGGGGTGCGTCGTCTGCAGGGAAGATTTTTCGGGGGGCAGGGTGTTTTTCAATTCGGAAAAGGGCGGAGCGGTTTGCGGGGTCTGTTCCGGACGGCTCAATGGCTTGATTCCGTTTTCAGCCGCCACGGCGAGCCTTCTCGGAATGGCGGGCAGGATGCCGGCCGAAAAGCTTAGCCGTTTAATAACGGACGAGGCCTTCACGAAGGAGAGCGAGGCGGTGTTGTCGGATTTCATAAGGCATCAGACAGGAAGGGAACTCAAGACCAAAAAAATAATCGAAAGGCTCGGAATGTAGCTTATGGCGAAAAAGAAAAAAGCAGTGTTATTCCAGGACGTGATACTCACGCTCCAGAGGTTTTGGGCCGAAAGGGGATGCCTGATACACCAGCCATACGACATGGAAAAAGGCGCGGGCACCTTTAATCCGGCCACTTTTTTGAGGGTCCTCGGGCCGGAGCCGTGGCGGGCCGCTTACGTGGAGCCGTCGCGCCGCCCGACGGACGGGCGTTACGGCGAAAATCCGAACCGCCTCCAGCACTACTACCAGTTTCAGGTGATACTCAAACCCTCGCCCGACGACATACAGGACATATACCTCGAAAGCCTCCGCGAACTCGGCATAAACCAAAAGGAGCACGACATACGTTTTGTCGAGGACGATTGGGAATCCCCGACGCTCGGCGCCTCCGGACTCGGCTGGGAGGTCTGGCTTAACGGCATGGAGATTACTCAGTTCACGTACTTTCAGCAGGCCGGAGGCATTGACCTCAAGCCGGTATCCGGCGAGATAACCTACGGCATCGAGAGGATAGCCATGTATCTGCAGGGCGTGAATAGCGTATTTGATTTGAAATGGACGGAGGGAGTAACCTACGGCGACGTTCACAAAAGAGGCGAGGTCGAGTTCTCGACCTATAACTTCGAGGAGGCGGACACGAATATGCTCTTCGGCCTTTTCGACACCTATGAAAAAGAGGCGTTAAGGCTTCTGGACAAATCCCTCGTTTTGCCTGCCTACGATTACACCTTGAAGTGCTCCCATACCTTCAACCTCCTCGACGCGAGGGGAGCGATAAGCGTCGCCGAGAGGACCCGCTTCATAGGGCGCGTGAGGCAGTTGGCGAGGCGTTCCGCAGAAGGGTATCTAAAGAGCAGGGAAGAGCAGGGATTTCCCATGATGAAGGGGAGGAGGTAGGGGACGTTGACAAGGTGTGTCAGAAGTGATACACTTAATTTCAGTGGAGGCGATAAGGATGCCGGCGAAAAATCCGAGAATAAACGTTCTACTCGAAAAGCCCCTTTATAATACGGTCGAACGTCTTGCCGCGAAGGAAGGCGTGTCGTTGTCTCTCAAGGTTCGAGACCTCGTAAGGGAGGCGCTTGAGATGGAAGAGGACATGGCCCTCGGCATGTTCGCGGAAAAGAGGGAGAAGACTTTTAAAAAGGCAAAGGCGCTTAAGCATGAAGAGGTTTGGTAGAAGTGGCTTTTCAGCCGAGATATCATCCGGACGTCAGGGAAGTTGACCTGCCTAAAATAGATTCAAAGACCAAAGAGCGCATCAAAAAGGCCATAGAGACCCGCCTTGCGATTGCTCCGCACCATTACGGCGAGCCGTTAAGGAAAACCCTCAAGGGCTATTGGAAACTCAGGGTCGGAGATTACAGGGTTGTATTTAAAGCAACAGGGAACGAGGTATGGATTTTTGGCGTCATTCACCGGAAAGACGTGTATGAGAAGATAGGGAAGAGGCTATAGATTTAACGCGATTTTGCCGATTTACCCCCCTTAGTACCTCGAAACGTTCAGTTCCTCCATCTTGCCCGACACCGTGTAGATGACCCTTTCGGCTATGTTCGTGGCCCTGTCCGCTATGCGCTCGAGGTTGTGGGCCGCCCACATGAGGTAGGTCGCGCCTTTAATCTTTTTCGGGTCTTCTATCATTATCAGTATCAGTTCTCTGTATATATGCTCGTATAGGGCGTCCACTTTATCGTCCTCGGCGCACACGGCCTTTGCCTTTTCTTCGTCCCGCGTGACGAACGCCGTAAGGGCGTCGTCGAGCATCTTGATCGCGAATTCCACCATCCTCGGTATGTCTATCAATGGTTTTACGAGTTCTTCGTTTCCGATGAGCACGTTTATCTGCGCGTTGCCTTCGGCGTGGTCGGCTATGCGCTCCAGGTCGGTTATGATATTGAGCGTCGCGGCGAGAACACGGAGGTCCCCGGCCATCGGCTGCTGTGTGGCGATTATCTGAAGGCAGCGGTCCTCTATGTCGAAGCGTTTTCTGTTTATCAGGATGTCGTTAGCGATAAGTTTTTTGGATTCGGCGATGTCCCTCGTCTGAAGGGAGGAGATGGAGTTCCTTACCGCTTCTTTCACCATCGCGCCCATGGCGAGCACGTCGGCTTCGAGTTCCTTTAAAGACCTTTGATATGCCTCTCTCGTCATGTGTTCTCCTTTTAACCGAATCTGCCGGTTATGTAATCTTCCGTCATCTTGTTCTTCGGCGCGGTGAAGATTTTGCTCGTGAGGTCGAACTCGACCATGCTGCCGAGCATGAAAAATCCCGTATGGTCCGAGACCCTCGCGGCCTGCTGCATGTTGTGCGTGACTATTACGACAGTGTAATCCTTTTTGAGTTCGGTAATCAAGTCCTCTATCTTTGCCGTGGCTATCGGGTCCAAGGCCGAGCACGGCTCGTCGAAGAGTATCACGTCGGGGTTCACGGCTATCGCCCGCGCTATGCAGAGTCTCTGTTGCTGGCCCCCGGAGAGGGCGAGCGCGCTTTCGTGGAGGTTATCCTTCACCTCGTCCCAGAGCGCCGCCTTCTTCAGGCTCTCCTCCACGATTCCGTCGAGCTTGCCTCTGCCCTTTACGCCGAATATTTCGAGCCCGTAGGAGATGTTATTGTAGATGGTCTTGGGAAACGGGTTCGGTTTCTGGAAGACCATGCCGATTTTGCGGCGTATCTCTATCGGGTCGGCGCTTCCGGAGTATATGTCAACGCCTTTGTGGTCTATATTGCCTTCGAGGCGAAAGCCCGCGATAAAGTCGTTCATCCTGTTAAGGCACCTTAAAAAAGTGCTCTTGCCGCAACCAGACGGCCCTATGAGGGCTGTGACGCGGTTCTGCCTTATATCGAGGTTAACGTCCTTCAATACGCGCTTTTCGCCGTACCACGCGTTGAGGTTTGAAATCGAAAATACGTTTTGTTCTACCACTTTATCCTCTTCTGGTATTTATGGCGGAGGTATATGGCTATGGAGTTTAACATAAGAGTAAGCGCGAGGAGCACTAATATTCCGGCGGCGGCGTTTGTCGCGAACGCTTCCTGCGGCCTCGATACCCAGTTAAATATCTGTATCGGCAGAACCGTGAAGGGGTCGAAGACGCCGTGCGGCAGGAACGCTATGTATGTGAGCGCGCCTATGGTTATGAGAGGCGCGGTTTCTCCGATGGCCCTCGAGAGCGCGAGTATTACGCCGGTCAATATGCCGGGCATGGCCGCCGGAAGCGTTTGACGGGATATGGTTTGCCACTGCGTCGCGCCGAGGGCGTAGGAGGCCTCTTTTATCGAGTAAGGTATGGCGCGGAGCGATTCCCGCGTCGCGATTATTATTATCGGCAGAACAAGAAGCGAAAGCGTAAGCGCCCCGGTCAGGAGGCTCCTCTCGAGCGACATGAGCCTTACGAAGACGCCCAGGCCCAGAAGCCCGTATATTATGGACGGGACTCCGGCGAGGTTCGCGATGTTTATCTCTATGAGCCTCGTCACGGGATTTTTTTTGCCGTACTCCTCGAGGTATATGCCGGCGCCGATTCCGAGCGGTATCGCGAAAAGCGAGGTCAACCCCATTATCCATATCGTGCCGACAAGGGCCGAGAGGATGCCGGCCTTTTCCGCCATCCTCGACGGAAAGTTCGACAAAAACTGCCAACTTAATCTCCCGCCGCCGTCTGAGACCACGTCTATTACGAGAATAGTCAGGAACGCGAGTCCGGCTATGGTCGAGACAAAGGCCGATACGGTGAAGACGCGGTCAATCAACTTGTTCAGTTCGAGCCGCCTCACGTATACTCCTCCCTGAATCTCTCCTTTAGCCACGTGCTTAGCATGTTCAAGGCGAGGGTGAAGAGAAATAGCGTCATGCCGGCCGCGAAGATGGTTTTGTACTCTATGGTGCCGGTCGGGGTGTCGCCGAGGCTTACCTGCACTATGTAGGCCGTGATGGTTTCGACCGGCACGAACGGGTTTAAGGTGAGATTCGGCTGTTGCCCGGCGGCTATGGCGACTATCATCGTCTCTCCTATGGCGCGGGACGCGGCGAGAACGAAGGAGCTCATTATGCCGGAAAGCGCCGCCGGAACCACCACGGTCATGGACACCTGAAATCTGGTCGCGCCCAAGGCGTAGGCTCCGTCTTTTAACGCCCTCGGCACGGCGTACATCGCGTCCTCGCTCATGGACGACACCATCGGGAGTATCATGATGCCCATGACTATCCCGGCGCTCAAGGCGTTAAAGCCCGAGAGGTCCGGGAATATTTTTTGGAGGACGGGGGTTACGAAAAGAAGCGCGAAGTATCCGTAAACCACGGTCGGGACTCCGGCGAGGATTTCCAGCGCGGGCTTTACCGTTGCCTTGAATTTTTTATTGGCGTACTCGCTCAGATAAACGGCGGAGAGAAGGCCGAGCGGCACCGCGACGCACATCGCGATAAAAGAAACGAGCGCGGTTCCCGCGACAAGAGGCATTATGCCGAAGTGTTTATCCACGAAAAGCGGAGTCCACTGGGTGTCGGTCAGGAACTCTATTATCGAGACCTCTTGGAAGAATTCGATTGTTTCGAAGAGAAGAACCCCGATTATCCCGATTGTGGTGAAAACCGACAAAAGGGCGCAGAGGAATAGAGTCCCTTTTATGAGGTTTTCCTTGAGTTTTTGTTTTTCTCTTTTAGTCATCATCGTGGGACAGGTGACCCTTCCCTTCGGGCGGGTACCCCGCCCGTAGAGCCAGTCATTTTTATAAGATATATTTCAGTTTTTGTAAAGACCAAAAGGGAGCCTTGAGGGCTCCCTTTAAATCAAGAGACGTTTTCGGTTTCAGCGCGTCTTATTTGCCTTCTCTTTTGAGCATGTCTTCTATCTTTACCCCGACCTTCGAGCCTTCCCCTCCGAAGACCGTCCCGGTTTTTTTCGTTTTGACTCTTTCAAGGGCAAGGGAGTAGGCCTTTTGAGGAAGCGGCACGTAGCCCACTTCTTTCGAGAGAGAGGCGGCGTTATTCAGGTAGAACGCGATGAAGTCCGCCACCTCGGGTTTTTCGAGGGATTTCTTGCTTATGTATATGAATATCGGCCTTGAAAGAGGCTGGTACGTGCCGTTGTTTATGGTCTTTTCGGACGGAGACACCGCTCCCTTGCCGTTTGTGTCCTTGTTGTCGTCAATGGGGACGAGTTTGAGTTTGCCCTTATTGTGTTCGTAGTAGGCTATGCCGAAGTGGCCGATGGCGTTTGGGTCGGTCGAGATGCCCTGCACGAGCACGTTATCGTCCTCGCTTGCCGTGTAATCGCCTCTCGATGCCTTTTCCTTGCCGTTTATCGCCTCGGTAAAGTAGTCGAAGGTGCCGGAATCAACGCCCGGGCCGAAAAGGTGGATTTCCTTTTCGGGCCAGCCTTTTCTTATCTGACTCCATTTCGTGATTTTTCCCTGAGCCGCCGGTTCCCATATCTTCTTGAGTTCTTCGACAGTCATGCGGTCAACCCACGTGTTTTTCGGATTTACCATGACGGCGATGCCGTCGAAGGCTATCGGGAGTTCTATGTACTCGACGTTGTTTTTCCTGCAGAGTTCCATCTCAGAGGCCTTTATCGGCCTTGAGGCGTCGGATATGTCGGTCTCTCCGACGCAGAATTTCTTGAATCCGCCGCCGGTGCCCGAAAGCCCGACCGTTACCATGACGTCTTTCGTTGCGTTCTGGAATTCCTCGGCAACGGCCTCGGTTATGGGGAATACGGTCGAGGAGCCGTCGGCCTTCACTATTTTTCTTTCCGCGGACGCGTTATCCGCGCCCATCCAGAAAAAAATTGCCGCGAGGGTCAAAATCATTGCCATAAGTTTCGCTTTTTCTTTGATTTTCATCTTTCTTCCTCCTTTTGTTGTTTTTAGTATAGTTTTGCTTTGTTACGTTCGTGTTACGGAAAAACAGAGTTATCGTTACAGACGTTTTTGCCCTAAATCCATCCCGCGAAGCGCCGGGTGAGATTCTCGATCCTCAAGGTGTGGCCGAGGAACGTCGGGCAGAGGTCGTAATTCTCCGACAGGCAGAGCGTCTTTTGTTCAAAGGCCTCCGGCACCCTGTCCGGGACGGACGCCTTGCAGAAGTCCAACCCTTTTCCCCTGCCGTAAAACGGACATCCATTGTCAATCATTTTCATGCCTCCTTTCTAAATCTACGGGTGAAAACCTTATCGTCAGTATCCGCGCCACTATCAAAGAGAGAACCACGGCCATGACGAGGAGTATCTTTGCGTAGTCTATCTCTTTGAACCAGAAGACCATGACCCCGGTCAATATCATGACTATCACCGTGTCTATTATGTAAGTAACCTTCACCCTCCCGACCGAGAAGTAGGCGAGCCCCGTCCTGAAGACCGCGAGCACCGCGAACATCGCAAGAGAGTTTATCATCGCTATCTTGAGCACGTCGGGCACGTTGCCGTATCTGAAAAGTTCTTTGAGTTCAAAGAACGTTTTCATCGCCGCCCAGAGGAGCGCTACGAGGAGTATCGTAAGGAGTATGCTTAAGACCGTCTTTGCCGCCAACTCAAATATTTTCGATGCCGGCATATCAAGGGTTTTCATCTGTCTTATCGCGTTTGGTATGTTCATGCCTTTCAGGATACATCGCGAAGGTTACGGGAATATGCCGGACAAGTTGAGATTTGAAGGCGGGCGGTTGAAAGATTACGGGTCAAAGGTGGAGCCTTTGGGCTTCCAAAAAAAGCCTTGACAAAGACGGGTGTTTAAAATAATTTATATGTTCACCATTTCATGCCCGGATAGCTCAGCCGGTAGAGCAGAGGACTGAAAATCCTCGTGTCGGCGGTTCGATTCCGTCTCCGGGCACCATGGACATAAAGGGAAAGGGGGGTTGACGATTTCGTCAACCCCCTTTTTCTTGACCTTT
>DASRUI010000078.1:0-16000 GCA_035655515.1 Thermodesulfobacteriota bacterium
CGCGCTCTGGAAGGACAACCCCGAGCGCGGGCTCTACAAGTCCGTTGACGGCGGCAGGACGTGGGCGTTGAGCAAGTTCGTCTCCGACAAGGCGATCTCCAGCGACGGCGAAACCTCGGCCCGGACAACCCTCAAAAGCCCCTTTTGCCTGAGGGTTTCAATGAATTCCCTTAAATCGTAGAATGCCATAACACCCCTTTGTAAGGAAAATTATTTATTACTGTCATTGCGAGGGGCTTTATCCCGAAGCAATCTCAATAAACGAGATTGCTTCGCTTCGCTCGCAATGACGACAAAATTGGCTTTTCAACACCCCTTCAGATATTCATGTCAAGTATTATCAAAACGAGAATGAACGCCCCGCCCCACGCGTTCAAACGAAATACCTTATGAGCCTCTTCTCTCGCCGGACGTTTCTTCAATCTTACAACCATCACGATAAAAAATAAACAGAAAACAACCACGCCGGAATAATAAATCGCCCCGAGGCCGGCGAAAACTCCGGCCGGAATTAAGGCAATGGCGGTAGCAACATAAAATAAGCAGATTGCCTCGTAAACGCGGCTTTTGAAGAATATCGCCGTTGACTTGACCCCGACCTTCAGGTCGTCTTCGATATCCATGAGCGCGTAGATTGTGTCGTAGGCCGTTGACCAGAAAACATTCGCGATGAATATCAAAACCGCCGGAACACCTATCGCGCCGCGCACCGAAGACCACGCCATCACGGCGCCCCATCCGAACGCCGCGCCTAAAAACACCTGCGGAAAGAAACTCACCCTCTTAACAAAGGGATAAACAATCGCCAGGATTATGGCGACTAACGAAAGGGCTATGGTAAACGGGTTAAGAAAGAGCACGAGCGAAAACGCGAGAAGAGAGAGGACGGCAAAAACAACGAGGGCTTCTTTTTTATCGAGCCTTCCATCAACGAGGGGACGGCCTTTGGTCCTCTCCACGAAGGCGTCGAAGCCTCTATCCGCGAAGTCGTTTATCGCGCACCCGGCGCTCCTCATGAAAAACGCCGCCAAGGTGAATATCAAAAGAAGTTTTAAGGACGGAGTTCCGCTTGAGGCGAGGAAAAGCGACCAAAGCGCCGGCGAGAGAAGAAGCGCCGTGCCGTAGGGCTTCTTAAGCCTGATGAGGTCAATGACGGCTGAAATCTTTTTGCTTAACAGAGCCTCGGCCAAAAACCCCCCTTATTTTTTAATCGCCTTCTTTTTAAACCTTACTCCCTTTACCTTTGCCAGGGAAGGGCTGAAGACCTCGACCACTATGCCTTTTATCCGCTTGGCGCCGTTTCCGGCAAGTCCGATAAGCCTGTAACGGCGGCAAAAAAGAGAAACTTCTTTTTTTAGGCCGAACCCTTTGGAAATCTTTTTATCTCTTATTACGGCAAACTCAAACGCTTCCCTTCTGACTCCGATGTTTCCGAGGCTAAAGACGCTCCCGAGCGGTTTTCTCGATGTTTTCAAAACGCGGCTGAATCTTTTCCCCGTAAGGGAGGACGGAAAAACGCTTCTCGCGTAGACGAGTCTTTCCCCTCCGGCCTTGAGCCAGACTTCTCTTTCGATTGAATCTTCGCCGGGCATTGACATAAGATACGCGCCCTCGTCCTTATCGAGAGGGCGGCGCAAGACCTTGCGAAGCTCGGCCTCCACCGCCGAGCCGCTTAATGCCTCCAGCCTCTTGGTAAGAGAACCCCTTAACAAAAGAAGCCTTACGAAGCCTTTTCCAAGGCTTCCCGGGTCCAAGGATTTTTTCCAGTCGAGTGCCTTTTGCCAGCCGCGAACGAATCTCGTCATTATGCAAGAGAAATTAACACAAGGAAGGGAATAAGGTCAATTGCCTATCCTTGCGGACGGCACAATGAATTAACAGGTCGCTGTAATGCGCATGCTAAAGAGTAAGTAAAACATTACGGGTGCCGGACTCAGCCCTTGCGCGCCATAGAGCCGGGAAAAACAATCCCCGCTTTTGTCATTCCCGTCCGCCTGAGGCGGAAGCGGGAATCCGGTTTTTTGTCTTTAAAACATTTTGTATAGCTCCCCGCTGGAATTTACCCCGTACTTGATACGGGGCGGGGACGGCGTCTGGATTCCCCGACCCGCCCCATTGGGCGGGTACCCCGAACCTCGGGAATGACACTGCTTAAAAAAGAAAAAACAAAACCGGGAAGGCCGCGATAAAACTCAAACGGCCTTCCCGGTTCAAAATAATAACGCCCAGCCCTGTCAGCAGGTCGCCTTGCATTCTTCTTCGATTACCTTGGCAAAGGCCTCAATGGAGCCTTTGAGGGCGTTAACCGTAACCTTATTGGCTTTGCGCATGACCATCAAAACCTTTGCCGTGTAGACTATCTCTTCCGGCGTAAGCGCGCCGATGCTTTTGGAAACCGCGTCCGCGGCATCTTCCATGGCGCTGGACTTGAAACCCAAACCTTCCTCCGCGATCCTGTAAGCGGCGTTGCCGGTAAGGAGCCAGTCCACCGAAAGCCCGTAAATCGAAGCGAACTTGATTACGAGATGGCTCGGCATCCTGTCCCTTTTCTTGTAATTGGAAAGCGCCTGCGGCGTAACGCTTAACACGCGAGCCGTTGCCGACTCGTTCTTGAGCTTCCCCGCTTCCTTCATTCTCTCGATGATGCCCGAGTATCCAAGATGCTTTGACGTCATAAACCGTTTTACTCCTCTCATCGTTGAAAATTCATAAGAAAAAACTACTGTATTTTAATGCCCGCGAATATCCTTGTCAACAAAAAATTTAAGGCAGGCGGAGTGCCCCGCATAATGTTTCAATCTGTCTCGCGTTCGCTCGAGGCGGACGTGCCCTCCGCAAGGAGCGTAAACCTTTGGCAGGACATCAAACCTTTTCGTAAGGGTCAAAGAGTTTTTTGTACTCGTCGAGGGCAAAACGGTCGGTCATGCCCGCGATGTAATCGCATATGAGCCTTTCTTTGCCGATGCTTTCGATATGGGAAAAGAAATGCGGCGGCAATAACCTTGATTCCCTCATATAGGCGTTGAAAAGCCCTTCGAGCATCCTCTCCGCCTTGTCCGCCATCCGCGCCAGACGGTAGTGTTCGTAGAGGTTTTTCCTGAGGAACTTTCTAAGCTCGACGTTCTTCGCTGTCATGCCGCGGCTGAAACAGGCGACCGGCTTTCCTCTTTTTCTTACGTCCGCGGCCGATTCTATGCCTTCTTCTTCGAGAACCGAAAAAATATTGCCCACGAGGTCGGTAACCTGAGCGTTTATTATCCTGACGATGGTCTGGTATTTAAGAATCTTGAAGTCAACGTTCTCGTGGGCTTTTTTGACCTCTTTAAAGTTCTCCCGCCATAACTCCACGTCCTTCATCATGTCCGGCTCTATCATGCCCGACGACAACCCGTCGTCTATGTCGTGGTTATTGTAGGCTATCTCGTCCGCTATATCCACTATCTGCGCCTCGAGCGAACTTGCCATGCCTTTTTCGTACTCGTCCGCGGAACCCGGCCTGTCGTGCTCCGAATTGTGCTTTGTTATGCCTTCGCGGACTTCCCACGTAAGATTCAAGCCCGGGAAAAGCGGGTACCTTTTTTCGAGTTCCTCGACCACGCGCAGACTGTGGGCGTTATGCTCGAATCCGCCGTGCCCCGACATGAGGCCGTTCAGTATCCGCTCCCCGGTATGGCCGAACGGGGGATGGCCGAGGTCGTGGGCAAGGGCTATGGCCTCTGAAAGCTCTTCGTTAAGCCCGAGGGCCTTCGCTATGGTGCGCGCTATCTGCGCCACCTCTATGGTGTGGGTAAGGCGCGTCCTGTAGTGGTCTCCCTCGTGATAGACGAAGACCTGCGTCTTATACTCGAGGCGCCGGAAGGCGTTACAGTGGATTATCCTGTCTCTATCCCTCTGAAAGACCGTCCTGAAGGGATGCTCGGCCTCGGGATAACGCCTTCCCCTCGAATCAAGGCTCTTTACGGCGTAGGGAGCGAGCCTCTTGGCCTCTTCAATCGATATGTTTAAAAAATTTGTCTTTGACATTTCAAAAAACCGCTCTACAATTTATAGTATAAAACAATGAATACGTCAAACAATGCGATAATCCCGATTCTTGCCGGCCTCTTGCTTTTCATTGCCGGTTGCGCGTCCGTAATATCCAAAGACGTCCTCAAACAAGCCGAATTCAACGTAACGGTCCCCATGGTGCAGGCCGACCCGAAGGCCTATACGGGCCGAAAGGTCGTGTGGGGAGGGCTTATAGTCTCCACCGAAAACCTCGAAGACAAAACCCTCGTGGAGGTCTTCCAAACGCGGCTTGACTCCACTCAAAGCCCCACGCGCGAACCTCTGGCGAACGGCGGCAGGTTCATTGTCGCGATAGAGGGTTACGCCGACCCTCTCATTTACCGCGAAAAAAAGGGCATTACCGCGGCAGGCGTCATAACGGGCGTCGAAACGAAAAAGATAGGCAAGATGGCCTACGCCTACCCTGTGTTAAAGCCCATGGAAGTGCATCTATTCGACATGGAAGAGGCCGCATACCCGCCGTCTTACTATTATCCGTACCCCATGTATCAGCCTTACTACTGGCCCTATTACCCTTGGTGGTACAGGCCTTACCCGTAATGAAGTGAGAAACCGTTATACGCGGACGTGATGCGTGATGCGTGAAAAACAAGATTGCTTCGTCCGCCAATAATAACGGCGGACTCGCAATGACATTTCTTTACGTATACCGCTCCGATGTTTCAATACGGAGCGCCCCGTATCCAAAGGCATCGGGGCGCATCACGCGCACGCATCACGATCTTTAATGCGAGTCAAGGCTCAGCCCTTGTCGCAACCGTCCTTTAATTTGCGCATGAACTCGGTGTACTCGTCATAGTATTTTTCCATGAGTTCGTTCAAGTCCGCGCCTTCGGAATCTATGCCCTTCTTGCGTTTTAAGAACTCTATGAACGTCACTGCCTTGACTCCTTAGTCTTTCGATAGGGCAACGGGTCTTTGACCCCGGCCTCTTTAAAGCCCTTCATCCGGAGAAGGCACGAATCGCACTCTCCGCAGGCCTCATTCGAATCCTTGTAACAAGACCACGTAAGCCCGAAAGGCGCGCCTAACTCCATGCCTTTTTTGACTATCTCTTTTTTCGTGAGGCGTATGAGAGGGGTTTTTATCTTGATGGCGGTATCCGGCCTCGTGCCTTTTTCTACCGCCTCTTCAAACGCCCTGAAAAACCCCTCCCTGCAGTCGGGATACCCCGAACTGTCCTCCTCCACCGCGCCTATGTAAACGCTTTTCGCGCCTATTGCCTCGGCCCACGAGACGGCGGCCGAAAGGAGATTCGCGTTCCTGAATGGCACGTAGGTCGAAGGTATTTCGCTTCGGGAGACATCGCCCTTCGGGACTTCGATTTTTTTATCGGTCAAGGAAGACGCGCCGATGGTTTTCAGGTGTTGGAAATCCGCTATAAGAGTTTCTTTCGCGCGAAAATGCCTTGCTATGCGCTTAAAGCACTCGAACTCTTTTTCTTCGGTTCTCTGGCCGTAATTGACGTGAAGGAGAGCCACGTCCCCCTCTTTTGCCGCTATCGCGGCCGTAACGCAACTGTCGAGCCCCCCGCTAACGAGAACCACCGATAAAGGTCTGGCCGCCATTCATAAATTAAAGCATACATCGAAGCAACCCTCAATCCATTTTTAAGGCCTCTCGGTCAAAACGTCTTTTATCGCTGTTTCGACAATCTCGTCGTCAGGCTTGTCGGTGGAAAGCCTTATGTCAGGATTTTTTATTCTTTCAAAAACTTCCTTTTGCTTGAGATATATGTCTCGCGTGGCGTCCGAAATAGAGGTCTTGTCGCGAAGACGTTTCTTAAGCCTTGCCTTTATAACCGCGTCGTCGCTCACGCACTCGATTATCTTGAAATCCGCTTCGGCCTTTTTCGCGGCTATCGAAGCTTCCTTGATGTATGTATTTTTTGAAAACGTCGCGTCGAGCATGACGGAACGGCCGCTTTCCAAAAACTCGAGGCCTTTTTTAACGAGCTCATTATATGTTTTATCGGTCGCTTTTTCCGAATATATGCCTTTTTTGAAGCCTTCGTAACGATGAGCGCGTTTCGGAATTGAAAAAAGACTTTTCCGCGCCTCGTCCGACGATATTATCGCCATGCCCGTCTTTCCCGCGATAAGCCTCGCCACGGTGGACTTGCCGGTTCCGATAAGGCCGCAAACCAAAAGAAGAACGGGCCTATGGCCGCCCGTTGAGTATTCGCAAGAAAGGTCGAAATAGCGAAGGGCCTTCAAAAGGGCGTCTTTTTTATCTTCGGAAGATTCCTCGGGCTCTTTAAGCTTGAAACCCTCGACCTTGCCCCGCACAAAGGCGCGGTAGCATTTGTAGAAATCCAACAACCTTTTCCCCTCGATATCGCGGGTGGCCGAAAAATATTCTTTTTCAAAGACTCTCGCGAGGTCTCCTCTGCCGCGAAACTCCAGATCCATCGAGAGGAACGCCGCGTCCGACACCGTGTCCGAATAGCGGAAACGCCTGTTGAACTCTATACAGTCGAATATGAAGATGCCGTCCTCCACGCCTATGTGCTCGGAATGTATGTCGCCGTGGCAGTCCCTTATAAAACCCGCCTCGGCCCTCTTTTTGAAAAGACGCGCGTTTTTCCTCAAAAACCCCTCTGCGTAAGAGCGTATCTTATCCAGCCTTTTACCGCTTATCGTAGTTCCGGCAAAAGGAGAGACCTGAGAGAAATTCTCCTCGATATTTTGCCTTATTATTTCCGATTCTCCGAACCCGGAGATGCCTTTATTCGTGAGGGCGTCTTTATGGAAAGCCGCTATCTTTTCCGCGACCCTTTTTACGATTTCCGCCGTTATCGTTCCGTCCTTTATCATCCGTTCAAGGATGACCTTGTCCGGAATCCTTTTCATCTTGACGGCGTATTCGACCACCCGGCCTTTGCCTTCGACGCGATAACCGCCCCTGACCCTCGTAATAGGCACGACCCCGAGGTAAATATCGGGGGCGAGGCGCCTGTTAAGACGCGCCTCTTCCTTGCAAAAATACAGCCTCTTTTCGAGGGCCGTGAAATCCAGGAACCCGAAGTCAACCGGCTTTTTTATCTTGTACGCGTATTTGTCGGTGAGGAATATATAAGAGATGTGAGTCTGAAGGAAGGTAATCTTGCCGCAGGCTTCCGGATACGCGGAAGGCTTAAGAAGCGCTTTTATGACGGCCGGCAACCCCATGACTGCTTCCCCTTTTTCGCTGCGTTAAAACGGCATCATAAATAAATGTTCATTGCAAAATATTTTACTCCTTGCCTTCCATCGCGTAAAGAGCCGGAAGATTCCTGAAACGCTCTTTATAATCGAGCCCGTAGCCCACGACAAAGCCCTTTCCGATCGTTTTGCCGAAATAATCCACCTTCGAAGCGGCCTCGCAACCGTCCCTCATCAAAAGAGCGCAGAGTTTAAGCACGGCGGGATTCTTTCCGTTCAGGTGGTCTAAAACTTTTTTGACCGTTACCCCGCGGTCGCTTATGTCTTCAACCACCAAAACGTGCCTGCCTTTAATGTCAATTTCTATGTCTTTTGTTATGCGGGCGTCTTCACCGGGAGAATCGCTCATTCCGTAAGAACTCACCCTGATGAAATCCACCTCGAGCGGCATGTCGAGAGCGCGCGCGAGGTCGGCCATGAAAACAAACGAACCTTTCAAGACTCCTATGAGGACCGGGGTTTTCCCCTTGAAGTCGCGTTGTATCGCGGAGGCCACCTTAGCCACTGCCTCCTTTATCTCCGCTTCGGTCATGATGAGAGTAAGCCTGTTTTCCATGTCGTAACCATATCTTACGCCGTGATTCCGGAAAACGCAACACTGCAAAAATTAACGGCTGTATTATTTGGCTTTCCTCAATCCATCGCAAGCAACCGGAACCGGCCTATGGCTTTACGCGCAGCCGATCGAGAGCCGGGCGCGCTTCCGTAAAATCAGGCTTGATTCTTAACGCCTCTTCGTATTCTTTCAGCGCTTCCTCTTTTAGCCCCTTTTTTTCATACGCAAGGCCGAGGTTGTAATACGCCTGCCACATGCCGGGCGACAACCTTATCGCCTTTCGAAATTCTTCGATCGCCTCATCCACGCGGCCGAGTTTTCCGTAAACGAGTCCAAGGTTATTATGTGCAAGCGCATAACCGGGTTTTAATCTTATTGCCTTTTGGTATTCTTCAATCGCCTCGTCGGCGCGGCCGAGTCCGTAATAAACGGTTCCGAGATTGTTATGCGCGGCCGAGTTCGTCATAAACAAGCCCGAGATTATTATGCCCCCTCGCTTTATAAGCGCTATTTCCTGCGACGTCTTTCCATAGCGTTATTTCGTCCTTCCATGTCGAGTTTCTCTTAAAAACGGCAATGCCGAGGGCAAGGAGGATTATGAGCGATAAAGCAACCATTGCCTTCCCAATCCCGACGGGCCGCCGGAACCCGGCTGCTTTCGGGCTTGCGGAAATATCTCTTTTTTCGCCTTGGTCGCGAAGCTGTTTTCCCCCGCTCGCCTTGTCCATTGGTTTATATTATATAAAAATTCCGTTGCAATCAAGGCGAAGAAAGCGACGGGTGCGGGACTGAGCCCCGACCCGCCCTGTGGGGCGGGTACCCCGCGCAATGTTTTAACTTGCTTCGTGTCCGCCCGCCAATAATAATGGCGGGCGGACGAACCGCCGGGGATTATCAATTCATTTCGCCGTCCGCAAGGACGCTTTCCGCTTGACTTGCTTCTCTTTTTCCTGATACTTTTTAAAAGTATCTTATGCAAGACTCTCTTGACGTTAAATTCATGACCCTCGCCTTAAGGGAAGCGGAAAAAGCCGGGAAAAGAAACGAGGTGCCGGTCGGGGCCATACTCGCGCTGGACGGGCGCGTTATTGCGAGGGGCCATAACAGAAAAGAATTCTCGGTCTCGCAAGACCCGACGGCGCACGCCGAGATAATCGCGCTCAGGAGGGCGGCGAAAAAACTCAAGAGTTGGCGCATGACCAAAGCCTCGCTTTACGTTACGCTCGAACCCTGCCTCATGTGCATGGGCGCCATAATACAATCAAGGATAAGTCGAATCGTGTTCGCGGCCTTTGACCCCAAGGCGGGCGCGTGCGGAAGTTTATATGACGTCTCGAATGACCTGAGACTGAACCACAGGGTGGAGGTCCGGAGCAACGTAATGGAAGAAGAATCCAAAAAACTCCTAAAGGGTTTCTTTTCCGCCCTCAGGAAAAAAAGGAGACCCGAATAAATGGCGCCCCAAATAAAAGATGAGGCAAAAAACGAGATAAAAGACTCGCTATTCCGCCAGTACGACATAAGAGGCGAATTCGGGAAAGACTTGACGACAGGCTTCGCAAAGGCGCTCGGAGCGGGATACGCGGAGTTTCTCTTTGAAAGACTCGGAAAAAAAGAACTTAAAGTATCAATCGGAAGGGACGTAAGGTTAAGTTCCAATGCCTTACGAAACGCCCTTATTGAAGGCCTCGCGAAAAGCGGGATTGACTGCGTGGACATCGGCGAGTGCCCTACGCCTCTACAGTATTTTTCGCTCCATTCGCTCAATCTCGACGGCGGCATAATGATTACCGGAAGCCATAACCCGCCCGAATACAACGGCTTCAAGGTAAGCGTGGGCAAAGAAACCATCCACGGCCAAGAGATACAGGAACTCAAGACGTTCGTCAAAAAAGCGGCTTCGGAAGAATCGCAAATGTCCCGCGAGGGTAAGCCAACGCCCCGCGAAGGCACAATCGAAAACTTCGACATAATCTCCGAATACACGAACTTTCACGAGAAAGGTTTTTCAAAGACCCTGACAGAGGCGCAAAAATCCCTTAAAAGGCCGATAAAGATCGTCTGCGACGCGGGTAACGGCACGGGAGGGCTTGTCGCCCCGAAGCTCCTTGAAAAACTCGGATGCGAGGTGACGAGCCTTTTCTGTGAAACGGACGGCCGATTCCCCAACCACCACCCGGACCCGACGGTCGTCGCGAACCTCCAAGACCTTATAAAAAAAGTAAAAGAGACCGGCTCGGACTTCGGCATAGGCTACGACGGAGACGCGGACAGGATAGGGGTTGTCGACGAAAAAGGAGGCATAATCTGGGGCGACCTCCTTATGGTGATATTCGCGAGAAGCATACTCGAAAAACTCCCCGGCGCTACGATAGTCGGAGAGGTCAAATGCTCGCAAATCATGTACGACGAGATTAAACGGCTTGGCGGAAACCCGGTCATGTGGAAGACCGGGCACTCTCTGATAAAATCCCGCATGAAGGAACTCAAGGCCGCGATGGCCGGAGAGATGAGCGGCCACATATTCTTCGCGGACCGCTATTTCGGGTTCGACGACGCCGTGTACTCGTCCTGCCGCCTCGCGGAGATACTCGTCGAAAAGAGGAAAAAAGACCCGGGGTTCGCCTTCTCGATGCTTCTTTCGGGCCTGCCGAAAACCTTCGTAACGCCCGAGATAAGAATAGAGTGTCCGGACGACGAAAAGTTCGAGGTCGCGGAACGGCTTAAGCAGGCGATAAAAAAAACCGGGGACGCAAAAATCCGCGGCGTGGTGGACATAGACGGCCTCAGGGTGATATTCGAAGGAGGGTGGGGATTAGTCCGCGCCAGCAACACCCAGCCCGTGCTCGTGATGCGCTTTGAGGCGGAAAGCCAAGAACTTCTCGATAAATTCAAGACATTCGTGTACGAAGAATTAAAATCAGTTTGGCCCGGGTTCAAGGCGCCGAAGTAGGGGCACGATGCGTCGTGCCCCTACCTCGCTTAACGCGGCTGAAGAATAAAGAAATCCTCCGTGTCGCCGGAAAGTTCCACGGGGTTCAGTTCGACGGAAGAATATTTTACGTGGAATGTTTTGCCGTTGGCAAAGGTCTTTACGGAAAAGGGTATGTTTATCCCGCGGACGTCCCTGTAATCGGAAAGCTCCACGATAAGGCCGCGGTCTTCGTAATCTAAAACCGTCATGCCGTTTTCGGCCCTGACCCTGACGCCGTCTTTGGAATCGGCCCCGTCAATCGAGCCCATGAGAAACTTTACGGAAGAACCCGGCGCCGCGTCAAACAACGTCCGACCGCCGCACGGCATTATCGCGCCGTTTAAGCCGTACGAACAGTCTTTGCCCCTTGCCGCGATAACAACGACGAGTCCGTTAAACGGCCCCATGACCTCTATCCGCGCCATGTCCGGGAGTTTAAGATAAACAATCGCCCTCGCGGCTATCTCATCGGAGCGCCCCGGCAATTGCGCCTCAACAACGGCGTAGGCCTTCATTGCCATAAGATTTTTTCTTTCTAATTTTTTAATCGAAGGTATGCGTTCTTCCTGACGAAATAGGGCGCATCCGGAAAGAAGAACCGACAAAGCCGCGAGACACGCCGCGGCCCGGCTACTTCTTGAGTTCCTGCCTGAGTTTGTCAAGTTTTTCTTTCAGGGGTTCGTTCGAAGGCGAAATCGCGGTAGCCTTCTCGTAGGCGGAGACGGCCTTGTCCTTGAAGCTTCCTCTCAAATAGGCGTCGCCCAAGTGTTCGGCGACGGTCGAGTCGTTCGGAAGGTATATCATCGCCCTTTCGAGTTGGGTTATGGCGTTTATGAAATCGCCCTTTTTAAAATACAGCCATCCGAGACTGTCTATTATGTGGCCGCTTTCGGGTTCCAGCGTCAAGGCCTTTCTTATGTAGTCCTCGGCCTCGTCGAGATTTATGCCCTTTTCAACGAAGGTATAGCCTATGTAGTTGAGGGCGTTCGCGTTATCGGGGTTTATCTCCAGAACCTTCCGCATGTGTTTCAGTCCCTCTTCCCACGCACCGGCCTCGTCATAGGCCACGCCTATCGAAAAATGCAACTCCGGATTTTCCGGCTCGAGTTGAAGCGCATTCCGCAATACCTCTATGGCCTCAAGAGGCCTCTTGGCTGACCTGTAGAGCGAAGCAAGAAGGCGCAGGAGTTCCGCGTCACCGCCCTTAATCTTTATCGCTTCTTTCACCTCCGCGACCGCCTCATCCATGCGGCCCTGCCTCTCGTATATGAAGGCGAGACGTATCTTCGAATCCATGAACGCGTCCCCGCCGTCTTTCACTATGCGCTTAAATTCCCTGACGGCGCTCTCCAAATCGCCCTTTTCCTCGTAAACCGCGCCGAGATAATACCTCACCTTGCCGAGACCCGGCTCTTGCTTGAGGATTTCGATAAACGCCGCCGCCGCCTCGTCGTACTTCTTCTGCTCGAAATATATGAGCCCTATCCTCGTCGCGGCGTCGTTCCTCAAGGCCTCGACCTTCTTGAGTTCCTCCAATTGCGAAACCGCCTCGTCGTACCGTCCCTGCTGGATAAAGAGATTGGCGAGACGCCTGATTATCTCCGGGTCGAACTCTATCGCGAGCGCCTTTTGGTATGCTTCTATCGCTTCGGGGATTTTATTGTTCACTTCGTGAATCTTGGCTATTTCCGCGTACGCGGACTGGAACGAGGGATTTATCTCGATTGCCTTGTTGTAGTACCCTATCGCCTTGTCCAAATGCTTCCTCCCGGCCTCGATCTTGCCGAGATAATAATATCCTATTATCGACTCCGGATTCGTCTTGATGAGATTCTCCATGAGTTCGGCGGCGGCGTCATAGTCCTCCTTGCCGAGATAGAGAGCGACAAGGAGCATGGCCACCCTGTGATTGTCGGGCGACAGTTCAAAGGCTTTCTTATACTCGGCTATGGCCTCGTCGTATTTCTTAAGCGTGGCATACACCTCGCCCAGCAAAAACCTCGTCTGAAGGTAGTCCGGGTCAACGTCCTTTGCCTTTTCAAGAAGCGCTATGGCCATCTCGACGTCGCCCTTTATGAGGTAGAGATGGGCGAGTTCCGAAAAAAGCAAAGGGGAAGAAGGGTCCGCCTCAACGGCCTTCCTGTAGAGTTCTATCGCGCCGTTTATATCGTCGGCGTCCCTTAACACCTGAGCCATGAGGTAGTAATAGTAAAGGTCGGCCGGGCTTTGCTTTGTCGG
The DNA here is from genome assembly GCA_035655515.1 of Thermodesulfobacteriota bacterium. Lineage (GTDB taxonomy): Bacteria > Desulfobacterota > GWC2-55-46 > GWC2-55-46 > DRQE01 > JBBTLC01. The sequence continues at coordinate 13,040 of DASRUI010000078.1, forward strand.
GAATTGCCTGTCGAACCTGGGTTTAGGCGGGTTTTTCCCGAAAAACCCGTCGCTTGAAACGGCATAACCGGTTGAAAGCAAAGACAGCGCGACGACAAGCGGCAATATCTTCTTGAATATTTTACGCATAGACCTCTGATGAAAGGGAGATTCCGGAGATTTTAGGGGAAATACCCGCCCTTTATATCACAATAGTATAACATTACAAAGGGGGTCATGTCAATTTTACGCGGTATTATGCAGGTGATTCCTCGCAACGCGCCCCGCACCACTTTTCAATATTAACGCACCGGTAATACGTATGCTCGCGGCAGATATTCTTACCTAAACAGTGCGCATTTACAGCGAAAAGTGGTGCGGGGCGCGCCTTAAACGGGCGTTTTTAACCTCCTCCAGCCTCTGGCGCACCTCCGGCGGCAGGTGCACTCCTTCGGTTTCGACCTCGGAAAGCACCTCGAAGAGAACGTCTATTTTTTCGCTTGGCGAGAGGTGCTTGTGCACCGTTATAAACCTCTCCCCGCGCAAGACGTAGGCGCCCCCGTGGGTGTTTATCTCTCCCTTTTTCAGGTCGTCGTAATTGAGTTTTATGGAGAGTTTTTCTATCGAGCGCTCAAGAAGCTCCAGAAGTTCATGCTCTTTCATATGATAATATATTGTACGTATTGACGGCCCGTGTCAAGATAAAATGTCCTTGCACGGCACAATAAATTAATAAGCCCCTGCGGCGCGCATCTTTCTCCTCCCCCGACGTTACGTCGGGGGAGGCCGGGTGGGGTAAAAAGAGATTAAAGACAACCTCACCCTCCGCCTCAGGCAGACGGAAGATATTGACAAGGTATGGGCTCTTGTCTATACTACAGGATAACTAACCTAAAGGAGTCGTCTCATGGCCGGAAAAATGCTTGAAGTGACTGATTCGAGTTTCGACGCGATAATACTGAAGTCCTCCGTGCCGGCTCTCGTTGATTTCTGGGCCGCGTGGTGCGCGCCGTGCAAGGCCATCGCGCCGCTCGTTGAAGAGATTTCCGAGGAATACGCCGGAAAGATAAAGATAACCAAAATGAACGTGGACGAGAACCCGTCCACGCCGGGCAAATACGGAGTGCGCGGCATACCGACCCTCATACTCTTCAAAAACGGGCAGGTGGTCGACCAGGTCGTGGGCGCGGTGCCTAAAAACCAGATAAAAGAACTCGTTGAAAAGGCCCTGTAAAATAAAAACTTCGCGGCTTAAAAAGGCGGACTTTTTCAAGTCCGCCTTTTTTTGTCCTGCGGACGACGCAATAAATTGATAAGCCACGATGGTATGCATACCCCGGCGCAGGTTAAAACATTATGGGTGCAGGCGTCACGCCTGTTGCCTTGCGCCGAGGGAAAGACCCTGCTAATATTGTCATTATAATTTGTGGGGGTGGATAATGGAAGTCCTTCAAGCCATAAAAGAAAGAAGGTCCATCAGGAGATTCAAAGATTCTCCCGTGGAATCTTCCAAGATAGAACTGCTCAAAGAGGCCCTTATCTGGGCGCCGAGCGCGGGAAACCTGCAAAAAAGGCGATTTTATTTCGTCTATAACGACAAAATAAAAGAAAAACTCGTTTTGGCCGCGCTTGACCAGGATTTCATAAGAGAGGCCCCTCTCGCGGTCGTGGGATGCGCGGACATGACCATAAAACGCCATTACATGGAACGGGGGGCGCGCCTCTACGCCATTCAGGACGTCTCATGCAGCATCCAGAACATGATGCTCCTTGCCCACTCTATGGGACTCGGAAGCGTATGGGTAGGGGCCTTCGACGAGGACGAAGTCTCGGCGGCCCTGAGATTGCCCGACAACCTGATGCCTGTCGTAATCGTGCCCATAGGTTACCCCGATGAATTCCCCGCGCCTCCGAAAAGGGTATTGCCGGTTGACGCGATAACGGAGGTTAAGTGAAACTCTCCCTGACTCGGAACGCCGTTATCGTCCTTCAAAAAAGATACCTCAAAAAAGACCGGTTCGGCAGGGTTTCGGAAACCCCGGAGGAGATGTTTGCGAGGGTGGCGAAAAACGTGGCCTCGGCCGAAAAACTTTACAAAAAAGGCGTTGACTCCAAAAAGACCGAAGAAGAATTCTTTAGTCTTATGACAGGGCTTGAATTCCTCCCCAACTCTCCGACCCTCATGAACGCCGGCGCGAGACTCGGCCAGCTTGCCGCGTGTTTTGTCCTGCCGGTCGAGGACTCCATAGAATCCATATTCGAGGCAGTCAAAAACACCGCCATAATACACCAATCCGGCGGCGGCACCGGATTTTCCTTCTCAAGGCTCCGCCCCTCCAACGACATCGTAGGCTCGACCGGAGGGCTCGCGAGCGGCCCTGTCTCCTTCATGCGGGTCTTTAACGCGGCCACCGAGGCCATTAAACAGGGCGGCGCAAGGCGAGGCGCGAACATGGGGGTCTTACGGATAGACCACCCTGACATAATAGAGTTCATAGAAGCCAAAAAAAACCCGGAAGAGTTCCTGAACTTCAATCTCTCCGTGGCGATAACCGAAGGATTCATGAAGGCCCTCAAAAAAAACTCCGATTACCAACTTATAAATCCCAAAGACGGCTCTATAGTCAAGCGCGTAAGCGCGAAAAAGATATTCAATCTCATCATAAGATGCGCGTGGAAGAGCGGGGAACCGGGAATCATATTCATGGACAGAGTTAACGAAAAAAACCCGACCCCAAAACTCGGTGAAATCGAAGCAACGAACCCGTGCGGCGAGCAGCCGCTTCTTCCGTACGAGCCGTGCAACCTTGGCTCCATAAACCTCGGCAGGATGCTCAAAAAGATCGACGCGGGTTACTCTATTGATTACGAAAAACTCGGAAAGACCGTAAAAACAGCGGTCAGGTTTCTCGATAACGTGATAGACGTGAATAAATACCCTGTTCCCGGAATCGAACGCATGGCAAAGGGAAACAGAAAAAT
>DASRUI010000079.1:0-2920 GCA_035655515.1 Thermodesulfobacteriota bacterium
TATAGTAAGATAAAATAAGGTGGTGGAGGGGGAGTGAAAAAAGCCGGACGATATGAGACATCGGGGTTGGTTGAAAACCAATTCGAACCCGGCACGCGCGGAAAAGTTCTTAAGAATCTGTCAGGTATCCGGCGCAAACGAGAGATGGACAGGGTTGAGGCGCAGGAGCAAGTGCGCGCATTAGAAGAACTGTCCGGTATTTATGACAGAAACCATCGGTTTACTGCGGCTGACGTCTGTAAAATTCATAAAATCTGGCTTGGAAAAATATACGAATGGGCCGGCAAATACAGGCATGTAAACGTAAGCAAGGAGAATTTCCCTTTTGCCTTCGCAAAAGAAGTTCCGCGTTTAATGGCAGAGTTTGAAAAGGGGCCTCTCGAAAAATATACGCCTTGCCGCTTTTCTTCGCATGAGGAAATAGCACGGGCAATCGCCGTTGTCCATACGGAGTTGGTTTTGATTCACCCTTTTCGAGAGGGGAATGGCAGGGTGGCGCGTATTTTGAGCGCAATGATGGCATTGCAGGCAGGGTTGCCGCCAATGGATTTTGGAGGTATCCGTAAGAAGAAAAGGCAAGAATATTTTTCGGCGGTAAGAGCAGGGTTAGATAATAACTATGCGCCTATGGAAAAGATTTTTAGCGCCGTGATGCGCCGGACTCTTCGATTTCAGAGATAACGGGTTCGGAAGACTTCATGGGCGGCTTAATCGCTTCGGTAATCGTAACATGGACGCCCTCTATGGCGGTTGACGAAGAAACCGTGGTGCAAAACAGAGCCTTCCGTTTTACAGAATCTTTCAGATACGGATTTGTTTCTATGAGAGATTTCTTCGGCATGACTTAAGTATACATCAAAAAAGGCAATAAATCATCATCAATTTGTCAAGCGATCAGACAGACCACCTCGCGTATAAACTCTACGGGCTTACGGAGGAGGAGATAAAAGTGGTGGAGGGGATAACCTCCCCCTCCCCTCCTTAGTAAGGAGGGGAGTTCAAAAACTACCCCTAATCCTGCTTTCTCGACCTTTTCCCGGCCTGCAATACCCTTTTCCTTATGCGGACGCTCGCGGGGGTTACCTCGACGAGTTCGTCCTCTTTTATGAACTCTATGGCCTGTTCGAGGTTCAAGAGCCTCGGAGGCGCTATCTGAACCGCGTCGTCCGCTCCGGCGGCGCGGATATTCGTGAGTTTTTTCTCTTTGACCGCGTTCACGTCGAGGTCGTTTTCGCGGGAGTTCTCTCCTATGACCATGCCCTCGTAAACCGCGACGTTCTCGCCTATAAAGAGAGTTCCCCTCGGCTGGAGGTGATTAAGAGCGTAAACGGTCGTCTTGCCGCTCCTGTCGGAAACGAGCGCGCCCGTCTTTCTCTTGGTCATCGCGCCGTGCCACGGCTCGTAACCGTCGAAGAGGTGGTTCAGAAGCCCGGTGCCCCTCGTACCGGTCATGAACTCGCTCCTGAAGCCTATAAGCCCCCTCGAGGGGATTCTGAATTCAAGCCTGCATCTGCCGTGCCCGTTATTCTGCATCTTCAGCATCTTGCCTTTTCTGGAGCCTACCTGCTGGGTAACGACCCCTATGAATTCCTCGGGCACGTCTATCATGAGAAGTTCCATGGGCTCGCTCTTTACGCCGTTAATCTCCTTTGTTATGGCCTCGGGCATGGCGACGGAAAGTTCATAGTTCTCGCGCCTCATCATTTCGATTAATATCGCCATCTGAAGCTCGCCCCTGCCCATGACCCTGAAGGTGTCCGCGCTTTCGAACTCCACCTTTATCGAAACGTTGTAGAGAAGTTCCTTTTCAAGCCTGTCCCTCAAATTTCTGGACGTAACGTACTTGCCCTCTCTGCCGGCAAGGGGAGACGTATTCGGCGAAAAAACCATCGAGATGGTCGGCTCGTCCACTATTATCCTCGGAAGAGGAGACGGGTTTTCCGCGCTCGTGACGGTATCTCCTATATTTATGCCTTCGATTCCGGCCAAAGCGACGATGTCGCCCACCGAGGCCTCTTTTACGGCTATCTTCTCAAGCCCTTCGAAGTTGTACATGGAAGAGATCTTCGTCTTTATCGCCTCGCCATTGATGCCTATGGTCGCTATGGTCTCGCCCGTTTTTATGGTACCCGAAAAAATCCTTCCTATGGCGAGACGCCCGACGTAGTCGTTATAATCTATGTTGGTGACGAGTATCTGCAAGACTCCGTTCGGGTCTCCTTCCGGAGGCGGAACGGTCTTTACGAGAAGTTCGAAAAGAGGCATAAGGGTTGAGGACTCTTCCTCAAGGGAGAGCTTGGCGAATCCCTTTCTGGCGTTCGTGTAAACTATGGGAAAATCCAACTGGTCCTCGGTCGCGTCAAGGTCTATGAACATGTCGTAAACCTCGTTAAGGACTTCCTTTATCCGCGCGTCCGGGCGGTCAATCTTATTCACCACGAGTATGGGCGGAAGCCCTAATTCAAGGGCCTTTTTCAGGACAAAGCGCGTCTGGGGAAGAGGCCCTTCGGACGCGTCAACCAAGAGAAGAACTCCGTCAACCATCTTAAGGGTTCTTTCGACCTCGCCTCCAAAGTCCGCGTGGCCGGGGGTGTCAACTATGTTTATCCTCATCCCCTTGTAGAGGACGGCGGTATTTTTGGCCATGATGGTGATTCCGCGCTCGCGCTCGAGGTCTATCGAATCCATGACCCTTTCCTTCACGACTTCGTTTTCGCGGAAGATGCCCGCCTGCCTGAGCATCCCGTCGACAAGGGTGGTTTTTCCGTGGTCAACGTGTGCTATTATGGCGACGTTCCTGATGCCTTCGATTTTCATGCGACAAACCTCTCTTTGGCTTTTTTATTAAAGGTGAATTTTTCAGTATAACACGTTCGGGAGACAAAAAGGAAGGAAACTTTATGAAGGGCATGAGGAGGAC
>DASRUI010000080.1:0-10128 GCA_035655515.1 Thermodesulfobacteriota bacterium
AGGACAGAGCCTGCCCCCGCAATATTAAGCGGGGGCGTCTCGCCTGTCAAACAAATGGGGTAACCTTTATCCTTATTGGTTTTTATAAATAGAGGGTAATTTTCGCACAGAATAATGCATTTTACAATAAAAATCTTAATAAAATAAAGGCCTTGGCAGGGGTGATAAGGTAAACGTAGGGCAGGGCTTTAGCCCTGCGCAAAAATAACGCGCCCATAGAGGTCTACCTCGCAAAAGTGCCTCTCCCTCCCCCTTTATGGGGGAGGGCCGGGGTGGGGGTGTCATCGGGAACAACAAACCGATTAACGCCTCTCGCGGAAGGAAATCCTTAAAGGGGCCGAGTCGAGGGCAAGGGATTCCCTGAAACTGTTGACGAGGTATCTTTTGTAGGAATCCACTATGCCTTCCGGGCGATTGACGAATATGGTGAACGCCGGGGGCATGGTGCGGGTCTGGGTAACGTAGTAGAGTTTTACCTCCTTCCCGGCGTAAGCGGGCGGGTGATGGCGGGCGACGAATTCCTCAAGGCATTTATTGAGTTTGGAGGTCTGAAACTTGGTAGTGGCCTGAGAAACTACCCTCGCCATTACGTCGAATACCGCGCTCACCCTCTGTCCCGAAAGGGCCGAGACGAAGACAATGGGCGCGTAGGACAAAAACGGCATCATGCCCCGGATTCTTTCTTCGTAAACGCTCGCTGTCTTGGAATCCTTCTCGACTATGTCCCATTTATTGACCACTATCACGCAACACTTGCCTCTGTCTTCTATCAAGCCGCCGATTTTTTCTTCCTGAGACTTCAGGCCTTCCATGCCGTCTATGACAAGGAGCGCGATGTCGGCGCGCTCCATGCTCTTTATGGCCTCCACCACGCAATAAGCCTCTAACTTCATGGTTATCCTGCTCTTTTTCCTTATGCCGGCCGTGTCTATGAAAAGATACTTTTTCCCGTCCTTGTCGAAAGGCGTGTCTATCGCATCCCTCGTGGTGCCGGCTATTGAAGACACTATGACTCTCTCTTTGCCGATTAACTTATTCAGGAGCGACGACTTGCCAACGTTCGGTCGTCCTACTATCGCGACCTTCACCACGTCCTCGCCGGTCTCGTCCGCCTCAGGCGGAGCCTCAAGCGGCGCTTTGGGAAGTTTTCCGGTTATCTCGTCTATGAGTTCCCCGACCCCGGAGCCGTGCTCCGAAGAAAGGCACATTATCTTTTTAACGCCGAGCGAATAAAATTCGGACGCATCGGGGAGGAGCTTTTCAATGTCAATCTTATTGACGGCGTAGATTACGGGCTTATTCGATTCGCGGAGTATCCGGCCGATTTCAATGTCGGCCGGGGTAAGCCCGTCCCTGCCGTCCATGAGAAATACCGTTAAATCCGCCTCTTCCACGGCAAAGAGAGCCTGCTCCCTTACCTGCTTTAAAATACCTTCCTTTACGGCAGGCTCGAAGCCTCCTGTGTCAACGAGGGTAAAAACAGTTCCCCAAGCGTCGCAATCCGCGTAGTTAAGGTCCCGCGTAACTCCCGGCTCGTCCTTTGTAATGGCCTTCCGCCTTCCGATGAGGCGGTTAAAGAGCGTTGACTTGCCGACGTTCGGACGGCCCACTATGGCGACGATTGGTTTCATGGTTGGTATTGGTAACGGCTCAAAGACCGTAGCGGAAGCCTTTTTTTGAATTCGAAGATTAAGAGTTTATCTTTATCGTCCACCTATAAAACTCCATGGATTTCTTCTATAAAATATTGGCAAAGAAAGAAACAGCGCAACAACCATGGATAGAGTTGGCGGTTCTTCCAATAAAACGGTTAAAAAGGGTGAAGATTGCCGACGTTTGAACAGGGTCGATAAAACTAAATCAAGAAAGGCAATTCAACTTATTATCGATTTCTTTAAGCCCTTTACGAATTGGCTCCAATAGGCTTAATGTAAACGATGGAGCGTCAAGTTTTTTTGCAATATTGATATATGTATGAGCTTCCTTGTCACGATATTCTCTAAGATAAGTTAGCGCGGCTTTCATTTGCTCAAGAATCTTTTGATCAAGATTTGTTTCTAATTTCTCAATATTTATAAGTCCAATTAATCGTATTAACATCTTTTCTCGGAAATGTTCGTTATAATCAAATCCGGATGTTTTTCTTATAGTGTCGTTTATACTATTAATATTACTTTGCTCTTTAAGATACTTTTTTGCATACTCACGAATGATATCGTCCATTGATTCTTCAATCCAACCACATAATTCAAGAATTGCTAACTTGGAATAAAATAGCAATGCTTCAGAATCTTCATTTTCTGACTTCGTATAGAGGTCGTTTATTTTCCCCAAATTTTTCTTAATTTCTATAATTTCGGCACTCATACATATTATCTGCCGGAAAATATCTTTATGGATACCGACATCCTCTCTATAACTTTGTCCTTTCTTGCCAAACCCTCAATTAACTCCTTTTCTGAAAATGCAGCGTGTTCTAATAATTTTTCATGCATCGTTTGAACTTTTCCATTGGGTTGGCTCTCAAGAAAATCCAAATTAGATGATACCCCAACGAGCACCGCTTCAAGGACAGAAATGCTGAGTTTCTTAGGGATTTTCCCTTCGAATATTTTTTTATAAATAACATCTACAGTTCGATTGAAAAGTTCTTTTTTCGCATTAAGAAATTTCTCATCTGGGCTCCTATTGTCCTTCATATATCTATTAAGAAACTTGGCGAGTTTTCCTTCATACGATTTATATTTATCATGAAAGGCAAAAAAGCGAAGGAGCAATTCCTGTTTAGCAAAACGGTGACTAATATCTTTTTTCATTCTATTAATTTTCCGCCATGCAGAATTTTCATCTAACTCTTTTAATAAGTTATTAAGCCGTCCACTAAATATGCAATTCCTGATTTCCTGATTATTTAGTTTTACGCCGCCCGTATTGAGTCTATGAAAGATTGTAAAAAGGTATTCTACGTGGATTGCGTTGGAGTAATCACATCTTAAAACAGTAATAGGCAATGTTAGATTCTCAATACGTGTATAATATGAATGTAATTTAGAGTTTTTATCAGCGAACTCTGAAACAGATTGCCCAGAAATTTTAGGGTCTATATCCTCAAGTTTTGACAAAGTCCACTTTTCACCAGATAAGAAGTCTATTATGGTTGCCATCCGTTGCAGACCATCAATAACCAGCCATTTTCGTGTCTTGGAGTCTACACTAAAACACATACTCGGAATTGGTAACTCTTTTATAAGGGAATCAATGAATCGAGTTCGTGCGGGAGCGTTCCATGCATCTTTTTCTCTTTGAAACTCAGGTTGAATTTCTAATATGCCATCCTTCTTCATTCGAAAAAGGTCGGCGCAGGAGCGAAGTTCATTGTAAGCCACAACATCGGGAGGCGGCAATTCATTGGTGTCATCTTCTTGAAAAGTTTCCTCTTCCAATTCAACAAGTTTCTTTGCCATAATCACCTCCATTTTATTTTAAAGATACTATAACAAAAAATGGTTTACAACCACTTTTAAATAAGCGCCTTTTGCCTTCCCCTACTCGTACCCGAACTCCTTCAACGCGCCCTTCTTCTTTGTCCACTCCTTCTCCACCTTTACGAAGAGTTCGAGGAAGACCTTCGCCTGAAGGAGGCTTTCTATGTCGGTCCTCGCGTCCGAGCCGATTTTTTTGAGCATGTCTCCCTTTTTCCCTATTATTATAGCCTTTTGCGAATCCCTCTCAACCGCTATCATTGCCCTTATGTAGATTAGGTTTTTCCCCTCCCGCTCCTTAAACTCCTCGACCATGACGGCGGTCGAGTAAGGCACCTCTTCCTGCGTCAAACGGAATATCTTTTCCCTTATCATCTCGGCGACTATGAACCTCTCGGGCTGGTCGGTCAACTCGTCCTCCGGAAAATACTTAGGCCCCTCCGGAAGCGTTTTCTCGACGCAATCCATAAGCGCGCCCACCCCGTCGCCCGTAAGCGCCGAAATGGGAATTATGTCCTTGAAAGAAAACTCCTTTGAAAAACGCTCTATGAGCGGAAGGAGTTTTTGTTTCTCGACAGCGTCAACCTTGTTTATGGCGAGTATTACCGGGCATCTTACGGTCTTTAGATTTTCAAGTATGAACTCTTCCTCTTCCCCGCTTCCTTTCGTTGAGTCAAGAAGATAAACGACGCAGTCAACGTCCTTCACTGCCGAGAGGGCCCCCTTGACCATGAACTCGTTTAAAAGCCCCTTTGGCCTGTGCAGGCCGGGCGTGTCAATGAAAACGACCTGCGCCCCCGGGAGGTTTTTAACGCCCCTTATGACGTTTCTCGTTGTCTGGGGTTTTCTCGAAACAATCGAGATCTTCTCTCCCAAGATGAAATTGAGAAGGGTTGATTTGCCGGCGTTAGGCCGGCCTATTATCGCGACAAAACCTGATTTAAAGGACATAAAAAATCGTCTCCCGAACAAAGCCGATAAAATCCAAGGATAATATTAAGGATGAGCGAAGCGGCCTTACCGCTTAACCCTGAAGCCGTCTCTCTCGAGGATTATCAACGCGCCCCGTATATCAGAAACGTCAAACTTCTTGAAGAATTCCTCGAAAGCGGCGATAACGTCTTTTGCTTATCGAAGAGTAAACCCTGTGTCCCCCTCACCCCAACCCTCTCCCCCTTGGGGAGAGGGAGTTCCATCATTCCACCGCGTGTAAAGCAACTTCACCTAAAACAGGCGGGTGGATGTTAATCCGTATGATTCCGCTATATGCCGAAGGCGGGTAAAGGAGGATGTGAATTTGAATGTAGGGCAGGGCTTTAGCCATGCTATCATAAAATAAAGACGCAGACCTGAAGGTCTGCCCTACGAAAAACCGCAACCCTAACGAATAGCGGCTTGAATGTCCTCTTTTGTCAAAGACGGATAATAGTCTTTTACTATCTCCTCGGCGGTATGGCCTGCCTCGACCAACTCCAGCAAAAGATAGACCATTATTCTGGTGCCCTTTATGCAAGGCTGTCCGTGGCATATTTGCGGGTCAACGCTGATTCTATCGCTCATAACTCGGCCTCTTTAATTAAGTTTACCCTGCCGGATTAAAATTGTCAATTTATTGAACCTTTGAAACCCTACCCGACCGTATCATGTTCCCTCACCCTGAACTTCACACCTAATTCTTCCTCTGCCACGCGCCTGCAGGCCTCGACGTCCAAGCCCGGCACTGCCACGACACTCGCCACGACCTTTGTTATGTGCTTCTTCGCCTCTTTCAAAAACCAGAGTATCGCCGGATAGGCCTTGTCTTTGAACGGTGTTTTCACGAGTTTCTGATAAGTCCCTGAATCCTGCGCGTTAAGGCTTACCGACATGCAGTCAACAAACTTGAGTTCCGGCAGGACGTTTCGTCCGTGCACGAGATTAGCCAATCCGTCCGTGTCTATTCTTATCCTGCAACCTCTTTTTTTGAGACTCAGCCCGACCTCTTTCACGAGGTCGAGCCTTATAAGAGGCTCGCCAAAGCCGCAAAAAACCACTTCCTCGTATTTTTCCGGCTCCGGGCCTATGGCGGCCAAAACCTCGCTTGTTGAAGGCTCTTTTTTAAGCCTCAGGTAATGGCCTTTTACAGTATAAGAATCGAACTTGGCGCAAAAGGTGCAGTAATTCGTGCAACGGTTCGTTATGTTCAGATAAAGGGAATTTCTTATGGCGTAGGCGACCTTGGCCTCATCTTCTTTTTCTTTGACGAGACCGAAAAGTGTTTCGGCGTTGAGAGTGGTTACCCTCGCGACATCTCCGATGCTCAATCCCTTTACCTCGGCGATTTTTTTTGCCGTCTCCACCACGAACGCAGGCTCGCACCTCTTTCCCCTGTAAGGGACAGGCGCGAGATAAGGGCAATCCGTCTCTATCATGAGCCTCTCGATTGGAATAATCTTTAAAACCTCCCTCGTTTCTTCGGCCTTGGGGAAGGTGATGACGCCGGTAAAAGAGAGATAAAAACCGAGTTCGAGAAGTTCCTCGGCAATTTTCGCGTCGCCTGAAAAGCAGTGCATGACTCCGCCTATTCCCCCGGCCCCCTCGTCCTTGAGTATGGAAAGTGTATCATCGTCCGCCTCTCTTGAGTGAACGATAAGAGGTAAAGACGCTTCTCTCGCGGCCTTTACGTGCTTTATGAAAATATCCCTTTGCGCTTTCTTGGCCGAGTGATTGTAATGATAATCAAGCCCTGTCTCTCCTATGGCGACGATTTTTCTTTCTCTCGCCGCCTCGCGGATAAAATCAATGTGCCCGGAATCTCCGGCAAAATCAGCCTCATGCGGATGCACTCCAAGGGCGAGGCTTATGAAGGGATACCTCAAAGGAATATCAAACGCCCCGACAAATCCTTTTTCCTTGTCCCAGCATTGGATGTTTATTATGGACTTTACTCCGGCGTCAATTGCCCTTTGTATTACAGCGTCCCTGTCGGAATCGAACGCCGGGTCTCCGAGATGCGCGTGAGTGTCTATGAAAGAGTTTTTTTGCATGTTTTGGCGGTAATGACCTGCATATCCAAAAAATATGCAATTACATACCTGGATTACGTCTTTTCCTTCTTCTTTTTGTTAACCTTACCTTATAATGTTCGCCATCTTCCTTTGCAAGACACATCCGCTCCGTAGCGTCCGTTTCAACGGCAACATTTATTTCAGAAAATAAACTTGCTTCTGCTCGAAGTTGACCGCTTGCCTTTCGCACATATTCCGGATCAATCTCAACCCCAATGCTATTTCTACCGGTTCTGATAGCCGCAACCATGGTTGTGCCTGAACCGCAAAAAGGATCCAATACAGTATCCTCGCTAAAAGAAAACATGCGAACAAGCCGCACCGCGAGCTCTAACGGAAATGGCGCGGGATGTTGCTTCGTTGACGCCCCTGGAATATTCCATATTTGCTGAAACCAACGATTAAATTCATCCTTACTCAATTTACTTGTTTTACGTTGCGCCTCGGTTGGCTTACGATAAGCCCCGGGCTTCCGCTGCATGAGGATAAATTCCATATCGTTCTTAATAATTGCATTTGGTTCATACGGTTTACCCAAAAATTTTGAACCGTTCGATACTTCATAAGAAGCATTGGCAATCTTGTGCCAAACAATGGGATTAAGATTGTCAAAACCTATATGCCTGCAAATGACGCAAATATCCGCATGCAATGGGAAAACAAGGTGGCGTCCGAAAGTCCTCCTCGCCACGCATACATCTCCCACTACGCAAACAAGCCGTCCGCCCGGAACAAGGATTCGGAAAACATGTCTCCAGACTTTTCCCAATTCACGGAGAAAGTTCTCGTAATCGTGTATATGCCCCAACTGGCCGGGCATTTCATTGTACTTCTTGAGATTCCAATAGGGAGGCGACGTAACAACAAGATGAACTGATTCGTCCTCAATGAATGAAAGGTCTCTTGAATCGCCGTTGATTAATCTATGAAAGGTTTTATCCATTTTCAGACAAACATCGCAACGTGCCCGGCCAAGACTCTTGCAAATCTTTCCATAGACAAATCAGCGGCCGGGGCATTAAAACCGCCGTGCTCACCGCTCCTGCTCGATGACGTTATAAAAGCCGCTGCGGAATAGTGCCGCTCAAGCACTAATTTGCGGCAAAATATCTCATATCTCTTCATATATGAAGCTCCTACGAATTCCGGAAACACCTTAAAATGCGGCTCCTGAACTGACACCGGCTTGTTTGATGCCTCGCAATCTTCGAGCATAAAAAAATATCCAAGAAAAGGCTGCGAACTATTGAGATACGCTCTCTCCCGATAAGCAGTCCATAAATCGAGGGCGCTGCCCATTGCCTCTTCGGTTCTATTGTTGAAATTATTGCCGAACGACGGGCCTACTTGGGATTTTGCCTCAATAGCCGCAATCAACACCCCGTTTTTTATAACCAACAAATCCCATTCCTTTGTAGGTCTAAAATATCCCGGCAACTCAACCGCTTTTTTTCTAAAAAGAAAATTCTTGTGGATTCCGACATCTACAATAATATCCGTAAATAAATCTATAAAGCCGTCCATCTGGGCGCCGCCTGTAACGGCGCTTCGCAAACCTTGATCAGCCTTGCCGCCTTTTTCTTGCTTATGGCGTTGTGCCGCTCTTGTCTGCCAATAATGCGCAACGGCTTGTTTCGTTCTGTTCTCAATCTGCCCGGTTGTCTTATTATTCATACAATGAAGGTTATACCAAAATTACTGTTTGTTTTCCATGAAAGTCTCTCTCTACTCGACCTTCGGAAAAAGAGAAGGGCCTTTTTGGACTTTAAGGCCTGATATTATCTGTCCGCCCCATTTTACTTCTTCGTCAAATTTACAATTCTCTATTCTCTTTTCTATTCCGAGTTGCGTCCATATCTTCCGGGAAGATTCGGGCATAAAGGGATAAAGATAAACCGCCACAATCCTCAATCCCTCGCAAAGCGCATAAAGGACGTTCGAGAGAGTTGCTTCATCTTTATTCTTCGCGAGGGTCCACGGGGCGGATGCGTCAACGTAAGCGTTGAGTTCCCTTGTTAAGACTAAAATCAGTTCAATGGCTTCGCTGAATTTCAGGTTATTCATATCATCATCGAAGATTTTACGAATCCCGAAAACATGGATGAATTCTTGACGTATTTTTTCTTTATCGCTGTCCTTGATAACGGCAGGCAAGGGTATCTCCCCGCCCCTGTATTTCTCCACCATCGCCACCGTCCTCGATAAAAGATTCCCGATGGCGTTCGCCAATTCCCCGTTTATCCTGCCCTTTAACGCGCGTATCGAGAAATCCCCGTCAAGGCCGAAAGGAAATTCCCTCAAGAGAAAATATCTGAATTGGTCAACACCGAATTTATCCGCTATCTCGAACGGGTCAACGACGTTGCCGACGGATTTGCTCATCTTCTGCCCCTCGACCGTCCACCAGCCGTGGGCGAAGACCTTTTTCGGAAGAGGCAGACCCGCACTCAAAAGAAACGCAGGCCAGTAAACGGCGTGAAACCTCAAGATGTCCTTGCCTATGAAATGAACGTCAGCCGGCCAGAGGTCTTTATAATTTTCTCCGGGATAGCCTGTTCCTGTAAGATAATTCGTAAGAGCGTCGAACCAGACGTAAATCGTGTGGGCTTCGTCGTCAGGAACCGGTATTCCCCACGTAAGACGCGCCCTCGGGCGGCTTACGCTCAAGTCACGAAGCCCCTCTTTCAAAAAACTCGTAATCTCGTTTTTTCTGTTTTGAGGGGAAATAAAATCGGAATTTTTCTCGATATGGTCGAGTATGTCGTCGCGGTATCCGGAGAGTTTGAAAAAATAACTTTCCTCTTTTACCTTTTCAACCGGCCTCAAGCAAGCAGGGCATTTGCCGTCCGCCACTTCTTTTTCGGTGATGAAGGTTTCGCACGGAACGCAATACCAATCCTCGTAAGAACCTTTGTAAATGTCGCCTTTTTCTTTGACCCTTCTCCAGAGTTCTTGGACAGCCTTTTTGTGCCTCTCCTCCGTGGTGCGGATAAAGACGTCGTTGGATATGTTGAGCCTTTTCCAGAGTTCCTTGAAACGGACGACCACCGCGTCGGCGAACGCCAAAGGGGTTTTGCCGGCCGCCAAGGCGGCCTTCTCGACCTTTTGTCCGTGCTCGTCCGTGCCCGTGAGAAAAAACACGTTCTCGCTTCCGTGTTTAAGCCTCTTATGCCTCGCGAACGCGTCAGCGGCCACGGTCGTATAGGCGTGGCCGATATGAGGGATATCGTTTACGTAATAGATGGGGGTCGTAATAAATAACTTTTTCATTTGGGAGCGGGGTTTTCCGCCTCATTGCCGACCGAAGGCGCCTTGGGCGGACAGCCGCCGCAACCCGGGGCCTGTTTCTTTTTTTCGCACTTCACCTCATGCTCGTAACTCAGGCAACACATGAGCCTTCCGCAAACTCCGGATATCTTAAGCGGATTCAACGCGACGTTTTGCTCCTTGGCCATCCTGACGGTTACGGGCTCGAAATCAACGAGAAAACTCGAACAGCAAAATTCCCTCCCGCACGGGCCTATGCCGCCCACCATCTTGGCCTCGTCCCTCACGCCTATCTGGCGCATCTCGATTCTCGTGTAGAAATGCGCGGCCAG
>DASRUI010000081.1:0-3365 GCA_035655515.1 Thermodesulfobacteriota bacterium
TCGCAACGGCCTCGGCGAGAAGGCTTTTAAGGGACATCTCTTCGGCCAAGGCGGCGCCAAAGCAGAAAGAGACGACGAAGACCGCGCCGACCGATATCATTATGAGTTTTTTCATTAAAACTCCGCCTATTCCCGCTTGAATGCGAAACTGAAGATAAGTTCCTTTTTCCCCCTCAAAACCTTTATACGGAAAATATAGTCGCCTTTCTTGGCCGTGTCCAGCGAATTCATGTGGGAAAATTCCTCACCCATCTTCATGCCCGTAAGGGTAATCTCCTTTTTTTCGTTACCCGGAAGCCTAACCATGGCCGTTACCGAAGCGTCGGTTATCGCCTTCTTGGTATTAACGTCGCTTAAATGCAAATCAATCGTCTTTTGCTTTTCGTCGAGTTTTAAATCAGCCTTTACCCCGTCTAAAACATTCGTCATTATGCCTGACGAATACGCAATCTCCGCCAAAAGAATAAAAAACACGGCCGCGATAATAACTGCTTTGATAATCTTCATAACCTCTCCTTGATTTCAGTTTCTACTCAGCCCTGTCTTTCGTAACTCAGGGCTTTAGCCCCGATACTTCTCAGCCCTTCCGCCTCAGGCGGAGGGCTGATCTACATTGGTTTCTACGAATCGTAGAATCAACTTTTAAAAAAACTCAGGCGCCGTGATGCCGGACCCGCGTTGCTTCGGGGTAACCTCCGCCTGAGGCGGACGGAGAATGTGTCTGGTGCTCCCGCGCCTCGCAGTGCTTTTTACAGTCCTTCCCGAGCGAGGCGGCGTGAGATTCGCAGTGTCCCGTCGTGCAGTTAACCGGGCCTTTGTCATGGAACCTTGCCGAAACAGGCCACGCGAAAGAAATGATTAACGCGACGGTAATCGAAAAACTCAAAAAAAGAATCTTAAAAGACGCCTTCCGGGGCTTCGGCTCTATCCCGTGAAGAAGCCTCTTTACCCTCTCCACGATTCCGCACTCGTTGCCGCCCGCTATGGAAGCGCCTTGCATCGCGAGCCTTTTGTTGCCCGACGCCACCTTCAAAAGGGCGGACGCGAGGCTTAAAGGCTCCTTCAAGAGAGAGGCCGCGAAATCGTCCGCCATAATCTCTCTTTTCGCCCTCGCGTTCGCGTATATGACCCTTAAAAGGGGAATGTAGAAAAAACAATCCTTAAAAAATCCGATGAGGAAAAATCTTAAGGGGTCTTTCGCTTTTTTATGCTTTAACTCGTGGAAGAAAACCGACAAGAGTTCTTTGCGGTCGAGCGAAGTTATAAGAGATCTCGATATATAAATCCTCGGCCTTAAAAACCCGTGAGTGAAGGCAAGCCTTAACGTATCGTCCTTTATGACGACAATGCTCCCTTTGTTATCGTAAAGAGAAAGGCCTTTTATCTTTTGCCTCGCGCGTAAAAAATTTCTTACGGCAGAAGTAACGCCGTAAGCAACGCCTCCGAAAACGAGAGAGGCGCCGCTCCAGAGAAAGACCAATTTTGAAGCGTCTTTGTACTCGATACAGCGCACGAAGAGGCTCTGGCAGAGTTCCAATGCCCCGGCAGTGAAAGACAAAACTCCGGATAAACCGAACGCGGCCCACGCCATAGCGGCTATCGTTACGCTTAAGGCCGATATAATCGCGAAAAGCGCGGAGTGCATTATTTACCCTTTCTTCCGGTGAAGTTCTTTTTTTCTCTTCTCTATGACCGAAAGAAGCTTTTCCAGTTCCTCGGGAGAAACGTCGGGCAAGACGTCCGCGAAAGAGGCGAAGACTCCGCTCGCGGATATGCCGGCCATGTCCTTCAAGACCGCGCCGGAAACCGCCCTCGCGAACTCGTCCCTTGAAATCGCGGGCGCGAAGACGTAAACGCTTTCGCCCTTCACCTTTTTGACGAGGCCTTTTTTGCAAAGCCTCTCAAGCACGGTAAGCACGGTCGTAAGGGCAATCGGCCTTTTCGTTTTTATCTCGGAAAATATGTCCTTACCGCTCACGGATTCTCTTTTCCAGAGAACGTCCAAAATCTCCTGCTCGAGCGGGCCCAAGGCTCCGGCATAGCCGTATTGCTTTTTCGCGTTTTTATCCATATCTCTCCCCGAGTTTAATCTCATGAAAACATTATATTCGACAACCAGTAGAATGTCAAGAAGAAGAATGCGCCTTACATTCCTTCCACTCTCCGGGTTTTAATCCCCCCAGCTCCCATTGCCCGATTTTTACCCGTATTAGCCGCAGGCACGGATGACCCACCGCGGCGACCATGCGGCGAACCTGCCTGTTTCTTCCTTCGATGATAGTCAGCCTGAGCCAAGTCGCGGGGATATTTTTCCTGTAACGAATCGGCGGCACACGCGGCCAAATATCGCGCGGCTCATCTATAACTTCCGCTTCGGCCGGCATTGTCATGCCGTCTTTTAAAAGCACCCCTTTTCTTAATTTCACGAGCGAGTCTTCGTTTGGCATTCCCTCGACCTGAACAAGATATGTCTTAGGGAGTTTATGGCAAGGGTCGGATATTTTGTGCTGGAGACTGCCGTCGTTGGTTAAAATAACGAGCCCTTCGCTGTCATAATCGAGCCGGCCGGCGGCATACACGTCCTTAACAGGGATATAATCCGAGAGAGTGACGCGGCCTTCCTTGTCGGTGAACTGGCAGAGGACATGGAAGGGCTTGTTGAACAGAACTACGAACGGGCAAGGGGGGGGTTCTTTTTTTGAAGTTTTCTTCATCGTTCAAAAATCATTCCCTGATATATGATGGTGGGCTGAGCCCACCCTACGCAATCTGCGAACTTACGCTACAAACGCCTTCCCTAACACACCCCGCACCTAACGCACCTCCCCACGTCGCACGGAGGGGTGAGCCTGCCTTCAAGCCCCTTTTGATATTCTTTCCAAAGGTATTCTTTTTTGATTCCGTGGTCTATGACGTCCCACGGCAATATTTCGCCTTCCAACCTATCCCTGTAAACGCTTTCCTCTATCTCAACCGAAAACTTCTTTAACGCCTTTTTCCAACCCTCTCTCGCGCCTAATATTACGAACTCCCCGGCCCTTTTGTCTCCTCTCGAAAGATAGGCCTGCAAAAGCGTTTCTTTCGGAGAAAAAGTGTTTATCTCTATGCCTCCCTCTTTTCTAAGTTCGTCCTTTACAATCGAGTATCTTCTCTCGATGGTTTCCCCGCGCTCCAATGCCATCCACTGAAAAGGCGTCACGGGCTTAGGCACAAAAGGCGTAACGCTTATGGAGACCCTGCCTCCGTGGAGCGCCCTTTTTACCTCTATGGCGAGCCTCGCTATGCCGATGGCGTCTTCGTCCGTCTCGGTCGGAAGGCCGAGCATGAAATAAAGTTTTATCTTCTTTATGCCTTGTTCCTTTATG
>DASRUI010000082.1:0-11272 GCA_035655515.1 Thermodesulfobacteriota bacterium
CAGCGACGAGCCGAGGAGCAACGCCGGGGTACCCACGCAAAGCGTGGGTCGCGCGAAGTTATGACGCTCCGTTAATAAACCCTTTTGAGTTTCGTTCCCGGATAATAATGCCTGAGTATCGCTTTATAACCGCTCCCGTCCTCGGCCATGCCCTTGGCGCCCCATTGCGACAGCCCCACTCCGTGCCCCGAACCCTTGCCTCTAAAGCGGAAATCTCCCGAAGACGTCTTCTCGACCTCAAAAAGCGTGCTCCGTAAAATCGCGTATCCGATGGCCTTCCTCAAGTCCTCGCCCGTCATGACGAATTCCTCTCCGTTCGAGTCTTCGATAATAATCGCCTTCACCCTTCCCGTATCGGTCTTTTTCTCGACGCGTATGGAGTCCACATCGAAGATCGCGTAGCCGGCTTTCGTCAGGGCGTCTTTTATCCTGTCTCCGGTCAGAGAAAGTTCCCATGAATAGTTAGGACCCGACTCGTCGTATTCGCTCTCGACGCTTTCAAGATACGGATACCCCTCGCCCCACACCTCCGAGGCCTCTTCGGTCGCGCCTCCGGCGTTGGAATGATACACGGTAAGAGCCGGGCTTCCGTCGTAGGTAACCACCTCGCCGCGGGTATCCCTCACTGCCCGGTACACTGAAGAATCTTCCTTGTCCGCCCCTGAATAGACCTGATCCATGTGGGTCGAGGTCAAATCGTAAAGAGAACCCTTTCTCTTTTCTTTTTGAAACAGGGCGTAGGTTCTCGCTATGACCGCCTGCGCCTTTATTGCCTCGATGTGCCACTTGCTGGATATCTCGTTATTTATTATGCCGGCTACGTATTCGTCGACGTGTATCTCGTTTATCGCCATGAACCCGCTTCCCTCCCGCCTCACCTCTATCGCGCCGCGGAAGGGCTTGCCGTTAACGATAACGGTCTTGCCCGAGGGATAAAACCGAAGAGGCAGGCCGGCGTTCTTTCCGTTCACCAAGACGCCTCCCTCGATGTTCGTCTTTATCGTCACGCGGCCGTTTTTCTTTACGTTGTCCATTGAAATCTCCGCGGCTTGCTTAAGCACGAGGACGCGCAAAACGTCCCCGCTCTTTTCAATCCCCGAGATGCCGGAACTCGCGCAACCCACAAAAAACATCGTCATGGCAAGGCATACCGTTATATAAAGATTTTTTCTCACGCGCATAGTTTATCCTGCGTAGCGTTTTATGAAGTAAAGAGCGACAAGCCCGGCAAGCATGGAAATAACCCCCATTATGCGGAGCGTCCTCTCGGGTATCTCCTGAAGGGTCATGGCCCACTCCTTTACCTTCGAAGGAAAGGCGAAATACGGTATGCCCTCGATAACCAATAGAACGGCCAAAACCGTCAATAAAAAAGCCATCTGCCCTCAATTCCCTTGCCTTTAAAAGCCTCTCTCAAGGCCCGGCGCAATCGCAGAGACCTCGAAGATAATCCTTGAATTCCATTATCTCTTCTTTGGTCAGGGTTCCGGAAAAAGGCGGCGGGGTACCCGCCCCATAGGGCGGGTCGGGCGGATTTACTCGTTGCCCTGCCGCCGGAGCGGATGACGTTTATAATGTCCTCGTCCGAGAGCCTCGACATTTGGTCTTTGTTCGTATGGTCTTTGGGCTGAACGGGCCGGGATTTCGCGGCGTTTATTCCGTCGCCCTTGCCCGTAAGGCCGTGGCACTGGCTGCAATAGAACCTGTAATTCTCTCCTGCGCTCGCGGAAAACGCGGCCGGGGAAAAAAGAAGCGCGAATAGGAAGACTGAGGAAAAGAGGATTTTTTTCATGGAAAACCCTAAAAATTTATCGAAACATCCGGCGTTCATTCAGGCTGTTCAAAAAGTTCCAGATGCGAGGCGTCGAGAAGTGAGGAGTGAGGCGTATTCTTATATACGCCGCAACAACGAACGCCGAAGACAACGAAGCAGATGGACTTTTTCAACAGCCTGCTAAAGCGTGGAGACGTACTCGGCAAGTATCTTCATCTCTTCGGCGCCGAGCGTGCCGGCGAATACAGGCATTCTCGTAACGCCCTTGAAATGCCTCGGATTCAGAAGATAGGCGTAAACCCACTCAGGGTTGAGCCTTTTCCCCGCTCCTATAAGCGTCGGGCCGCTCAGGCCGCCTACCGCGTAATCATTCTTGCTTACCCGATGACAGCCGTAACAGCCCAGTTTTTTCTCGAATATGACCCTTCCCTTTACGGAATCCCGCGCCTTGGCCGAGCCCGGCTTGACTTCCACGGTCTTAAGGCTCATGAGATAACCGGCGATTGAAGCGGCCTCAATCTTTGAAAGCGCCGGGTGGTCGCCCTTATTTCTTTCCGTGAGGGAGTTATAAGCCATCGGCCTTACGGGCTTCGGGTCAACGAGCCACTCCTTCAAAAACCCCTCTCTGAACTTGCTTCCCGCGTACCAAAGCTCCGGGCCTTTCTCGGACACGGCGTCCCGTACGGTCTTTCCCTTGGCCGGAGCTTTTATTCTATGGCACTCGTTGCATTTTTTGGAATTAAACAAGGCCTCGCCGCTTCCCGCGGCAAACGAGCAAGAAGCAAAAACCAATGCCGCGGTAAACGCCGTAAAACCAAAAAAGTTTTTCATACTAACGCCTCGCCGATTAAAATATTTCGTACTCTTCCAGATGAAACGTCTCGACCGATTTTATCGCGACCTTCGCGTTGAGCCTTCTCTTGATTTCTTCCACCACCCCGCCGCTTTCCTGCAGGAATGACGCCACCACCGGATTCGCGTAGACTATCGCCTTCTTCCTTCCGGAGAGTTCCTTCAAGAGGTCCCTGTATATCTCTATCGCGACCGTTTCCCTGCCCTTTACGAAGCCGTCGCCGTCGCAATACGGGCACGGCTCAAGCAGAGACTGGGAGATGCTCTCGCGGCTTCTCTTCCTCGTCATCTCGATTATGCCGAGTTCGGAAATCCTGAGGATATTGGTCTTTGCCTTATCCTGCCTAAGCGCGTCCTTGAAGGTCTTGTAGACCTTATCGCGGTACGCCTCGCGCATCATGTCTATGAAGTCTATGACTATTATGCCGCCGATATTCCTTAGCCTCAACTGGCGCACAATCTCTTCCGCGGCCTCGATGTTGGTCTTCAGTATCGTGTCCTCGTGGCTCTTCTTTCCGACGTAGCTTCCGGTATTGACGTCTATCGCGGTCAACGCCTCCATCTGGTCCATCACTATGTGCCCGCCCGAAGGCAGCCAGACCTTTCTTGAAAGGGCCTTCGTTAATTGAACCTCTATCGCGTGGGCGTCGAACATGCTGTCCTTGGTGTCGTAAAGCTCTACCTTGCCGCGAAGAGAGGGCATGAACTCGTCTATGAAACTCGCGGCCCTGTCGTACTCCTCTTTCGGCTCGACCATAAGCCTCGCCATGTCCGGGGTAAAGGCGTCCCTTATGGAGCGGAGCGTAAGGTCAAGTTCCTCGTATATGAGAGAAGGCGGCTTGCTCGCCTCGATTTTCTTAGAGATGCTCTGCCAGAGCTTCACGAGAAAGTTCATGTCCGCGATTATCTCTTCTTTATCCCGTGTTTCGCAGACAGTCCTTATTATGAACCCGTATCCGGGGGGACGCACCGAGGACACTATGTCCCTGAGCCGGCGTCTTTCCCTTTCGCTCCCGATCCTCCTCGAAACGCCTATCCTCTCGTATCCGGGCATGAGCACAAGATAGCGTCCGGGCAAAGACACGTACGAGGTAAGCCTCGCGCCCTTGGTGCCCATTGGTTCTTTTTCGACCTGCACCACGAGTTCTTGCCCCTGCTTAAGGAGGTCCTGTATGCGAGTGCCATGCATTGAGGGCTTTTCGCCCTCCTCGCCGAAATCAACCGAGTCCGCGGACACGTCCGCGGCGTGCAGAAACGCCGTCCTCTCCAGCCCTATCTCCACGAAGGCGGCCTGCATGCCGGGTAAAACCCTTACGACCCTTCCCTTATAGACGTTGCCGGTAAGCCCGCGGTCTTTTTTTCTCTCGATATGAAATTCGGCGAGGTCTCCGTTTTCCGTGACGGCAAGGCGTCTTTCGAAGGGATTCGCGTCTATGTACATGCACTTCTTCATGAAATTACAAAGATTCTCCTCGCGTAGTTAATGTAGCTCAGCCCTCCGCCTGAGGCGGAAGGGCTGATAAGAGTCGGCCGCATTACGCGCCATCGCCTATCAGGGCTAAAGCCTGTCCTGAGCCTGTCGAAGGGCCCCGATATACGGAAGATAGTTAAGGAGAGGCCGCGGCGGCGTTAAAAAACCGTCTTGGTTTTCAGGATGGGGATAAGGGATGAGTCGGAGCGAGGGAAACCGAGAACACGGCCCAAAAGTTCATGGGGCTTGACGCTTAGGCCTTCGGTCTTTTCAAGGACGAAGTCGAGCGTCATGTCAACGGAGAGAGAGAGCTCTTTTATAAGAGGCCTCGCGTCGACAGTCTTCTTTTCCCCTTGCCTCTCGATTTCGATTACAACTGCTTCCATGTTCATAAAATCCCTTAAAACCCTGTCCAGGGTCTCCTTTTTAATGTCTGATTTAACCGGGCCTTTATTCAAAAAAACTCTATACCTTTGCGAAGTTATGATAGCAGAGGCCGACGGAAGTTGCAAGGATATAATCCCCGCCTCTTTTACCTTAATCCCCTCGGGCAAAACCCGGTTCATTCCGGAAATAAGCCCCTCAATCGGCTTCCCGTTGCAATGCTTCGCCGGGGTACCCCGATGTAACATCGGGGTCGCGGGAGCCCAGCCGCCCCCTTCAAACTCGACGTCCATGTACTCGTCAAGGCTTTCCACCCCGACAGGCAGAGGGCTCGCGAAGCTCATCTTTGGCGAGGGATGAAAACCCGAAGAATACCTGACGGGCGCGTTCATCCTCCGAAATGCCCTCGCGATGACCTTCGCAGTCTCGAGGTGGCTCAGGTATTTCATGTCTCCTCTTTTTTCGAACGAAAACCTGACCCTCTGAACCGGCAAAGGCTCCGTAATAACCAAAGGCGTCTGCTTTTCGCTGAGGGGTTTCTTTTTGAAGATTATGTTTTTTATGGTCCTGTGGTCGCAGACCCCGCAATCGGTGCATTTTTCGATTCTGCAATCGCTCGTATAAAGACAGGCAAGGGATTTTTCGTACTCCTCGTAAAGGTATTCTTTCGTAACCCCGCAGTCTATGTGCTCCCACGGAAAGACCTCGTCTTTAGGCCTTAAGCGGCCGGTGTAGAATGCCGGACTTAAGCCTGTTTCCAAGAATGCCCCATGCCACGCCTCCGTCGAAAACTCCTCGCTCCACCCGTCGAATCTCGCGCCTTTTTGAAAGGCATTGAAGATGACCTTCGAGAGCCTCCTGTCGCCCCTTGAAAAAACCCCTTCAAGCTCGCTCATGCGAGGCTCGTGCCATTTAAAGAGAAGCCTTGCGTCTCTGGCAGAATTTCTAAGGCTCTTCAGTTTGGCCGCGGACTCCTCCGGTGAGGCCTGTCCGTGCCACTGAAAAGGGGTAAAGGGCTTGGGAACGAAGTTCGATACGCTCACGCTTACGTCAACCGCCCTTTTGGCGGATTTTTTACCGGCTGTCTTAACCTCTTTGGAGAGGCGTATTATCTCGGCCACGTCCGAATCGGTCTCGCCCGGAAGCCCTATCATAAAATACAACTTCATCGCCCTCCACCCTAATCCGAATATCTCTTCGGCGCACAAAATAAGGGATTTTTCGTCTATGCGCTTGTTTATCGCCTGCCTTAGTCTTTCGCTCCCGGCCTCGGGCGCGAGGGTGAAGCTGGTCTTCCGCACCTTTTTGATTTCTTCGGCCATGGGAAGGCTCAAGGTGCCTACCCGGAGGGACGGCAGGCTTAACGCGACTTTTTGCGCGCGAAGCTCGTTCATGAGGCCGCAGACAAGCCCTTCTATATTGGTATAATCGCCGGCGCTTAAGGACAATAAAGAGGCCTCCTCGTAGCCCGTATTCTTAAGCCCCTCTCTGACAAGCTCGATAACCCTCTCAGGGCTTCTTTCCCTAAGCGGCCTGTAAGTCATCCCCGCCTGACAGAACCTGCAACCCCTCACGCACCCTCTCGATATCTCGACCGTAAGCCTGTCATGCACCGCCTGCATGAACGGCACGACCGGCTTCGAGGGAAGAGGCAACTTGTCTATGTCGAGAACGAAACGCTTTTTTACTTTCGCGTAGCCCTCTTTAAGAGGCAATATGGCTTTTATGGCGCCGTCCCGGTTATATTCGACGTCAAAGAAAGACGGCACGTAGATGCCCTGTATCTTCGAGAGGTTTTCAAGAAGATTAATCCTTGAGAGGCCTTTTTCCTTTGCCTCGATTACGACGTCGCATATCTCGTCAACAGCCTCCTCTCCGTCGCCTATCAAAAAACAATCGAAGAAGTCAGCCACAGGCTCGGGATTAAACGCGGACGGGCCGCCGCCTATGACAATCGGGGCGCTATCAACCCTATCCTTCGCGTAAAGGGGTATGCCTCCGAGCTCTAACATCTGCAAGACGTTCGTAAAAGAGAGTTCGTACTGGAGGGAAAATCCGACGATATCGAAGTTATTCAGCGGCCTTCCCGATTCGAGGGTTCCGAGTGGAACGCCTTTTTCACGAAGCAGGGCCTCCATGTCCTTCCAAGGAGAAAAAACCCTTTCGCAGGAAACGTCCGTCCTCGCGTTAATGGTCTGGTAGAGTATCTGAAGCCCGAGGTGGCTCATCCCGACTTCATAGACGTCCGGAAAACCGAGGGCAAAGGAAATCTTGACGCTCGAAGGGTCTTTTGTTATCGAATTGATTTCGTGGCCGATATAACGGCTCGTCCTCGAAACAAGCGGAAGGTAGTCTTTTATGTTGACAGTATCCATGACTGTTCAAGATAACATCAAACAGGGGATTATTACAAGGGAGGGAATTAATGGATAACGTATCATATCTTGTGTCAGTCGTAGGGCAGGGCTACGGTGAATTTTCTTACCTTTTACCCCTCCCCACTTGTTGGGGAGGGGAGGGTGGGGTAGCCCTGCTGTAAAAACCGCAAAGACGCAGACCCCCGCTTAATATTGCGGGGGCAGGCTCTAAAGGTCTGCCCTACAAAAACAAAGCGGCCTCTAACGAGCCCCTAACCGTCCTTAACGCAGCGGAAGCCGAGGTTATTTATCTTCGTGGCCGGTATGTAACCCACCCTCGAAAAAGTAGCGGCGAACCTGTGCGTAAGACCCCAGCTCCCGCCCCTTACGGCCTTGCCTCTTTCGTCAAAATCCGTTCCTGTCCACTCCCAGACGTTTCCCGCCATGTCATAAACACCATAGGGGCTTTTGCCTGCCTCGTACCTTCCCGCCTTTGTAACGCCGATTACGCCGGAGAGGCTCGTATTTGCCTTATCCTTGTCGAATGCGTTACCCCAAGGGTAGATTCTTCCGTCGGTTCCCCTCGCGGCCTTTTCCCACTCCTCTTCAATAGGGAGCCTCTTGCCGTCCCATTTGCAAAACTCGACGGCGTCATCAAAGCTTACCAAAACGACGGGGTAATCTTTACGCTCTTCGCTGTATCCGTAGGCGTCCCAGTCCTTGGGCCTCTGCCTTTTTGAGGCGTCAACAAATGCCTTGTATCTTCCGTTCGTCACCTCGTGTTTGTCGATATAAAAGGCCTTTACAAAGACCTTTTCCGACAATTCGTCCTTTGTGCCGAGAGGAGAGCCCATCTGAAACTCGCCCTCGGGCACGAACGCCATGTCAGGCCCGCCTTTGGCGCAGGCAAAAAGCGCGAACATTGCCGCGAAGATGATGAGAGATTTTTTAACCATTATTAAAACCTTCTTCCCCCTCACCCCTTCGACTTCGCTCAGGGCAGGCTCTACCCTCTCCCATCCGCCTCAGGCGGAGGAGAGGGAGTTAGAATTAGACTTCGCCTTTGGTTCGTAATGACAATCACCTAATTTTAAATAGACCCTTATTTTTTAAGGGATTTAGCGCACCTGAAGCCCGCGTCGTCGCCCGCGCCGCCGGGCAGGTAATGATGCCGCGTCGCGCCTCGCGCGAGTATGACGTTATTCAAATAATGCCCGGGTATGCCGCCTATGCCGCCCTTAAGCACCCTGTGCTGGCCTCCGTAATCCTTATTGATTATGGTAGCGCCAAGATAAGGCTCGTACCAGCTGTCCGTCCACTCCATCACGTTTCCGCCCATGTCGTAAACGCCGTAATAACTCTTATCGGTCTCGAAACTCCCGGCAGGCACGGTCTCGCCTTTAAAGAGATTCGCCTTTTTCTCGTCATACTCGTTGCCCCACGGGTATTTGTTGCCCCCGGGGCCTCTCGCGGCCTTTTCCCACTCAGCCTCGGTCGGAAGCCTTTTACCCGCCCACACGCAATATATGCCAGCGCTATACCACGTAACGTTAGTTACGGGATGGCTCGCCTTTCCCTCGGGGTACGCGCGTTGCGTCCAGTAAGGCGGCGCGGGCGCGGCGGTAACGGTTATAAACTCCTCATACCGGGCGTTCGTAACCTCGTACTTGTCCATGTAATAGCCGTCGAGAAAAACCTTGCTCATGGGTTTTTCGTCGTCATAATACCTACCGGTGCGGAGTCCGAATTCGGTTCCGAGCGCCTCGGTGTCAACCTCCTCGCTGCCCATTATGAACTCGCCCGGAGGTATATAAACCATGCCCTCGATTGCGGGGGCCTTGGCGCAC
Organism: Thermodesulfobacteriota bacterium; assembly: GCA_035655515.1. Lineage (GTDB taxonomy): Bacteria > Desulfobacterota > GWC2-55-46 > GWC2-55-46 > DRQE01 > JBBTLC01. The sequence continues at coordinate 8,686 of DASRUI010000082.1, forward strand.
GATAAGACCGAAAGCGATATCGCCAGGAAACCGAAAATACTTTTTACCGTTGGGTTCATTAATCCCCCCTAACCCCCCTTTGGGAAAGGGGGTAACCTTCCTTATCCTTCCGTAAAACTCTTACTCAACGTCAGCCGCGCACCTGAAACCGAAACTGTCGTTTTTGGTGTCGGCGGTAAAAAACGAGCGGTTATAAGTCGGGGCGGATATGCCGCATCCGTAAAACATGCAGTCCCACCACGAGCCGCCCTTTAAAATCTTATACCTGTTGCCGAACTCCGGGCTTACGTAATCCGACCCTGCGTGCGGCAGGTAATCGTCGTCAACCCACTCCCAGACGTTGCCGCTCATGTCGTAGAGGCCGTATTGATTTTTCCCGGCCTCGAAAGAACCGACCGGCATGGCGCCGTTGTGTCCCCTTAAGGGGTTATTCGAGTTATTCAAATTCCACTTGTTCCCCCACGGATACACCCTTCCGTCAATGCCCCTCGCGGCCTTTTCCCACTCTACCTCCCTCGGAAGCCTCTTGCCGTTAAAACGGCAATAATTCACCGCGTCGTTCCAGCTTACGAATATAACCGGGTGGTTGCCTTTGCCGGGAGGATAATTATTCCCTTTCCAATTATCCGGCGCGGGATACCCGGCCGCGTCAACGAACAACTTGTAATCAACGTTCGTGACCTCGTATCTGTCTATGTGGAAAGAAGCGGCATAAGAAACGTGCAGAGGCTTTTCGTCGCGGAGCCTGTCGTCCGTGCCCATGATAAATTCCCCTTCGGGCATGAATACCATGCCTTTCAAATCAATCTTCTTTGTAATGCCTTTAGCCGCCGGAGGCAAGGCGTCCGAGGCCTCGGCAAAAGAATTGCCGAAGAACGGCTTGGCTGTTTCCTTATAAGGATGCCCTGCCATGCCGTGGCACGCGAGACACTCCTTCAACTTTCCGATGTCATCTTTTTTGTATTTGGGTTTCGTGTGGCACTCGACGCACGAATCCGTTCCCGGGGAAAGCGCGAAAACGCCGCAAGCGCCGAACGCGGCAAAAAAGACGGAAAAGGCTGAAACGCCGATAAACTTGAAATAACTCATCTGAATCCGGGGTCCGCTTTATGGAGTTTTTCGCTTGAAACCGAACCCTGATACTCGCACCCGCAAAGTTCCCTCAAATAACGCACGAGGGCCTTTATTTCTTCCGCGCTCAGGGTCTTATACCACATGGGCATCAAAGGGGATTTGGCGTGAGCAGTGCCCCCACCGCTTATAATCTGCTCGAACTGCTCGTCCGAGCGCGTAATCATGAATGAAGCGTCCGTGTGGTCACTCGGGTTTATGGCCATGTCGGGGGTGGAATTTATGCCGTCTCCCTTGCCCGCACGGCCATGACACTGGCTGCACCACTTACCGTATAAATCCTTCGCGTTTATGGTCGGCGTCGACGCAGGCGCGGCGGCTGACGCCGATTCCGCAGGCAAGAATTGAAACGCCGTCAAGACGGCAAAAATAAGCAAAGTGGTTTTATTAAAACTCGGCATACCGGCACCCTGATTTGAACGGAAGAATTTAAGATACTTAAATTGCTGGATATTGTCAAGAATAAGGGATTGATGAAAAACAAAAAGGCACGGGAGAAACCCCCGTGCCTTTCCAAAAACTACGACTAAACCTTATAGACCCTTTTCGTGGGCTATTACGGCGTCAAGTTCTTCGGCCGTGAACGTGAACTTCGGCATGGCTATGGAGAACTTCGGGTACTTCTTATCCGCTCCGGCCCTGCCGTTGGTGATGGTGGCCTTTATGAGAGCGATATCGCCCTTCATGAATTCATTGCCCTTAAGAGCCGGCGCCATGGCGCTGCCCTCTCCGGCCTTTCCGTGGCACATGGCGCACTTGGAAGCGAAAATCTTCGCCCCGTCGGCCGCCGCCATGGCCTGCGAGCCGACAAACATCGCGGCCGCGGCAAACAATGCAACAAGAATCATCTTACGCATACTTTCTTTCCTCCTTATAAAATATGGTGTATTGGGTGTTCCTGATTCAAATTATACTCCCGGCCTCGGCTTTGTCAAGAAGATTATTTGACACCATGTAGGGCAGGGCTTTAGCCCTGCGCAAAAACGCAACCCTAAAGGGTTGCCCTACAAAAAAAACGGAAAATCGCGCCTCAGAACACCGTGTCCGCCATCAAGCCGACGAGCAAAATGCCGAGATAACCCATCGATATCAAGAAATTTTTCCTTAATAAAGGCGCGGATTGGTCTTTCAGCAACAGCACATTCGACCACAGAAAATACGCGCCCGGCACTGCGGCGCATACGAGATAAATCCACCCGCTATAACCTAAAAAAAACGGAAGAAGAGAAACCATGAAAAGAACCGAGGTATTTGCGAGCATATAAACCGCGGTCTTCTTTTCGCCGACTATCACGGGAAGCATGGGTATGCCGGCCGCCTCGTAGTCCTTTTTGTGGAGCATGGCGAAACTCCAGAAATGGGAAGGCGTCCATAAAAACATTATGGTTGCCAGAAGCAAGGGCGGCGCGCAAAGCTCAGGGGCGTGAGACGCGCCTCCGGCCAATACGGAAAAACT
>DASRUI010000083.1:0-13187 GCA_035655515.1 Thermodesulfobacteriota bacterium
TAAAGTATCGCGCTTATACCGGCACGGTCCCATCGTCTAGAGGCCTAGGACGTGGCCCTCTCAAGGCTGAAACACGGGTTCGAATCCCGTTGGGACCGCCAATGTTTCGTTGAAATAATTAAGGGGTTGGCTGAACGCCAACTCCTTTTTTTATGGCCTCAAAACAAAATGCCTAACCCTTCGGCCATTCGCCAAGGTAGGGGCACGATGCATCGTGCCCCTACTCGGGACAGGGTTCGGCACGACATGGATAAAAATCAAGACGCTCGACCGCCGGATTTTTTTATCAAAAACGCGCCGAGTTCCTTGTCCATGACGCAGATGTGATTCTTGAACCACTCCAGAAGCTTAACCCTGACTTTTTCGGCAAGCTCCGCGCTTACCCCTTTGCCGAGTTCGGCCTCGACGCGGGCCAGTTCCTCTATGAAAATCATGTGCTTCTCCAGATGCGGAAGCGTTTTCGGAAAGCCGCTCTCGTGCATGGCCCTTTCCTCATCGTGAAAATGCACCACCACGTACTCATCGAGAAAATCCAAAAGCCTCGAAATCTCTTCCTTTTCCAGTTGCCCGTCCGTAGCCTCGCTTAAGGCCGACATCCTGTCCAGCAATTCCTTATGCTGTTTGTCCTGCCATGATACGCCTGTCTCAAGCGTTTTATCGAATATTATCTTCATTGACCCGTTCCGTTTCGTCGGGTGGAATAAAAAATAGGGCAGTTTAACGTCATGCCCGGGACAAAGTAGGGCAGCCCTCGCTGCAGCGGGCCACTCTCGGAACCATGAATCTTCTCACGACAATCACCCCTTTTCTTATCCTCCGTACGGCACAATGAATAACATATAAGTCCCTGCGCCCATATGTCGCGGGAGATAATTGAAAAATTATGAGCGCTGAGCCCGACCCGCCCTGTGGGGCGGGTACCCCGCGCAATCTTAAGCGGGAAAGCCGCCCCTGCTATATCATTCTGCTTTCAATCCAGCTTCTGACGACCTTCCACGGCTTGGCGTTTATCATGCCGAACATCCAATCGTAGAAATCCCCGATGTCTTCGAGTCCCCGCACCACGTCATAGTAACGGAGTATTATCTGAGGCTCCTTCTCCACCATCCTGTACCAAAGCCGCGGATGCCTGTAAACGAGGGAGCCGAGTTTCGCCGCCGCCATAAAGCCCGGATATAACTCTCTTCTTAACCGCTCGTCGTACTTATTGAGCGGCGCGCCGTATTTTATGACTTCCTCCAATACGTCAGCGGCCATCTGTCCGCTCTTTATGGCGTAATATATGCCTTCACCGAGGAACGGGTCAACGAGATGCCCTGCGTCTCCGACCGCGAGAACCCTGCCCTTGGTGAGATTCACGGAGTCGCCGTAAAAAGCCGGTATGGTCCAGCCGGACACGTTTTTGGCCTCGCAACCCTTCAGGAATTCGTGGTTCTTTAAAAAAGAATCAAAGTATTCTTTTATCCCGCGGCCGACCTTCGATATATCGCAGGCGACTCCGACCGAAAGAACCTTCTTTTTCGGAAATATCCACGCGTATCCGTAAGGCACGAAACCGAAATCCACGAAGACCTTCTCTTTAATCTTTTCGCCGAGCGAATCCCTGTCATAGGGTATGTCGCAGGCAAGCGAGACCGCGCCCTCCCTCGGATTCATGTTAAAAAACGTCTTGCCTATGCCCGGCCCCGCGCCGTCCGCGAATGCCAAAAACTTGGTTTTAAAAACCTTCCCGCCTTCGCAAAAGACCGTTACGCAGTCCCCTTCGTCAATAACCCTCTCTGCCTTAAGCCCCTCGATTACTTCCGCGCCCTCGTCCTTGGCCTTGGACAGAAGGTAATCGTCGAAGACCTCCCTCGACACGCTGTACCCGATGGGACGCTCGGACATGACGTCAAGGCTTCGTTCGCCTTTGAAACTGAAAGTCGTTCCGAAAATAACGTCCTCGGCGATCGCCGAGAGGTCTACGTCCAGAATATTCAAGGCCTTTAAAGAAACGCTTCCGCCGCAAGGCTTTTTACGGGGGAACTTCGCCTTGTCTATTACGAGCGCCTTTATGCCGCCGGAGGCAAGCCTCATCGAAAGCGCCGCGCCGGCCGGCCCCGCGCCGACGACAATAACGTCGTGCATCACTCGGACTCCTTCTCCACGCTGTATTCCATGTTGCCGCACCAAAAACCGGTTTTGGTCAAGGATTCGTGCTCCCACCTGAAAACCTTAAGATGCCCCTTTTCCATCTCGTGGAGCCTCGTAAAAAGCATTTTTTCGACCGGGCTCTTGGCGCGATTAAGCATATTGCCGTAAAATTCCACCGCCTTTTCTTCTATCTCCACGGCGATGGATATCGCGTTTTGGTCGGTCCGGTTGGTCTTGAGCCTTTTAATGAGTTCGTTGTCTTTAGGAAATATCGGAAGCCCCTTTTTATCGAAAACCGTAGTCCCCTCTTTAAGCGCCTCCTCATAACTTTCCATGCCGAGCCCTTTCCTTAACCTCTCGGCAATGCTCGACACGACCGCGATATGGTCAAGTTCCTCTTTCGCTATGTGAATGAAAACGTTTTTGCCCTTGTCGTCGGATATAATTCCGGCGGCGTTGGTATAAAACGCGTACCCGTCGAGTTCCGTGTTATACGCCATGGTGAATTCGTCAAACAGCGCGCCTTTTGCGGTTTTTACCATGCATCCTCCGTGCCTGATTATTTGATATAAGCCTATTTCCTTCCGCTGTCGGTCTTCCCGGCCTTTTCTATCTCGCGTTTTTTCTCGATAGCCTCGCCGCGTATCCTATCCTCGCAGATGTGGCATATAACCGAGTCGGAGGGCCTTCCGCAAACCGAACATACGTGTTTTTTTTCTTCCTTTTTCTCGGGCATAAATCCTTCCTCCGCAAGTTATTTTCAAGCAGCCTTACCAAAGACCTTGACGAGCATGGCCGTGTTGCAACAAACCGGGGAAAAACTCCCGCTAAAACCGCTTATCACCGTGATTTCGCTTCCGCATACGGGGCATGCGTATATGGAATTTATCCTGGCAACGAGCGTCATGGCGGCATTGCAACAAACGGGAGCCAATCTTCCGTGTCCGCCTTTTATGACCGATAATTCAGCCCCGCATATCCGGCACACATAGACCATCCCGGCTTTTATCGGGAAATCTTTCGAAGCGTTTTCTCCGGTCATGAAATTTACCTCATATCCGCGGATTTTTCAATACGGCTCATGGGCCTGCCGCAGCACTTGGGCTCCATGACGCCTACCCCGCCCTTCGTGACCATCGCCATCGTGCCGCATATCACGCAAGCATAGGCCGCGCCGACCTTTATCGTCCACGCCTCCGTCCACTCGCTTACGTCCCAATCGCCGCCCGGAAGATTCTCTTCACTCATGCTCTCCGCTCCCGTGTCAGATTTGACCTTGCGTGTCCTTGAAAGAAAAACCGCCAAGCGCGGAAGACGGAACGCCTTTTCGCTGCGCAAGCACTTTCATCGTGTCGCCTATGCCGCCCGGCATTATAAGTTCTTTTATGCCCTGATTATGAACAATATCGCCGTAAACTCGAACCGACGGCTCAATGACTTCTTTGAGTTCGTCCAAAACGCCAAGACCGAGAAGAAAATTCCTCTGCGACGTAAAACCGCTTACCTCCAAACCGCACTCGAGCCCCGTTGCCTTTAGCGAGCTGAAATCCACCATGCAGGTTATGTCCTGCTCGCCGACGTTCCGGTAGGGGTCGGAATTTACCGTGTGCCGGTAATAACAGAGAACGCTTCCGTCCCTTGCCTCCCCGTACAAAAGCCGCGCCGCCGCGCCATAATCGATCGTAACGACAAACCCTCTCGTAAGCCGCTCGGCGACGCCCCTTATCCAGTCGCGGGCAAGAAGGCTTACTTCGCCCCTCCCCCCCTCCGGGAGTTCAAAGCCGAGCCGCGAGAAATTCTCGCCGAGTCTTCTTGTCGAAGGCTCCCCCTCCGTTTCGATAAAACGTCCGTCTTCGATTCCGACGTATATCTCTTTCAATCTTCCGTTTCTCTTGATTACCCTGTGAAACGGAAGGCTGTCTATGAGTTCGTTCGATATGACTACGCCTTCGAACCGGCCGACTGCTTCGCCAATGTCATCGCAGAATGAGACTTTATCCGCGAACTCCAGCAAGATGCCCTTCTTGGCGGCCTCGGGATTTTTCTCTATTATAATCGCCTCTACCGCTTCAAAGAGGCCGGGATAACGCCTTGAAAACGCATCCAGCATCCACCCCGTGAGCCAGCCCCTTCCGCCTCCGGCCTCAATCATCGTAAAGCGCCTTGGCGAACCCATTACGAGCCACATCTCGTGAACTTGCTTGCCCATGGCAAGGCCGAAAACAGGGCTTACGTCGAGGCTCGTTATGTAGTCGCCTCCGGGTCCCCACTTGTCTTTGCTTGAGACGTAATAGCCAAGGCCCGGCGCGTAGAGAGCGGCTTCCATGAAATCCTTAAACGTTATGGGGCCGTACTCTTTTATCCTTAAAGCGAGCTCCGCGGCAAGGCGACCCTGCAAACCCAATCCTCCGAAAAAAGTTAATTACGCTCCATGATATTTCACGAACGCCTCGCTCGGCGCCATGCAAACAGGACAGAAATCAGGCGGCGCGTCCCCTTCGTGAACGTAACTGCACTCGACGCAGACCCACTTCCTCGTGAGCTTAAGAGTAGACACCTCTAAATATCTCCCGTAATTACTACCGCTTCGAAAGCACGGTCTCCCACGTGTCGGCGTGCCCTTCCTCTTCGGAGAGAATCTCTTCGAGCATGAGCCTTGTCGTGGTATCGCCTAACTTATCCGCGAGCGCTATGTGCTTTTTATAACGCGCTATGGCCCCGTCTTCCGCGCCGAGGTCTTCCCTTACCATGTCGAGAATCTTTCCGCCCCTTTTAACGGGGGTCGGCTTCTGTATCGGAACCCCGCCGAGATAGACTATCCTCTCGCCCAATTTTTCGGCGTGCTTCATCTCGTCCATCGCGGTCTTCTTGAATATCTCTATAATTGCCGGACTTTCCGAGCCCTCAGCCTCATAGTGATGCCCCATGTACTGGATTATCGCGCCGAGTTCGAACGCCCTGTCGAGATTCAAAGCGTCTATGAGTTCCTTGCTGCCTTTTTTTGCCGCCATACTTGACCTCCCTGTGATTTTTTTACGCCTGAACGCGCCGTTGCCTTATTTCAACGGCCTATGACTACAATTATATATCATAAATTAATTTTTTCCACCATTGCCAAATAACACGCCCGATTTTGCCCTTTAGAGGCTCGACAAAGCGCCGACACGCTAAAGGCCGGTAACGCTTCTTACCTTTCTCATAAGCTCGATAAACTCCTTATCGCCTTGGCCTGTAACGAGCTTAAGACCTTCCCTGCCTCTTCCGACACCCGTCTCGATTGCCCTCTTTATCTGCTTCTGCTCCCACACCTCGATTTCCGAAACCATGGGCCAGAGGCCGAAAGACTTTATGACGCCCAGCCCGACTATGTCCGCGCCAACCCTGTCGCCGCTCGCCATTATGAGGTTCGTGTCCTTAGGCGTGCCGCTCCACGGGCCTCCTTCCACCATCGAGACTGTCCCGTCAACTATGTTAAGGTCCGGCGCGTAGGCGAGGTTGAATTCCGACACAAGTTCCTCCCAATGGGATTCGTCAACGATATACGGCCGTTGCTTGAGATGTGTGCAGCCTATGAAGTTTTTAAGTGTGATCGAGTAACTCGCCGAGCGGTGCGTCTTTATCACAGGCAGGTTCACGACGATATCCGCCTTGTACAGCCACTCCGTAACGTAAGCGCTCTTTACGTATTTTGCCCTTGGAAGAGGCACCTCCACCCAGTCGTAGTCTTCGAATACCACCACCTCGGCGCCGGAATCCTTCGCGGCCCTGTATATGCCGTTTTTCTTCATGTTCCTCGCGGTCGAAAGGGTAAATAGGGCCGACATGTCTCCGACATAAACCTTGCTTGCCCCGTTTTCGTAAAGCAGTTTGACTGCCGCGCTTACGACATCCGGGTTCGTGGTGGCGGGATTACGTTCGCCGGACACCACGTTCGGCTTTACGAGCGCGGTCTTGCCCTTAAGGCCGAGTTTATCGAACCCGCCTATGAGAAAAACCGCCTCTTTCACCATATCATACGCGGATTTTCCGTTGCTAACCCCTATGAGGGCGCGTCCCGACCCATGCTCCGCATGGGTACCCTCGATAAAACGATTGTCGGGCCTGCGCGGGTTTTCTTTTCTTTTGGGAGTAAAAAGAGCGGACGCGAGGGATGACCCGGCGCCAAGGGAGAGAAAAACTGACGACATCGCGGCAAGCTTTATGCATGTCCTTCTCGTGAACATGCCGTAAGTATAGATTAATTTAAAAAAACACGCAACCGCGGCACGAAAACAAACTTAGCAGTTAATATAATCTATATCCCATAACATGCCTATATTATTATAGTTTCGAGTTCAGAGAAGCTTTCTATTATCATCTCGCATCCGGCCTTTTTCAATTCTTCCTTACCCCTGAACCCATAGGCCGCCCCTATGGTAAATACCCCGGCGGACGCCCCGCTCTCGCAATCTATGGCGCTGTCGCCGACAAAGACCGTATCAGCGCTTTCGATTCCGAGGCTTTTCATTATGAAAAAAAGAGGCTCAGGGTGCGGCTTTTTATTAGGCACGGAATCGCCTCCCACGAGCGCGGAAAAACAACTCTTAAGCCCCAACTCGTCGAGTATCCTCTCCGTAAGGGCGAGTTGCTTATTGGTCGCGACGGCAAGCATCTTCCCCGAAGCGCGGAAATGCCGCACCGTGTCTTCCACTCCGGGATAAAAGCGAGTCTCGTCAACAAGATTTTCGGAATAATACTTGAGAAAAATACGGCGCGCCTCGTCTATCCTCTCCGCGGGCTCATTCGGCATGACCTTCTCGAGAAGGCTCCTTACTCCCCATCCGACATTCGCCTTTATTTCGGAAACCGTCATCGAAGGGAATCCCATCTCCCGAAGCGTTCTGTTGGCGGCATGAGCTATGTCGCCGCTCGAATCCACGAGGGTTCCGTCAAGGTCGAATATTATGAGGTCTTTTTTAATCACCCGCAACATGGAGAGAGTCCCTTTCTTATGATGTTGAATTGTCACTATAACAAATACCTGACACTGAGTTCAACGGGAATCCCCCGCTTCCCTGCCCCTTTGTAAAAGCGACACCCCTTCTGGACAAAAGCGCCGCCTTTTGCTAATATCTACATACCCTATTATGATAAGAAAACCATGCGTAGCGAACCAGTTCTACCCGGCCGACCCTTCGGTATTGAAAGCGGCGGTGGAGGAATATATCCGCGCGGGTTGCTTCTCGGGCAAGACGAAGCCCTTCGACTCCGCTCAGGACAGGCCGACGGAAAAAACCGTTGAAGAGAAACAGGCCGTCGCGGTCATATCGCCTCACGCTGGCTACATGTATTCCGGCCTTGTTGCGGGATGCGTCTACTCGTCAATCGAAGTGCCCGACACGGTCCTTCTCATAGGCCCGAACCACACCGGGCTCGGAGAGAAGGCGGCCGTCATGGACAACGGCACATGGAGCATGCCCTTCGGAAAAACCGAAGTGGACGAAGAACTCGCGCACCTCGTGCTCGACCACTCCCCTCTTTTTTCCCCTGACGACGCCGCCCACTTGAGAGAGCATTCTCTTGAGGTTCAACTCCCTTTTCTTTACGTCAAGAACCCGGCCTGCCGCATAGCGCCCATAACCCTCATGCACGCGCGCCTTAAGGAATGCGTTGAAATGGGACGCGCCATAGCGGACGCGATAAAGGCCTGCAAAAAAGAGGTCCTCATCGTGGTCTCAAGCGACATGAACCACTACGAAAGCGCCGATGTGACAGGCAAAAAAGACGGTCTCGCCATAGATAAGATTCTCTCTCTCGACGCCGAAGGCCTTCTTAAGGTAACGGCATCCCGCAATATAACCATGTGCGGAGCGGTGCCCGCGGCGGTCGCGCTCGTCGCGTCCAAGATACTCGGCGCGAAAAGCGCCAAACTCCTCGCCCACTCCACGTCGGGAGAAGTAAGCGGAGACTTCGACCACGTCGTCGGGTACGCCGGCATGATAATAAACGGCTCGTCCTTCCGAAAACCAGATGCTTAAACCGGCGTACGCCTTTTTTCTCGCCTTCTTCCTGCACGCGCTTTTTTTTCAGGGAACTGCCGGCGCGGCTCTGCGCGGCGAATTCGTAAGCACATGGCAGATAAAAAACTTTTCCTTCGCCGAATTCAAAGATAAGCGCCTTACCGTAAAAGGCCTCCTGGATCCGGAAATAACCATACCCACGCCAAACCTTAACGCCGCGGATTACTACGTCATGGAGATGAGCGCCAAGACCACCAACCCCATGGGCTTAATGAGGGTCATGTGGAAGGCCGGCGGAAGGACGCGCTTTTATCCTATCGCGCAACTGCCTCTTTCGGGCGACGGCGAATTCAATACCTATTCCATTGATTTAAGGGCCCGCTATCCGGGGATAAAACTGTGGAACGGGGAAATATCCACGGTGTCCGTCACGTTCTCCGGCTTCGGCGACACGGTGGAAATCGAAGACCTCGCTATAAAGAAACCAGTCGGAATCGCGGAGAAAGCAATAACGGCGTGGCGTAATTTCTTCTGGCCCGAGGCAATAACCCCGTTAAGCATAAACTCCGTCAGCCCGCCCTTTCTTTTCGCGTTTTCGTACGTGTTTATATTGAACATAATCGCCGTCACGGCGGCTTTGGCCGCGCTCGCCGCGCACCTTTGGAAAAAAAGGAAAAAAGACTCCTTGCCAGTGGAACCGCGCACCGGCAATGACGCCTCGCGGCATGAAAAGCGTGTTTCCGCGATATTCATTGTTTTGCTTCTGTTGTGGGCGGCCTATGATTTGAGATACACCTACGATCAGGCTATATCAACGAACGCGGTCTATGAAAGTTACGTCAGGACGAAAGACGAAAGAAGGCGTTTTTCGAACATGGACGATTTCTACGACTTCGCCGAGTTCGCGAGGGCGCAACTGAAAGGCGAAGACAAAATTTTCTACTTCCACGGACCTGCCGGGAGGAATTTTTTCGCGCACATGAAATACCTCCTGTATCCGTTAAAGCCGGTTACCTTTGAAAAACCCGGCGCGACAAAGGTTCACGCGGTGTACAAAAACCCCAACGTAACATTCGATAACGGCATGCTGTATGTCGACGGAAACCCCGTTGCCAAAGGAAAAGAAACGGCGCGGTACGACGATTACTCGTTCATATTCAGAGAGGAAAACCTATAATCAATGTTCCTTGACGCCGCGCTCATGTTCGTCGCCCTTCTGTTGCCGTCCGTTACCGGCTTCGCGATAATCGCCGCAACGGACAAGAAAGGTCTTATCCGCGGCCTTGAACGCGCGGCCTTATCGTTCGGCATCGGCGCGGGATGTCTTTCGTTTTACATATTCTTACTGGGAGTCGTCGGCATAACTTATTCTTTCGCCGCGCTTCTCCCGTATTTCGCGGCGGGCTTCTTCATAATCGCCGCGCTTATGAAGAAACAGTTCCTCCCTTTCGGGACACCCGCGTCCGCCTTAGGCGGACGGCGTGGGTCGGGAGGTCAGGAGGGATTAAAAGCCCTTTTTACGGGCCGCGCCGAGACCTCTCCCGAAAAAACAAACTCCGTCGAAAAAATTCTCGGCGTCATTTTCCTCGCGCTTATCGCGGTCAAACTCTTTCTCCCTCTTCTGAACGTCTTTATCTGGCCGCCCTACTTTGACGACGCCGTAACAACATGGGACTTCAAGGCCAAGGTTATATTCACGGCATCCGGACTCGGCGCAAGCGGCTCGGAGGAATTTCTCGGCGGAGGCCTGCTCAACTATCCGCTCGGAACGCCTCTTTTCAAGGCATGGATGGGAATTTTCGCGGGGACGTGGAACGCGAGCCTCGTTCACCTCTACGACTTCGCGATATTCGCGTCCATGGCCGCCGTATTTTACGCATTCCTCCGAAGACACGCCTCTTTCGCAATCGCCGCGGCCTTCACTTACGTGCTCGCGAGCATACCTCTCATGTCATTCCACGCTCACGGCGGTTACGCGGACATGGCCGCGGGATATTACCTTCTCACGAGCGTCTTGCTTCTCGCAAGGTGGTTTCAAACCGGCGAAAACTCGTTTCTCTACCTGACCGCGATAACTTCGGCCGCGATGACGTTCACCAAAAACGAGGGGCTCGTGCTTTACGCCCCGGCTATAGTCCTTACGTTCCTTTTCCTTATCGCCAAGGCGGGCGCCCCTTTGCGCGGAAAAATCAAAAGAATCGCCGTTCCATGCGCGGTTTTCTTGGCTCTCGCCGGACCGTGGCTTGCGGTAAAGGCCTTATACGGCCTTAGCGTCGGCGGAGGGAAATTGGGGATTCACGGCGAGGCGTTTACGGAACTCGCCGCCGTCTTCTTTTGGGAAGAAGGCGCCTTCAACATACTCTGGGTTGGGGCAATCTTGATACTTTCCGCGAACATCAGGCTTTTCAAGGACATGACGTTTCTCTCGCATTTCGTTCCGTTCGCGCTGACTTTTCTGGCAACGCTCGCGGTATTCGTCTTTACGTCCAACTACGAATGGCTTTATCTGCGCACGACCATAAACAGGAGCTTCCTTATAATCTCGCCGCTTCTTGTTTTTTCCCTCGGCATTTTTACGGGGTTGACTTTCTCGAAGGAAAAGTTTAAAAAATCTAAGCGCGGCGAATGACCTTCTTCCGGAACCGCCGCGCAATTCAACCTATAAAGGCGTAACCATGACAGTAAAAACCCGTTTTGCCCCGAGCCCGACCGGATACCTCCACATAGGCGGGGCGAGGACAGCGCTCTTCAACCGGCTTTTCGCGAGACACAACAAGGGAAAGTTCGTCTTGAGGATAGAAGATACCGACGTCGCGAGGAGCACCGAAGAATCCGTCGGAGCCATACTCGAAGGCATGAAGTGGCTCGGCCTCGACTATGACGAAGGGCCTTTCTATCAGAGTGAGAGGTTCGGCCTTTACAAAGAGCTTGCCGGAAAACTCCTTAAAAGCGGACACGCCTACAGATGCTACTGCTCGCCGGAAGAACTCGAAGCGCGGCGGCAGGCCGCCTTAAAGGACGGCCGGCCTCCGAGATACGACGGAAGGTGCAGGAACGCCAAAGAAACTCCTGATAAACCCCACGCCGTGAGGTTCAAGGTGCCTCCGGGCAAAACAATAATAACCGACCTTATCAAAGGCCCCATAGCCTTTGACCACGCCGAAATAGAAGACCTCGTAATTCTAAGAAGCGACTCCACCCCCACCTATAACCTCTGCGTAGTGGCGGACGACGCGGAGATGCGGATAACCCACGTGATACGCGGCGACGACCACATGAACAATACCCCGAAGCAGGCGCTCATCTACGAGGCCTTAGGCTATAAACTCCCGAACTTCGCTCACCTTCCCATGATACTCGGAAGCGACAAGACGAGGCTCAGCAAACGCCACGGCGCGACGAGCGTTATCGCGTACCGCGACATGGGCTACCTACCCCACGCGCTCGTAAACTACCTCGCGAGGCTCGGATGGTCGCACGGGGACCAGGAAATATTTTCCATGGAAGAACTCATAGAAAAATTTTCTTTCGAAAACGTGGGGAAGTCCTCCGGCGTTTTCAATCCGGAAAAACTCCTCTGGCTGAACCAGCACTACATAAAAGAGACGCCTTCCCCCGCCCTCGCCCCTCTTCTTCTTCCTTTCTTGAAAGAACACGGGGTGGAGGCTGAAAATGACAAGAGGCTTTCCCTCATAATAACGACAATAAAAGAAAGGTCCAAGACCTTGAAAGAAATGGCCGGGCACTCGCTCTTTTATTTCAAGGACGACTTCGCGTACGACCCGAAGGCCGTCGGGAAATTCTTTACCTCCGAAAACGCCGAAGCCTTGAGCCTCCTCTCCAAACGCCTCTCAACGCTCGAAGAGTTCACGGCAAAGACCATCCAAATCGAGTTCGAGGCAATATTAACGGAAAAGGCCATGAAGCTCGGAGGTCTCGCCCAGCCCGTGAGGGTCGCCCTCACCGGAGGCACGATAAGCCCGGGAATATTCGAGACAATCGAGGCCCTCGGGAAAGAACGCGCGATAGTGAGGCTCGAAAGGGCCGTTGCCTTCATAAAATCGTCCGCGAATCCGTAATCCGTTACGGATAACCATCCGCCGAAACTGTTCTTTTTCATTGACTTATCGCCGTATTACAGGCAAAATAATCCTTCCTGTAAAAGGAAATTCCGCTTATGTTCAAAAAAGTTCTTGTCGCGAATAGGGGCGAAATCGCCTCCCGCATCATAAGGGCCTGCAGGGAACTCGACATCCCCTGCGCGGCCATCTACGCCGAAGGCGACGCCACGAGCCTTTACGTAAAAAAAGCGAACGAATCCTACATGGTGGGGCCGGGACCGGTCGAGGGCTTCCTCAACATCCACCGGATAGTCGACCTCGCGTTAAAGATAAAGGCGGACGCCATACATCCGGGGTACGGGTTTCTTTCGGAAAACCCGAAGCTCCCTCTCCTTTGCGAAAAGCGCGGCATCACGTTCATAGGCCCTTCGAGCAAATCCATCAGTGACATGGGCAATAAGATAAAAGCAAGAAACATGATGAAACGCGCCGGCGTGCCGGTGCTTCCGGGAACGGACGAACCCGTAAAGAGCGTTCCGGAGGCCGTTAAATTCGCCAAAGAGATAGGCTACCCCATCATGGTCAAGGCCGCCGGCGGCGGAGGCGGAAGAGGCCTGAGGATAGCCCGGAACGAAGAAGAACTCCGAAAGGCCATAGGCTCCGCGAGCGCCGAGGCGAAGGCGGCGTTCGGCCTTACCGACGTATTCCTCGAAAAGTATCTTGACAGTCCGCACCACATAGAATTTCAGATACTCGCGGACAAGCACGGCAACACCGTGCATCTGGGCGAGAGGGATTGCTCCATACAGAGGCGCCACCAAAAACTCATCGAGATAGCCCCGTCCCTCATCCTTACCGAAGACATGAGAAAAAGGATGGGCGAGGCGGCGGTGTCCGCGGCAAAGGCCGCGGACTACACCAACGCCGGCACGGTGGAATTTTTGGTTGACGAAAAAAAGAACTTCTACTTCCTCGAAATGAACACGAGGATACA
>DASRUI010000084.1:0-24659 GCA_035655515.1 Thermodesulfobacteriota bacterium
ATCTTATCCCTGTGAAAATTCAAGGCCGGGCTAAGGGATTTCCCCACCGCGTCTTCTTTCTTGACGCCGAACTCGCCTTTCTCAGCCTTCTTATTCCACGCCACAACCTTCATGGCCTTGTCCACCACGTAAAGCTTGAACGGCAACGCGTCCACCACCGCGTCCAAAAGACCGAACCCCGGGGCCCGAACGTCTTTCATGGCCCTTATGCCTTTTCCTTTATTAAACCAAACATGCCGTCCTTTTCCCCTGTAGGGGCACGATGCATCGTGCCCCTACTTCACCCCTACATCCAATTAACGAAAAAACCTTTTTGGATAAATTCCGGTTCCTCAGCCGCCTCGTCCTTCTTTTTATATTGCTCCAGGCATATTGTGAACGTCGAACCGGCCTCGTAAACAGAATCAACCTCTATCAAGCCGTCATGCCCGGTTATTATCTTCTTGCATATTGAAAGCCCGAGCCCGGTGCCGCGCTCGGCTCCCTTGGTGGTGAAAAACGGCATGAATACCTTGCCCATGTCCTCGGGTTTTATGCCGTGGCCGCTGTCCTCGAACTTTACGCAGAGCATGCCCCTGCCGAGCCTCGAAACAGACGATGTGCTCACCTTGACGACGCCCTTGCCCCCCATGGCGTCAAACCCGTTGCCCATGATATTCAAAAAGACCTGGCGGAGCTGGCCGTCGTCTCCCAAAACCATGTTGTTGTCCGCTTTAAAGTCGCAATCCACCCTGCAGGAATCGGAATACTTCTTCTGGATAAGAAGCATGCTTACGGTATCCTCGATGAGCGTCTTTACGTCAACCGGTTCTTTCTTGGGCGGCCTTTCCCTGCTGAAATCCAAAAGCCCGGCGGTTATCGCGGCGCACCTCTTGAGTTCGTCGTCTATTATCCGGAGATACCCCTGAAGAAGCACGTGCTCGCCGCGGTGTTCCTCTTCGGAGTATTTCCTGTGGAGCGAATCCACGCATATCTGCATGGTGGCGAGAGGGTTATTTATCTCGTGAGCCACTCCCGCCGCTATATGACCGACCGCGGCGAGTTTCTTTACCGAGGCCAACTGCTCGCTCTGCTCCTCTATCCTCTTTTCCATTGTCTTGCGGATGTCTTCGAGTTCCGTTGCCATGCCGTTCATGGCGTCCACGAGAGTTCCTATCTCGTCCTTGCCATCGTAATCAAGACGGGCGGAAAGGTCTCCCTTGGCGATCTGACCGGCGAAGCGCTCGAGCCTTGAAAGAGGAAAAATCATGTACCTTATAAGAAGATACCCGACAAGCAAGGTGAAAATCACGGAACCCGCGAAAAGCGACACTATGATCGTCCATACGCGGCTTATGTTGCTTTTATGGTGCCTTTCTATGTCAGCGACAAGTCTGTCCGTAACCTCGACCATCTCGACGCCGCGAATATTTATGTCCGGTATAAGCACTCCGTATTCTTCGGGACTCAAAAGATACGTTATAAGGAGGGTTTCAAAAGACTTCCAACTGTCGCTCAAGACATCTATCTTCACGGCGGCGCCGGCCAAGGCCTCGGTTTTTTGCTCCCGCGCGGCTAAATACCTGTCAACTTCCCTTAAGGTAAGCACGTAAGAATTCATCTTGTCAACTATCAGGGATTTATCGGTGAGTTCGATTTTCTTGTCGGCCGTGACGTCTTTAAAAATATAAAGGAGCCGGTACATCTGCATCCTCGCGGAACCGGCCACGTTCACCATCCTCGCGTCGAGCGCGAGGTCGGAGGTAATCCTCGTAAAAACCAAAAAAACCACCAATCCCATGACTAAGAAGGCGGCAAAAAGCACGTAGAGCTTTGCCTTAAGCGGCGTATTGCGTATAATCCCTTTTAACGATTGCCTCGCCATGATGTCCCGCCTAAAAGCCGATTCTCACGGTTGCTATGCCAATTACTACCCTAACGAGTATAACCTATTACTTTCCGTCATTCAAATAAATTATGACGCCGCGAAAAAAACAACGGCGCCCCGATGTAACATGAAGGCGCCGCTGTCGGGGATTACGCAACTCAGCCCTCCGCCTGAGGCGGAAGGGCTGATATAAATCAGGGCTAAAGCCCCGAGCTACTTCGCACCCTCCAAAATCTTGACCTTCATCTCAACCCTCTCGTTCGGAAGGTCGCTCGGTCCTCTCTCAAGCGCGACTACCTTATCAACGGTTTCCATGCCGCGCACCACCTCGCCGAAGACCGTGTACTGCCCATCGAGGAAATTCGAATCCTTTACGACTATGAAAAACTGAGAACCCGCGCTGTCGGGACTCGCGGCCCTTGCCATCGAAACTATCCCCCTCTTGTGGGGAATGTCGTTGAACTCGGCCTTGACCATATAGCCGGGGCCGCCGGTTCCGTACTTCCTTTTGTCGTCGCCCTTGGTAAGAGGGTCCCCGCCCTGAATCATAAAACCGGGAATAACCCTGTGGAATATGGTCCCGTCGTAAAAACCCTCCGATGCGAGTTTTATGAAGTTTTTCACGTGCTCCGGCGCGACGTCGGGGAAAAACTTAATCTCCATCTCTCCGTGCTTGGTCTCTATTATGGCCCTCACCTTGGTAAGATCCTCCTTGGAAGAATTTTTCTTGTCTTGCCCGTTGCTCGCCGATGCCGTTGACAAAAGAATAACGCCAGCGGCGAAAAAAACGCTTAAAAACTTATACACGACGCACCTCCGGAATGTTTTTACACTTTTAACCTTTTACGGCTTAAAAATCAACCATTTATTCTGTCATTGCGAGTCCGCCATTATTATTGGCGAACGAAGCAATCCCGTGATTATTAAAGATGAGATTGCTTCGGAATAAAGCCCCTCGCAATGACTACCGTTATTCCTACCCCTTTTTCGCCCGCCCCTTCTTTACAATCTCTATTGCCCGGCGTCTCGTGCGGGCTTCTCCGGAACTTACCAATTCATCCATCTCCTTCATAATCTCCCCGACCGAAGGCCCCTCTTTCACGTTGAATATCCTCATTACTTCCTCTCCGCTCAAGAGCGGCTTCGTCTTTTTCTTCGTATAGACATCAAAATAAAAATCCAGCATGTTGCTTACGCACTCGTATACCGCCTTGTCCTCCGAACCCCTTGTCGCCCTCGCGTCGCAGAGCGCCGTCAAAAGCGCGACAGGCCCGGCGCCGGTTCCGACGGCGTTGAAAAAATGCGCCTTTGTCCTTTTCGAAGGTCTTTTCAACCTTGAGAGGACAAAGACCCTGTGATGATTTCGCGCCACGGACGACAAGGTCTTTATGACTTTACGGCCGAACTTGAGCCTCCGCAGGATTTTCTTCACGAGCGCTTCGCCGGCCGTGTCGTGCCCGATAAAACTCAACTCTTTGCCCTCTAAAATCATGGCAGAGGGCTTGCCCGCGTCATGCAAAAAAGCGGCCAACTTAAAAGCCGTTGCCCTTTTTACGCCGCCCATATCGTCCTTGAGATATTGCGCCAACCCGGGGCGGCAGTCAATAATCCCGGCCTCATCCAGAACAGCCTCGGCCTCGCGGAGCGTCCGTAAAGAATGGGAAAGAATATCGTAACCCGGAAACTCCTTCCAGCCCCGTAACTCAGGGAAAACAAACTCCGTCGCGTCGAGTTCGAAAAGCCGCCTTACCGCCCCTTCAGAACCGCGGTTGGAAAAAATCCGGACGGCCTCTTCCCTCACCCTCTCCACAGGAACGCGACTCAAGAGGGGCATCTTTTCCTTTACGAGACGCGAGGTAAACTCGTCCATCCGGAGTCCGCACTCGGCGGAAAGCCTGATTGCCCTTATAACCCTCAAGGGGTCGTCGTCAAGGGCGATGCCGGATACGAGCCTGAGTATTTTTCCTTTCGCGTCCTTAATCCCGTTGAACGGGTCTATGGCGCGGCAAGAGGCCTTGCCGATATCCTTCAAGCGGAGGGCAAGGGCGTTAACGGTAAAATCCCTCTTGCCCAAGTCCGCCTCGATGCAATCTCCCCTCATGAGAGAAATATCCACGCACAGGCCCTGGCTTTTCCCCACCACCCTCCACACGCGATTTTCTTCGTCCATGAGAAAAACGCTCGCGGAAAGGCGTTTCGCGAGGGTTTTGGCGAACTTATCCGCCTCATTCCTGACGCAGACGTCATAGTCCTTGCCGACGCCGAGCCCGAGTATCAAGTTTCGGAGCGCGCCCCCGACGAGGTATGCGTCAAAATCCGAAGCCGCGGCGACAATCCCTGTCATGGCCGCGTCATTCATCAGCGGTTCGGCCCAAACGGGCATAATCCCCCCTCAAAAAAATAAAAGCCGGACTTGCGCCGGCCTTATTAATTTCCTGTCATTCCCGCGGTCTTTTGAGCGGGAATCCAGTTCTTTTCCGTCTCCCTAACGGGATTGCTTCGTCCGCCAATAATAATGGCGGACTCGCAATGACAAAAACGCAACTACAATAATTCGACCTCAAGCAAAGCGTCGTCTTCCATGGGAATGGGGCTTTTCCCGGCCCCCGCGTCAAGCTCTTCCATCTTATCCCTAACCTCCCTGAAAGAAGGATCTATGCCCATAACAGATTGATACATGTCCTTCGCTTCAACGGTCTTGCCCGCGGCCTCGTAAGCCAAACCGAGTTCGTACATTACTCCCTTTCTCTCGTCGTCGCTCCTGCCTCTGACTTTAAGGGCCTTCAGACCGTAACTTACGGCTTCGTCGAGGTCCCCTGCCCCCATGGCGCAGTGCACGAGCCTCGTATACGCGTCGAATTCGAGAGCGGGCGATTTGAGAGACACCTTGAACTCGCGTATCGCGTCGTTGAAAAGCTCCATCTCCATGTACGCTATGCCGAGGTTATAGTGAGTTTCGACGTCTTCCCTGCCGAGCTGTTCGCCGACGCCGGCCTTGAACTCTTCGAAGGTCTCCTGATTTTCTCCCCCGGACCACGAGCCGACGAGGTTGTCGAGCGCCTCGTCGAGGCCGAACTCCTTGGACAGGTCCACGTAGCCGGAATCCACCGAAGCGTCCGCCGGAGCCTCCTCGCCTTCGTTCAAAGCGACGGAAACGTCCTGAAGCCCGCCCATGCCGGAACCGGCGAAAAGACTCGACAATCCGACATCCGCGTCCTCGGGCCGCATAGCCGGGCTTTCCGCCTCGCCCGGCTGTTTTTCGTATGAATAAGGCGATTCCGCGCTCTCGGCCGTAACTTCAGGAATGACTTCGGCCTCGCTCGGAATCGCGGGAGGAATTTCCTCCGTTGCCGCGACCCCGGCGCTCCCTGCCTCAGACGTCTCGTCCGCCTTAGGCGGAGCGATTTCTTCTTCACCGGGCGGTTCGATGTTTATCTCGAAAAATTCTTCGCTCTCTATCTCCGTCGCGGCTTCCTTTTCCGCCGACAACGCGGTCGCTCCGCCTGAGACAGACTCCTCTTTCTCCTCGCCGGCAACGCTAATCTCTTCGACCGGAGACTCAAACGAAAGCTCTATGTCCTCGAGAACCTCCTCAACCTTCGGAAACTCCGTGACAGGCTCTTCTTCCTTGGCCGACTCGGCGCCGGAAACGCCCACCGACGGAAAATCAATAAGCGGTTCTTCCTCGGGCTTGCCGGAAGGAACCCCTATCGACGGGAACTCGACGAGGGGCTCCGCCGGGCTTGGGGCGGAGATTGGGGCGGCAAGAAAAGGCTTGGCCTCGAGGGCGCTCTCCGACGCCCTGCCCTCGCCAAGAATATCTATCGCCTTTGCGTCCGTCGGAACGACCGAGAGTATGGACTCGCACACGGCCTTCCGCTTATCCGGGTCGTCCTTGTAAATATTGAGAAGCGCGTGCGAATACTCCAAAAACTCCCTCTTGTTCCCTAACTTCCTGTAAACCTCGACCAATCCCTCCGTAACATCCGCGTCCCGGGGATTCACCTTATATAGTTCGAAGTAAATCTTCTCGGCCTTGTCGAACTTCCCCTGGCTCATGAGCTTGTCGTAAACCCACTTATACTCGACTCTGGCGTCCTTGTCATACCCGAGCTTAAGGTGCATGTCCGCGAGCCTCAACTTAATCCCGATGTTCTCCGGGTCAATGGAGACCATCTTTTTAACGAGGTCGAAGGCGTCGTTTGTCCTTCCCTTTTTCTCGTAGACGTTTACTATGTAGCTGAATTCGCTCATGGCGTCCGCTATGAGGCGCTGCTTGGTGTAGAGGTCGGCGAGCTTATTGTGCACTTCGAGGCTGGATTCGTCAAGTTTCAGGATCTGCTTATAAACGGCTATGGCCTTGAGATAAAAACCCTTATTGGTGTGAATCTTGGCGACCTCGTTGTATTCCTTTATGGCCTCGTCCTTGCTGTTCAACTTCGCGTAAAGGTCCCCGAGGCGAAGGCGCACCATAACGTCGGAGGGGTCTATCGCCACCGCGGCCTTGTACTCCGCCGCGGCCTTGTCTATGCTCCCCTTTTCGAGAAACTTCTGGGCCTTGGCTAATATTTTTTCTTTTTGAGCCATCGCCTCACTATTTTACAGGAAATCGCGGTTTTTTTCCACATCCGCCTCGCCGCCGGCCTCATTCCACCCGGGAAGGCCGTATCGGGTCCCGGCTATGGCAATCTCCAAAAGCCTCTCTTTGCCGGTAAGCCCCGACTGTTCGAACCTGACCCGGAGCCCTTCTTCCATCCGCCTTGCCAAGATACGGGAGAACTCTTCCGTCGTAGCGTCCGAATACATTCCGACCCACGCGACCTTTAAAACAGCGTCGTTGCCGAATACGGATTCGAAAAGTCTTTGGTCCACGCCGAAGATAACGCTTCCGTGCTGCAAAAACGCGTCTTTAAAACGCCTCTGCGAACTGCCGACGAGTTTTCTTCCGTTTTCCGCGAGTATCTCGCGCCGGGACGACGCGTGAAAACAAAAATCCTTTGAACGGCTCTCTTTATAACGTCTGCCTTCGGAAAACGCCGTCTTGACGCCTATATCCGCCAAGGCCTTGGCCACGCAACCGCTTATGGCCGAATAAGCCCCGGCGATGCCCGAAAAAAAAATAGGATGAGCGCTTCCGCAGGCCACCGAATAGGTAAGTTCGTCGTCGTGAAGCACCGCCCTGCCGCCGGTTACGCGGCGGACATACGGCACGCCCCGGGCCTTAAAAAACCCGGAGTTCTGGAAACAGCCTATCGAAACGGTAGGCTCGCTCCACCCGTAAAGACGAAGCGTCGGCAAAGACTCTCCGTTAGCCACGGAACGGACTATGGCCTCGTCCCTCGCCATGTTCTCCGCGCCGCGCCGATTCTCGTCGAGGATAAGCCTCCAGACCTTCACCCTGCGTCCCCCAAAAAAGGCGCGCCTCGAAAAACACGCCTTGAAAATCATGCGCCCGGTAGGGGCACGATGCCCTGCTTCGCCGAGGCGAGCATCGTGCCCCTACTTGAATTTCGAAATAAAATCTATATCGATGTTGCCGGCTATGAAGTCGTGGTCCTTCATTATTTTGATGAGAAGGGGTATGTTGGTTTTGATGCCCTTTATGTGGAACTCCTCGAGCGCGCCCCCCATCCTCTTTATGGCAAGTTCCCTCGTATCGGCATGAACTATGAGTTTGGCTATGAGCGGGTCGTAGTGACTCGGCACCGTGTAATTGCAATATATGGCGGTATCCACCCTGACGCCCGGGCCTCCCGGCACGTAGAGTTCCGTAATCTTTCCGGGAGAAGGGACGAAGGTCAACGGGTCTTCCGCGTTGACCCTGCACTCTATGGAATGGCCTTTAAGGCAAACGTCTTTTTGAGATACGTCGAGTTTCTCTCCGGCGGCTATCCTTATCTGCTCCTTCACTATGTCCATGCCGGCGGTCAGTTCGGTTACCGGGTGCTCGACCTGCACCCTTGTGTTCATCTCCATGAAATAAAAGCGCTTGTTTTTGTCCAGCAAAAACTCCACGGTTCCGACGCTCGTGTAGCCTATGTCCTTGCAAAGCTTCACCGACGCCTCGCCCATGCGAGACCTTAATTTTTCGTCAACCGCGACCGACGGGCATTCCTCCACTATCTTCTGGTGGCGCCTCTGTATGGAGCATTCCCTCTCGCCAAGGTGCACGATATTGCCGTGCTCGTCGGCCATGACCTGTATCTCTATGTGACGCGGCTTTTCGCAATACTTTTCCATGAACACGTCGCCGTCGCCGAACGCGGAAAGGGCCTCCCTCCTCGCCATGTGGAAGGCGCTCCCCAAAGCGGCCTGAGTATGGACGAGCTTCATGCCTCTTCCTCCTCCGCCCGAGGCCGCCTTTATTATGACGGGAAATCCTATCTTCTTCGCTATCGCCGCGGCGTCCTTCTCTTCGCTTATGGCAACGCCGCTCCACGGAAGCACCGGAACTCCGGCCTTTTCCGCGACCTTCTTAGCCGCAATCTTATTGCCCATGAGGCGCATGACCGAAGAGGTCGGGCCGATGAACTTGACTCCGCAATTTTCGCAAACCTCGGCGAAGGCGGCGTTCTCGGATAAAAACCCGTAACCCGGATGCACGGCCTCGGCGTCCGCGACCTCCACGGCGGAGATGAGCGCTGTCTTATTGAGATAACTTCCGGAACTCTTGGCCGGACCGATGCAGATGGCGCCGTCGGCGGCCTTTACGTGAAAGGATTCCCTGTCGGCGTCGGAATAAACCGCGACCGTCTTTATGTCGAGCTCCTTGCAGGCCCTTATAATCCTTAACGCGATTTCGCCCCTGTTGGCGATAAGCACTTTATTGAACATGATATTTATTATACCCGTCTGCCGTGATTTTTTTAAGGCCGGAATTTGAAGAAAAGCCGCAATCCGTAAAAGTAGGGCAGGGCTTTAGCCCTGCGTAAAGAAAAAAGACAGCAACCCTGAAGGGTTGCCCTACGTTCAATACGTTAAATAAACCATTCATGGCGGATAATGCCCATATGGTCTTTTGTTTAGAACCGAATGCCCTTAAAGCGCCCTTCTATTCCACGTGAAAAAGCGGCTCGCCGTACTCCACGGGCTGGCCGTCTTCGACGAGAATCGAGATTATCTTGCCGGCGACCTCCGACTCCACCTCGTTCATTATCTTCATCGCTTCTATTATGCAAACCGCCTGACCGAATTTGACCATGGAGCCTATCTCCACGAACGGCTGGGCCTCGGGCGACGGAGACCTGTAAAAAGTCCCGACCATGGGAGACGTGATGGTCTTTATGTTGGTATTCTTCTCCTCTTTCGCCGGAGCCTCGGGCGTAGCCGCCAAAACGGGAGGCCGCGCGATCAAAGCGTCGGCGCCGGCCCTCTTGATCTTTACCTTGCCCCTCGAGTCCTCGAGTTCCAGCTCGACTATATCGGTCGTCTTCAGAAACTTATAAATGCTTTTTAAATCCTTTATGTCCACATTGCCTCCTGTTCCTTAAGCCGGATGCCTTAGAAAGATTACAAAACCCTCAATTCTTTTTTATCGTTCGTAAGAACCTCGCACCCGTTTTTCTTAACCAGTACCATGCTCTCTATCCTTACCCCGCCGAACTCCGGTATGTATATGCCGGGCTCGATTGTTATCACCATGCCGGACGCTAAAACGTCCTTACTGAGTCCGCTTATGCCCGGAGCTTCGTGCACGTCCATCCCCACGCCGTGCCCCGTGCCGTGTCCGAAGTATTTGCCGTAACCGGCTTTTTTTATGACGTCCCTCGCGGCCCGGTCTATGTCTTTCGCCGAAACGCCGTCCCTCACAGCCTCCATGGCGGAGTCGTGAGCGGCCTTGACTATGCCGTAAATCTCTTTTTGCCTTCTTGTGGGACGTCCGATTACATACGTCCTCGTCTCGTCCGATTTATAACCTTTGAAAGACGCGCCCATGTCTATCGTCAGGAACTCGCCGGCTCGAATCCTCTTATCCGACGGAGCGCCGTGCGGCAACGCGCTTCTCTTTCCGGAGGCGACTATGATATCGAAAGACAACCCGTCCGCTCCCCTCTTTTTAACTTCCCGCTCTATGTCGAGGGCCAGTTCCTTCTCGGTCCTTCCGATTACTGGTTTCGTTTCGATAACCCTGAAACCGGCGTCCGCGAAAGACACGGCCTTTTTTATGGCCTCTATCTCCGAAGAATCCTTTATCGCCCTTCTCGACGCTATCCCCTCCTCCACGTCAATAAAGCGCGTTCCGGGGAGGAGTTTTTTGAGCTTAAGATACGTGGAATAATCTATTGCGCGGCCTTCTATGCCGAGCCTCTTTACCTTGCGCTTTTTTATGAGCGCCGAGGTCTCGGGAAGTCCGTTTTTATAAATCTTTATCCGATAACCTCTGACCTCGTCGCGGGCCTGTGTCTTGTAGCGGGAATCGGTAAGAAACCATCTCTCGTCCCTGAACGCGACTGCCTGCGCGTTAGAGCCGGTAAAACCGGTAAAATATCTTACGTTCGTCCTGCCCGTGATAAGAACGGCGTCAATCGAAAAATCGTCCATAAGCGCGGAGAAGAACCTATGCCTCATAAAAAAGCCCTCGCCCTACCGCGCGAGTTCCCCCGCGGCTGAAGCGGCGACCTTCTTGAGATAATACCTTGCCTTGCCGAGGTTTCCGTCGTGGCTGAGTATGAAGGCGACGAAATACTCCCCTGTTATAATCCTCAAGACAATCCTGACGCGCCCCAGAGTTATTATTATCTCTTCGGTTTCGCCGAGATTCAATATCTCGGAGGCCTTTTTTATCTCGCCCAGAACGCCTATATACTCGACCAGAAGCATCTCCGTGTCAATGGAGGCGCCGTCTTTAGCGTAGCCCTGGATCGGAATGCCGTCCATGCCCATTACGGTTCCGGCAAGCCCTCCCTCGACTCCGTGCACCATGTCTTTAATAAGTTTCAAAAAATCCATATAGCGCGCCTCGATAAGCCTTATCTCTTCGAATACCCCTTGCCTTCGGCCCGTCCCTTGAGTCTCTCTATGCTTGCCTTCAAAGCGTCGTCATCCGGTTTCGAGTCCGACAGTATCTTGTATATCGTCAACGCGTCGTCAAAACGATTCTGCTTTTCGAGAACCTCCGCCATGGTCACGGTAAAAAATATGTCGTCATTTGCCTTAACCTTTTGCATAAATTCCGGGGACAGTCCCGATTCTACGACTCCGCCAAGCGAAGTCCGTAAATCTGGGACAGTCCCCCTAAACTTATTAAAGATTAAGCCTTAAGTCAATGGGAATTTGCCGAACAATCCTCGAAATTGGTAAAATCACCAATGAATTCAATGAGTTTCTTTTCCGGAACTTCCCTCATTATAACTCTTCCGAGGTCTTGGACAAGGACAAATCTTATCTTTCCGGCCTTGACCTTCTTATCCAATTTCATGGCCTCGACATACTCGTAAGGGGAAAACCCCGGGGGCTTTATCGGCAGGGAAAGTCTTTTAAGGAGCTTTTCCAGCCTTATCGCGATATCCGGTGACGCAAGCCCCAAAACATGCGATAACCTCGCGGCCATTACCATGCCCATGGAGACCGCCTCGCCGTGCCTGAACTCTTTGTAACCGGTCAACGCCTCTATGGCGTGGGCAAAGGTGTGCCCGAAGTTAAGTATGCTCCTGATACTACCTTCCCTTTCGTCCTCCATAACGACCTCGGCCTTGGCAACGCAGGAACGCTTAATGGCCTCGACAAGAGACTCTCCGTCCGAGGCCGAAGGCGGATTGGTCAAGGCCCTCGCATTGTCCTCGATGAACTTGAAAAAACCGGCGTCACGTATAACGCCGTATTTCACGACCTCGGCCAAACCGGCGTAAAGTTCCCTCTTGTCGAGGGTAGAGAGCGCGTCCGGGTCTATGATGACGGCCTTTGGCTGATAAAACGCGCCTATCAGGTTTTTTCCGAGCCTGTGGTTAACGCCTGTCTTGCCTCCGATTGAACTGTCCACAAAAGCCAAAAGTGTCGTCGGCGCCTGAACGAACGGCACGCCCCTTAAGTAAGTGGCGGCCACGAACCCTGATATGTCCCCTATGACCCCGCCTCCCAAGCCGACTATCGCCGAGTCCCTATCGAGCCGCGCCTCAAGAAGCCTGTCGTATATGAGCGAGACCTGCGTCAGGTTCTTATATTCCTCGCCGTCGGGTATCTCTATCGTGACGGCGTCAAAACCGGCTTTTTTCAAAGACTCGATTACAGGGGCGAGATAAAGGTCTCCGACAGTCGGGTTCGTTATGACGGCGCACCTTCCTCCACCCGGCAATACGCCCGCCGTCAATTCGCCGACCCTTGAGATAAGTCCTCTCTCTATGAATATCGGATAGGAACGGGAGGGCTTTTCTTCTTTATCGAGTTCCACTTTTATTGTATGCATGGCAGTTATCGTTTACCGGTTATCGGTTACCGGTTATTTTATCTTTACCGATTACAGTCCACCGATTGGTAACGTCAAGTATTTTGTGTCATAAGAAAAGAGGCAGCGGTTTTTTTGTTTTTTTTTGTTTCCGTAGAGCAACCCTCCGTCCGCCTCAGGCGGACGGAGGGTTGCGTTTTTGAAGCAAGGCTAAAGCCTTGCCCTACATGCTCATTGTCCCCCGTAAAAGCTATAAAGATACCCCTTTCCTTTTACTGACACAAGATATGATACGTTACCCCTCCGATTACCGATAACGCTTTATAAACCCCTCTATTTCCTCCACCACCGCCTTTACGTCCTTATGGGTCGTATCCACCGTCAAATGACAATCTTTATAAGCCTCTTCCCTTTGCTTGAGAAGTTCCGAGATATTGGCTATCCTCTTGTCAATGTCCGCGCCCAAAAGCGGCCTCTCGTCGCCCTCTCCGACCCTTTTCGCTATAACGGCGGGCTCGGCAGTAAGGCAAATAACCGTTCCAAAAGACTTAAGCCTCACTCTGTTCTCGGGGTCAATAACAGCCCCGCCGCCGACAGAAAATACTATCCCTGCCATGGTTTCCGTGACTTCTTTTATGACCTCTTTTTCAAGGCGTCTGAAGTACGGCTCTCCCTTGCCGGCGAATATGTCTTTTACCGGCATGGCGGCCTTGTTCTCGATAAGTTCGTCCGCGTCAAAGAACCTCAAACCCGTGAGCTTCGAGAGCGCCCTTCCGACCGTTGTCTTGCCTGTGCCCATGAAACCGGTAAGAACTATGTTTTCGGCCTTTGTCATGCGCCGGCAACCCCCCGACCCCCTTCAGAAAAAGGAGAACGCCGCTAAAAGGCGCTCAAATATTTAAGGTATGCCCTGTAATTTCTGTTTATTTCGATTACCGAATCTCCGCCGAACTTTTCGAGAAAGGCGTTTGCCGTCTCGATGGCGACTACGGCCTCGGCTATGACGCTCGCGGCCGGAACCGCGCAGATGTCGCTTCTTTCTATCGCGGCTTTGAAGGGTTTTTTCGTGACGATATCAACCGAGCGAAGGGGTTTATAAAGGGTGGGTATGGGCTTCATCGCGGCCGTTAGAACTATGGGTTCGCCGTTCGACATGCCGCCTTCTATTCCGCCGGCGTTATTCGTCTTTCTGAAAAACCTTCTTGATATCGGCCAATAGCCGTCCTTTCCGTCCACCCGGGGCGGAGCAGACGAAGCGCGCCCGTAGAATATCTCGTCATGCACCTTGGAGCCGGGAGTCGAGGCGACGTCAAAGCCCATGCCGATTGCAACGCCTTTTATGGCCTGTATGCTCATAAGCGCCGTCGCGAATCTGGCATTAAGCTTCCTGTCCCACTGGGCATGGCTTCCGAGCCCCGGCGGTACTCCGGTTACCACTATCTCGAACGCGCCTCCGAGGCTGTCGCCGGATTCCCGCGCTCTGTCTATCGCCTTTTTCATCTTTTCGGAAACTGCCCTGTCCGGACACCTTACCTCGCTCGATTCCGCGAGTTTAAAACTTTTCAAAGGGTTTTTTCCGCGGATTTTCGAAGAGCATCCCCGCTTACTTCCTGCCGGGACAAGTTTCACCCCGCCTATCTCAACGACGAAGCTCATGACATTCATACCGAACATGGAGAGAAACTCCTTCGCAACGGCCCCTACCGCGACCCTCGCGGCCGTTTCCCTCGCGCTCGAACGTTCGAGAATATCCCTCATGTCAAGCGTTCCGTACTTTAAAGCGCCGGTAAGGTCCGCGTGCCCGGGCCTCGGACGGGTTACGGCCTCGGCCTTCGAGGCGCTGCGAGGCTCAACCGACATCCGCTCCTCCCAATTGGCCCAATCGAGATTGGGAATCACAAGGGTAACGGGAGAGCCGAGGGTTTTACCGAACCTTACGCCTCCGGTGATTTCGACCCTGTCTTTTTCAATGGATTGCCTGCCTCCCCTGCCGTAGCCCTTCTGCCTTCGCGACAGTTCACGGTCTATGTTTGACGCAAGAAGAGGCACGCCCGATGGCATGCCCTCTATGACGGAGGTGAGGGATTTTCCGTGAGATTCGCCTGATGTGAGGTATCTGAGAGGCATAAACGGTCTCCTCGTTCCCGCGCCGAAGCGCGGGAACGATAAAAAAATTCCTGTCATTGCGAGCGAAGCGAAGCAATCCCGTAATTATAAAAGAATGAGATTGCTTCGGGATAAAACCCCTCGCAATGACTATCCTATAACCTCGTCCCCCTCACCCTACCCTCTCCCCCTTGGAGAGAGGGATAAAAAACATCCTTCCTCAATGTAATACCAGTCATAATACCGGTCTCCAAATCAAAATGCACCCCGAAGGGTGCATTTTTGGCGTCAACCTAAACCGGCTTATCCCGCGGCTTCTTCTTCAACGATTGTGGGAGTGATGAATATGAGAAGTTCCTTCTGAGAGTCTGAAATCGATTTGGCCTTAAAGAGCCAGCCGAGCACCGGTATGTCCTTCAGCAAAGGTATTCCCCTCTCGCTGGTGGAACTGTCGGACACTATGATGCCGCCTATCACGGTCGTCTCGCCGTTTTTCACGAGTACGTTCGTGGTGGCCTCCTTCTTGTTTATGCTGGGCTTGCCGGCCGAGGTACGGAAACTTCCGATGGAGTTCCTGCTCGCCTTTATGCTCATAAGAACGCTTCCGTCCGGGGTAATCTGCGGCGTGACCGTGAGACTCAGGTTGGCGTCTATGAAAGAAGTCGCCGTGCCGGAGGCCGACGCAGTCTCGAACGGTATGGATTCGCCCTGCTCTATTTTGGCCTCTTTATTGTTCATCGTGATAATCCTCGGCCTCGATATGGTCTTTACGTGGCCCTGCTGTTCGCCGGCGGAAATCCGCAAATCAAGCAACATCGGGTTGGCGCCTGTCTTGCCGAGTATGAAGCCCAACGCGCCGAGCGTTCCCGCCGTGCCCGTGGCCGGGAGGTTGACCGCGTAGTTGGAGACGCCGACATCGCCCGCGAAACCCGTCTTTGCCTGATTAGTTACCGGAGTGGTCGCTATGGGGGCTGATTGGACACCCGGATCCGGAATAGCCGAACCAAGCTGGTCCGAGCTTCCAAACATGGTGGTATGCACATTGCTCGAATGGGTGGCTCTCGTGTCAATGCCCCACTGAATGCCCAAATCCCTCGCGAAACTCGTCTCGGCCTCGACGATGCGCGCCTCTATCAAGACCTGAGGCGTGGGCTTGTCAACCTGCTTTATGTAATCCTTCGCGGCCGCTATGCCGGCCTTCGTGTCTCTTATTATAAGCGTATTAGTCGCTTCATGCACCGTAGGCACGCCCCTGTCGCTCAGGACGCTTTTTATCTGGGGCGCGAGGGTGGAGGCCTTGTCGTAATTTATGCGCACGTATTCGGTTTGAAGGTCCTCTTGCTTTTCCTCGGCCTTTTTGGCGGCCAACAACTCCTCTTTCTCTTTACGCAGCCTGTCGCGCGGGGCAACCCTTATCACGTTGCCTTCCTCGATGCTGTCAAGCCCCTTGGTCTGCAGTACCAGATCAAAGACCTGCTCCCACGGAATGCTCTTCAGGCGAAGCGTTATCGTGCCCCTTACGTCTTCGGACGCCACTATGTTTATGTCTCTCACCTCGGCAAGAAGCTTCAATATGTCGGTAATCTGCGCGTCTATCATGTCTATGTCGATTTTCGGGCCCTTGTACTTCTTTGGCTGCAAAGCCGCGTCCTCAAGCGGTTTTCCCACCGGAACCTCGGCCTTCGGAGCCTTGGCGGCGGCCATTGTCTTTGCCGGAGCTTCCGCCGCGGCCTCCGCGGCCTTAGCCGCAGGCGAGGCGGCGAAAGCTACGTTTATCGTTCCGTTGGACTCCTTTACCGTATAGGTGGCCTTTTCGTTCAGATTGACCAATACCCTCACGTTCTTCCCGGCCTCGGACGGCTCAAACGAGCTTATGGAGGACACGACCGTATTCAACTCCGAGGCGTCAAGCGTCATCTTCAGTTCTTCCGGAATGGCCGCGTCGGATATGTCGAGCGTAAGCGTAAGCCCTTCGCTTGACTCAATCACCTTATAAACGGGCATGCCTGAAGTCGCGATGGAAAGCATTCCTCCGTTTCCGCTTACCTTGCGAAAGTTGACGCTCTTTATCTCGACAAGCTCGCCTTCGGCCGGAGATACCTCCGCCGCGACTTCGGACTTTGCCGGCTCCGGAATCGCGGCCGGCGTTGCTACGGCCTGCGCAGGCGCGGAAAGCCTGGAAGACGCCGCCTCTTGCGCGGATATTTTCGCGGCATCCGCGCCAAACCTAACCACAATGGCGTATCCGTCTTTCTCTATCGTGTATGCCGGAACCTTCTTCGACTTGGAATCGAACACTACCCTTGTCTTATCGGGATGGGCGCCGATCCTCATCTTTTTTACGAATGCCCCGGATATGCCGACTTCCTTTTTCGCGACCGACGTTCCCACGCCCCATATGTCAAGCACCATTCTGGCGGGGCTGTCAAGTCCGAATGAATTATAATTTCCGAACTGCCCGTCCCCCGTAAGACGCACAACCGTCACGCCGTCTTCCGACGAGGTTGCGACTGAAATTATGTTTTTTGCGCCGGGAATGACTTCCGCCGGAGCGGCTTCGGGAGCAGGCTCGGCCGCGACCGCCGGCTCAGCCATTGCAACGGGAACAGACTCGGCCGCGACCGGTTCCTCTTCTATCTTTTCCGGCGCGCTCACGCCGGGTATGTAGGTCTCCGCCGAAAAATCTATAAGCAGACTGTCGTCACCGGCCTTTATGTCGTGGTTTACGCCGCTTCTAATGCCTACTTCTATCCTGGCGATTTTATTGTCGCCTTCGCCCGTAGCGCTTACCTTTATGTCTGTTATGAAATTATTATTAACGGTCGTCATGCCCTGCACGCCGGCTATGCCGACTCCCGGCATGTCTATCGCCACCCTCGGAGGGCCGGAGAGCTTGAAGGCCGTATATTTCAACAGTCCGTCAGCCTCCACAAGAACGGAGTTGCCGAGCCCGACGACGCTCACGAGCGTCAATTGACCGGCGCTCTTTTTAGCCTCCTCGGCCGCGGCCGCCGGTTCTTTGTGAACTGCCGGCCCCTTAACGGCGCATCCCGTCATAAAGAGGAATGCCGCGCAAACGGCGAACACTCCCGTTAAAATCCTCTTCGTTATATTCATGGTTTTTACCTCCGTTATGCTATGCGGTCTTTTCCTTTTTTTCTTTACGTAGGGCAGACCTTTAGGTCTGCGTCATTTCCTTCTTTTTATTTCGCAGGGCTAAAGCCCTGCCCTACGAAAACAAAACAGAATAGATCTCAGGAACGTTGGGTTCGCTTCGCTTAACCCAACCTACTTTTATGAGCTGCAATCGCCGCGCCTGCGCCGACGCCAAGCAGGATAAGCCGTTATTTGACTTTAGGCAGCGCCAACTCGGTCCTCGGCCTTGCCAGCACTTTATCGTCCTGGTCCTTTTCTATTTCTTCCACAATCAGCACGTCTTTGCCTATATGCACTATGGTTCCGTCCTTAAGCCCTATGCGGTCTCCTTTTTTAACGATATAACGCTTGCCGTCGGAGGCCTGAAGAAGGGCGTAATTGCCGTCCGGCGAGACTACCACCGCGGAAACCTTGAACGTCATCAAGTCGCAACATTCAAGCGGCGTCCTCTCCCTTGCCGGTTTCTCTATTTGCTTCGCCAAATAACTCGCGAAAGGATTGCGCCTTTCTTTTTCAACAAGTTCCGCCTGAGGCGCCTGAACAGGGGCTTCCTGCTTTTGAACAGCAACTTGCGGCGCCGCCTTGAGCTGCTCCGTCTCCGGCTCTTCCTTGCCGCCGCAACCAACGAGCACGAACGGCAACAAAATAATCATTCCTGTGATTTTACGCATCATAGTTATTTTTTCTTCTTGGCGGCCTCTGCCGCGGCCGCGGCCGTCTCCTCCGGAGACACGAACCTGAATGTAAGCGTTACGAATTGGGCCTTTACTACCGGCTTCGACGAAATCGCGCTACTGGCGAGGTTAGTGGCTATATTCTGTATGTTTACTATCCTCGGCAATTCGCTTATTTTAACGCAAAAAGCATACAGACTTTCGAACGTCCCCTCGACTTCCATGTTGACGGGAATATCGGAATAAAATCCCCTCGGTGTTTCCTGACCGGGCTGAAAAAGAATAACCTTGAGACCGGATTTTCTGGCCGACTCGCTTATGCTGTCTATAAGATTAGGTATCTCTTTTTCATTGGGAAGTTGTGAAAGGGCCTTTTTAAGCTGCTCCTCTAACTCGTCCTTTTCCTTCTGGAATCTCGGTATATCGGCGGCTATGCGCCTGTTTTCCTCGACTTTTACCGTCAACTCGGCGAGACTGACCGTAAGGTTAGCTATCTCGGTTGTCTGCGGTTTCAAAAGCAGTTGATAAGAAAGCGCGGCAATCGCGATGATTATCCCGGCGAGTATGATAATCTTCTTGGAAAGCGGCAGTTTCATTACCGCGTCTAATTTTACGATGTTTTTCAAGTCTATCGCCATACTCTACCTTCTGTCAAGGTTTAAAGAAAAATCCACTATGTCGGCGACGCCGGGCGCGGACGACTTCACCCGCCTTGCCACTATAAGCTCGACCTTGCCGATGCCTTTGCCTTTATAGGCCTCAAGCCTTCGCATGAACTCCGCCAACACCTCGTCGTTCAACGCGCTGCCCTTAATGGCGATTATGCCGCCGGTGTCTGCAAGAGAACTCAGCCACGCCTTCTCCGGCACCGCGTCGGAAATCATGTTGAAAAGATTCACCGGCCCGGAGCGGGCTGACTCAAGTTGCCTGACAACGTCGAGCTTGCCCTGAACGACCCGTTTCTCGTCCTTCAACTTTGCCAGTTCGCCGACCTTCACTTCCAATTCCTTGAGTTCCTTCTCGCCGGCGGCGATGTTGCCTTTAAGCTCGGACACGTCGCTTCTCAACTTTATGAAAACGCCGGCAAGTATTATCAACGCCATGACGATGATAAGCCCGGCCACGGTCATCTGAAAACGGATCGATTCCTTTTTCTTGGCGGCCCTTACCGGCAGAAGGTTTATGCGTATCATCTGTCGCCGAGCCTCCTTGTCGCGAGCCCGACCGCCACCCCGAAATGCGGGGCCATATCGGTAAGATATTCATTGGCGAAGTTTTTCGGGTTCAAAGTCAATCCGTTAAACGGATTCACGAGTTCGACCGGCATCGCGGTCCTGTCCTGGAGCGCTTCCCTGAGCCCCTTGGTCTTGGCGGCCCCTCCCGCCAACATTATCCTTCCTATTATTACGGACGGGTTGCCGCCGAGGAAAAAATCAAGCGACCTTTTTACCTCAAGCGCCATGTTGTTGGTGACGCCGCTCACCACGGCGGCGGCCTCCTCGGGATTAACCTGAGCGCCGGGTCTTCCGAGCTTTATGTCCTCGGCCTCCTTGAAACTCACGTTGAAGTGCCTCTGTATCTCTTCGGTGTACTGGTTGCCTCCGGCGGGGGTAGACCTCGTGAAAACCGTAACCCCTCCCGCGATGACGCTTATGCTCATTATGCTCGCGCCGATGCTCACCATGGCCACGTTTTCGTTCGGGGCGAGGGCGTAATTGACCTCCACCATGTTTTCAAGCGCGAAAGAATCCACGTCCATCACTATCGGATTGAGGCCGGCCTCTTTGATGACGTTTACGTAGTCGTTTATGACGTCCTTCTTCACGGCTACGAGCATGACGTCCATCTGCCCCTTGGCGTCCTGATTCTCGCCGAGTATCTGGAAGTCTATGTTGACGTCGGTCATGGGGAACGGTATGTACTGTTCCGCCTCCCACTGGATGCTCTCGCCGAGTTCTTCTTCGGTCATTGCCGCGAGGCTCACCTTTTTTATGATTACCGAATGTCCTGCGAGGGAAGACACGGCCTCCTTGACCTTAATCTTGTGCTCCCTCAGGAGATTGGCGATGGTGTTGGTGACGGTCATGGAGTCTATGATGCTCCCGTCGACTATGGCCTCGGGCGGAAGATAGGCGAGCCCGAGCTTCTGCAGTTCCCACCCCTTTTTGGCCTGCCTCATCTGGACAAGCTTTATGGAATTGGAACCGATGTCGAGGGCCACTGCCTCTTTTGTCTTCGAGAAAAGCGACGATAAATCCATAATCCCCTCTAACTCCTAACTCCCCTTTCGGGCACCCGCCAAAAAGGCGGGTCGGGGGAGAACCGTAATCCCCTCTGACTCCTAACTCCCCCGATGTAACATCGGGGGAGGGATTAAAAATACCTTTTGTCTTTGCCTCCTCTCCCCATTAAGGGGGAGGGAGAGAATGAGTTGCCGCGCGTTTCCTAATCCGCTTCGAAAACCCTGTTCCTCTCGGAAAGCTTTAGCCCGAGGGCCTGTATTATCTTCCTCTTGGTGTCGAGCCTGCAGGAATATCCGTTCTCTATCCTGTCTATGGTAAGGGGCGACACGCCAGCCTTTCTGGCGAGTTCGCTCTTGCTCAAGAGCATGCCTTCCCTTATCTTTTTCAGCTTATTCTTTTTTCCCACCGTATGCGCCTGCGCCATTTTTCACATCGCTTTCGAACGCCAAATACGAGATTGCTTTGCCGACCCGCACAAGGAATATTCCGCGCCTCAAAGTCAATTATGCGTAACTCTATGCCATAATCCATAATTTGTCAAGTTTTTTTTTAATTGATGACAACTTATATATAACTTCGCATAACTGGTGGGTGGCGTGCCCCTTTTTTATTTCTTTTTCAGTTTGTCATTCCCGAGGTCTTAATCGGGAATCCAGAGGTTTTTGTTTTAAAGATTAAAGACTGGATTCCCGCTCAAAACACTGCGGGAATGACAAAATAGGCGGACTACTGGAGCGCCGCCGTTTATTCTATCATCCTTATCGTTCCCACGCCGGAGCGTGGGAACGATAAAAGCCGTTCGTCCTGAGCCTGTCGAAGGACGAACGGCTTCGCTCGCAATGACAAAGAGGCTCGCAACGGCCCTTTTATTCCCTGTGCCATCTCAAGATCTTCGGCGCGCCGACTTGGTCGCCTACTCCATCGGCGATTTCTGTGCTGCCGAAGACATTAAAACCGCCATTAACATTAACGTCGTTGGCTGACATGGCGCCGTCGACTGACGCGGCGCCGCCGTCCACCATGACTGTGCCGAACACCGTCACATCGCCGCTTATGCTAAGATCACCCATGACGTATATCATACCCTCCCATAAAACTCCTCCGGCAAGGTCAAGATCTCCCGTAACGACCAGTATCCCCCTTCCCGTGGAATTGGCCGCCAAATTCGCCGTCTTTCCGGCGTTATCTATATAGATTATCTTCGACTCATTATCGCAATCGTGCGCAGATTTAACTGCCGGATCGGTTGTATCGTTTACGGTGCCCTCGTTGCAAACCGTGCCCCACTGGCCGTTAGTGCTGTAATTAACGTTGCCTCCGCTTTGGTCGTACGGCGACGGGAAATCAGCCATGTTTTTGAGTTCAGTTATGTTCACCCCGATATAATCCGTCATGCCGCCGGCTGTCCATAGAGGACTCCAGCCCGGAATGTCGCCTGACCTATCGTTGCAATTCTTCGCAATCTGGCAATTTGTAACAGATCCGCTAAAAGAAGCTATCCTCCCGTTGATGGTCGCGTTTGCCGCAGGCCCGATGGTTATGCCCCCCTCGGTAAAGAGAATCGTATCGCCCGGAGGCAAGACGTTAAGCATGCTCGACGCGGCATACGCCACTATGGTAGCCACTGTGCCGGACGAAGTCGTGCCGGTTGACGTTACCTTGTAAACAGGCTGGCCGCTGTCGCAATTGGTCGGCACGCCTGTGCCGGAAAAACCGAAACCGGTGCAATAACGGACTACTTCGTTGCCGGGAATATGTCCTTCGTCATCGTTGAAGGTGCCGCCGTCATCGGACCACGTGCCGGCCTCTTCTCTCGCGTAATCCACTGTTACGTTATACGTGCCGCCGAGCCCGGCAACATTAAGAACGCTTGAGGAAAACGAATTCCCAGGGGTGCCGGGGAAGCCTGCTCCATAGATTGCCACCGGCATAGTGCTTAACTTCCTGTAGGCCTTCTGAGCGGAATTTTCCCCGACAAACCTCGCGTTGGTGGCCCGAAGGTGCATCCTCCCCAGAGCCTCCTCCATTCCGGACTGGGCGAGATAGAACGCATTTTTCGACTCTACTTCATTGCGCGCTATGAACATGTCGGTCGTCGAGGTCGTAACCACGGCAAGCCCTATGGCGGTCATAGCCGCCATAATGATAATGGCAAGGACGAGGACAAAACCCTTTTCGTCTCCCCGCTCCTGCTTAATACCTGCGCTTTTGTCATTGCGCGGGGTACCCACGCCAAGCGGCGTGGGTCGGCGAAGCAATCTCGTTTCTTGAGATTGCTTCGGGATAAAGCCCCTCGCAATGACAAAATTAGGGATGTCATTTCCGCGCACGCCGCCTCTGTCATTCCCGCGGTCGCCCCTTCTTGTCATTCCCGCGGTGTTTTGAGCGGGAATCCAGACGTCGTCCCCGCGAAAGCGGGGAACTATACGGAACGATTTATAAAAAGAACTGGTTCCCCGCTTAAGATTGCGGGGACAAGCTTTTATATTTTTCATGAAATCCATATAATCTCCGTTGCCCGCCCCCTATTTAACCTCTCCTCCCCTTACAAAGGGGAGGAGAGGTTACTCCGCCCACTCAGCTGTATATCCGCTCGTATTCGGCGTTCCGCACGTATCATAGGCCCTTATCTTGAAGTAATACCTGTACTGGCTCACAGCCCCCCGATCCGAATCAACCGTGATTGACCTCACCCCCGAGCCCGTGCCCGCGGTGGTCCTCAGATACCATCCCGTATCGGTGCTGTTGTCGTTCTTTACTGCCCTTTCCCATATCTCGTAACCCGCGAGGTCGGTTATGCTTGATGCGTCGGTATTGGTAGTAACCGCGTTCCATCTGAGGGTCATGTTCTGCCCGGACGTCGAACACGCCGTAGCGCCGCCTGTGCAAAAGTTTCCGGGAATCGAAGGCGTCGAATCGCAAGGATTCTGCGTTACCGTTACAGTCACCTCAGCGGGAGGTCCGGTACATGCCGGGCAATTCACCCTTATGAGGTCTCCGGTCGAGCCTGAACTCACGTAAACCTTGGACGCACTCTGGCCTATGTCGGTCGTGGTATTCAGCGTATTGGTCGTGCCTTCGGTTACGAACGCGTTGTACAGGATATTGCCGGTGTCGGCCTTGTTGGTTACCGTAAGCGCCCCGCCGGCATTGCCGCAATCCGACACAAGCGCCGTATAACTCGACCCGGCAACAATGCTCGACGGAGAGACGGTTATGACCGCCGTGGCCGCGCCCACACACTCCCTATAGGTATTGGTCTCCGCGCTCGAATTATCGTCGTCCGCAAGGACATCGTTGCCGCATGAGTTCTCGGCCTTCACGTAGTAGGTCACGTCGAGGTCACTGAGCGTACTCCCGGCGGTACTATAATAATTCCACCAATAACAGGTGTTTTGGGCATTATAGGTCGGATTTGTCGGCGCCGTATTATTACAGATAAAGTAGGCTGAACTCGATGGCAACACATTTGTAACAGACGCCCCCCAATCGAGCTTATCGATATCCGGCACCTCATATATCTTTGTATAAGCGCCGCCAATGGAACTACGCCTCCAGACCTGATAGTATATCGGGTCGGTGGCTTTAGTTATCGTGCCGCCGGTAGTGTATGTGGTTATCCTCGGCCATTTTATGGCCGCATGGTCTGCCGTCACGGTGGCAACTGACAAAGAAGCCGGCGTCGAAGGCGTGAGATCGCACGGGTCGAACGGCTTCTGGTCGTAGACATAAGTATTAACCGACGTTACAAAAGGTTCCGGAGAGGCATCGAAATTGCCGTCCGCGTCAATTGCCCTTATGAAATACCATACCCTTAGTTCGCTGTGTGAAGGGATAGTGGCATAACAGCGCGTCGTGGAACTGAAGCCCAAGCAAGAACTATCGTCCGAGGTCTTAAACATCGAAAGTTCGGCATAAGACGAAAAGTCCGTGGGAGGCGCGGTGGTGGCGTACGAAGTCGAGGCATAGTAAACCTTGGCCGAATTGACGTTTATCGCGCTTCCGGTGTCTTCGGACACGGTATTGCTCGCGATATCCGCGGAAACCCTTACCGTAGCGCCGCCTATCACGGCGTTTGACATCCTGCTGGTATAAAGAGCGCCGATATTAGGGCTGGTAGTATTCAGGCCGGTGGAACCGGGCACCGCGTAACCGGGCGTTCCGCTTGAAGGCTGATTCTGTTGCACGGAGGTAATCGTGGGACCCAAAGGCACAACCACGCTAGCGTGGTT